>NZ_CP071870.1:2183346-2495253 GCF_017569205.1 Propioniciclava sp. MC1595
ATCGTGGTGCGCTCGGCCCCTCGGCGGTGCAGGTCGGCCAGCCAGGCCCGCAGGAGGCGGTGGTCGACCTGCCCCCAGGCCGAGACCCCCCGGGTCGCCACCCACGTGGCGAGGTCGAGCAGGTCGCCGGCGTAGGCACGCCGGGTGTGCGGGGACAGGTTGCGGCCCAGGCGCAGGTGCTCGCCCCAGGCGTCGAGGTCGGCGAGGAGGCCGGCGTCGGGCTGGGCGGGGTCCATGTCGGCCAGCGTGCCAGAATGGACGGGTTGCCCGACGACCAACCACGCGAACGGAGAAGACATGGCGATCGAGGACCTCATGACCGGCGGCACCGTGCTGCCCATCACCCGGTGGGGCACCCCGGTGATGCACGAGGAGACGAAGCCGGTCACGTCCTTCGACGACGAGCTGCACCAGCTGGTGCGCGACATGTTCGCCACGATGCGCGCCGCCCGCGGCGTGGGGCTGGCCGCGACGCAGGTCGGCCTGGGCATCTCGCTGTTCGTGTACGAGTGCCCCGACGCCGACGAGCGCATCCACGTGGGAGCGATCTGCAACCCGGTCGTGACCACCCCGACGGGCAAGGACCGCTCGCTGGACAAGTCCGAGGAGGGCTGCCTCTCCTTCCCCGGCGGCTACCAGCCCCTGGCGCGTCCCGACACCGCCACCTGCACCGGTCTGGACCCGTGGGGCAACGAGGTCACCGTGACCGGCGACGGCACGCTGGCCCGCTGCCTGCAGCACGAGACCGACCACCTCAACGGCATCGTCTTCGGCGACCGGCTGTCCTCGCGCAGCTACCGCCACCTCGAGCAGCAGAAGAACGACTTGGCCCACCTCTACCCCGAGGATTGGCCGGTCACCCCCAAGAAGAAGTTCGCCGACGAGGACTGAGCCCGGCCGAACCGCGCCTCAGCGCAGCGCCCAGCACGCCACGGCCGTGGCGGCGGCGACGTTGAGCGAGTCGACCCCGTGGGCCATGGGGATCGAGACCACGGCGTCCGCCTGCTCGATCCAGCGGCGCGACAGCCCCTCCCCCTCGGTGCCGACCACGATCGCCAGCTTGTCGGGCAAGCCCGCGGCCACGAGGTCGTCCAGGCCGACGGCGTCCGGGGTGAGCGCGAGCGCGACCACGGTGAAGCCGGCCGCCCGCAGCGACGGGATGGCGGTCGCCCAGTCGTCGACGCGGGCCCACGGCAGGGAGAACACCGTGCCCATGCTGACCTTGATCGAGCGCCGGTAGAGCGGGTCGGCCGCCCGCGGGGCGAGCAGGACGCCGTCCCAGCCGAGGCCGGCGGCGTTGCGGAGGATCGCCCCCACGTTGGTGTGGTCGACGATGTCCTCGGCCACGACGAGCCGGCGCAGGCCGAGCAGGTCGGCCATCGGCGTGGGCTCGGCGCGGTGCAGGGACGCCAGCGCGCCGCGGTGCACGTGGAACCCGGTGACGGCCTCGGGCAGGTCCTCGCTGACGACGTAGACCGGGGCGTCGGGGTGCAGGTCGATCAGGTCGGCCAGGCCGGGGATCCAGCGCTCGGCGAGCAGGAACGAGCGCGGGCGGTGCCCGGCCTCGATCGCCCGTCGGATGACCTTCTCGCCCTCCGCGATGAACAGGCCGCGCTCGGACTCGAGGCTCTTGCGGAGGGACGTGTCGCGCAGGGCGACGTAGTCGGACAGGCGCGGGTCGGCGGCGTCCGTGACCGGGACGCGGTTCACGCCCAGGTGACCTTGACGTGCTCGGCCCAGTCGTCCCACCAGGTGGGGTCGGACGCCTCGGCCTCCCGCCCGCGGTTCCACACGGACAGGTACAGCTCGCGGGCGGTCCCGGTGACCGTGACGTCGGCGGGCTCGTCGGGGGTGTCGCGCGTGGTCACCGCGCCGTCGTGGGTGAACCGGACCAGCCACGAGCGGTCGACGTCGGTCGCCTTGAACAGCACGGTCTGCGTGCGCGGGAGCGACGTCTGCGGGTTGCGGCGCACCACGAACCCGGTGAGCACCTCGTCGACACCGTCGGCCGCCAGCCACGGCTTGACCCAGACCTCGTCGGCTCGCGGGGCGCGGCCCAGCCGGGCGGCCATCGCGTCGACGGCGTGGATCGTGGTCTCGTGGACCTGGCGGCGCAGCCAGGCGTCGCGCGGGGGCGGGGCGTCGGGCAGGAAGAACTTCACGTCGAGGTCGGCCGGCGCGTTGGCCACGGCGTTGAGGAGTACGACCATGCCCTCGTCGAACCAGTCGAGCAGGTCGGGCGCGGCGTCGGCCTCGGCGAGCACGATCGCGTCGGGCGCGGGGCGCCCCGTCCGCGCGATGTAGGCGGCCGCCCACCGGTGGACCAGGCCCTGGTGGGCGACGAGGTCGTGCACGGTCCACCCGGGGCACGTCGGCACCGGCGCGGCCAGACCCGCCGTCCCCGCGTTGCTGCGCAACACCGCGCACGCGTCCCCGAGGGCCTCGCCCATCTCCCGGAAGTCCATCACCTCGACCATGGCCGAAACCTTAGCGGGGCCCGCACCGTGCTCGGTGCGGGCCCCGGGGGTGGGTGGGAGGGTCAGCGGGTGGGGGTGATGCCGCGTCGGCGGGCGAGGTGCTCCACGACCCCGACGGCCACGAGCGAGGACACGACGCCGAGGACGGCGCCGGTCACGGTGCCCTGGCTCTGCTCGGTGACCATGTTCGCCATCAGCGGGACGCCGAGGGCGGCCTGGCCGACGATGATCACCACGTTGTTGACCGTGTGGAGGGCCACCGCGGCCTCGAGGCCGCCGGTGCGCCAGGTCAGCCAGCAGGCGGCCACGGCCATGGCGGCCAGCGAGACGATGATCCACGGGTCGAAGCTGCCGTGGGCCAGGGCGAACAGGCCGGCCGACACGACGGTGGGGACGACGAGGGCGACGACGGGACGCGGGATCGCGACGCCGATGTTCTGCACGAGCCAGCCGCGGAAGAAGTACTCCTCGCCGGCGGCCTGGAGCGGGGTGGTGAGCAGGCAGACCGCGATGAGGGCGGCGGTGACGCCGAGGGACTCGACGTGGGTGAACAGCGGGACGGGCTCGAGGAACCAGGCGATGACGACGTAGAGCAGCCAGATGGGCGTGAGGACGGCGGTGACGATCCCGAACCAGCCGAACCGGAAGCGGCCGGTCACCGAGTGCGTGTAGCCGGCGGGCAGGCGGTGCGCGACCTTGTTGGCGATGAGCACCGACGGGATGAGCACGGCCAAGGCGAGGTTCATGGCGAGCAGAGCGCCGACGCTCGTCCAGCCGGACAGGCCAACGCCGGTCACGAGCGCCTCGGGGTCGGGTGCGGCGCTGAGGCCGGCCACGACGACCAGGCCGAGCACGAGGCCCATGGCGATCGAGATGCCGAGGTAGACGGCGGCGAACACACCGAACGAGGCGAAGGGACGCCACCAGCGGCGGCCGGGCTCACGGAAGACGTGCTGGTAGGGGGTGCCGGGGGCCGGCTCGAGCGGCACGGGGGCGGCGGGGACGGGGGCGGCGGGCGGGGCCCAGGAACCGGTGGGGGTGATCGTGTTCGTCATGTCCCCCACCTTGCTGAAGCCATCCGGTCGGGTGGAACCGGCACGGGGCCACGGTGCCCGCTCCCCGGGTCGACCCCCGGCCAGACGGAGGTCGCACCGGTCGTAGCCACTAGGGTGTCCGCGTGGCACGCATGGCACGGATCAAGCTCGACCCCTTCCTGATGGCGATCATCGCCGCGGCGGTCGTGGCGTCCTTCCTGCCCGCGACCGGGATCGGTGCGCAGGTGCTGTCGGTGGCCACCAAGGTGGCCATCTTCTGCCTGTTCTTCCTCTACGGCGCCCGACTACACCCCGAGGAGGCGCTGCGCGGCCTCAAGCACTGGAAGCTGCACCTGACGATCCTGGCGTTCACGTTCGTCGTGTTCCCCCTGATCGGCCTGGCGATCGGCCTGCTGCCCGGCTGGGCGCTGGCCCCCGCGCTGATCCCCGGCATGGTCTACGTGACGCTGTGCCCCTCGACCGTGCAGAGCTCGATCAACTTCACCTCGATCGCGCGCGGCAACGTGGCCGGAGCGATCGTCAGCGCGTCGGCCTCGAACCTCCTGGGCGTGTTCCTCACCCCGCTGCTCGCGATCGCGCTGATGAACACCACCGGCAACGCGAACGTCGGCCTGGGGTCGATCGTCGACCTCGTCGTGCAGATCCTGCTGCCGTTCATCCTCGGCCAGCTGTCCCGCCGCTGGACCGCCGACTTCGTCGCCCGGCACAAGAAGCTCAAGCTCTTCGACCAGGCGTCCATCGTGATGGTCGTGTACGCGGCGTTCTCCCAGGGCATCCGTGAGGGCATCTGGTCGATGGTCGGCTGGGTCGACATCGTCGCGCTCGTCGTGGTGTGCCTTGTCCTGCTGGCGTTCATGCTGTGGTTCACCTGGTTCACCGCCAGGCGCCTGGGCTTCAACCGCGCGGACGCCATCGCCATCCAGATGTGCGGCACCAAGAAGTCGCTGGCCACGGGCCTGCCGATGGCCACCGTGCTCTTCGCGGGGCAGCCGATCGGCCTGATCATGCTGCCGCTCATGGTGTTCCACCAGGCGCAGCTCATGGCCTGCTCCTGGCTGGCCGCCCGCTACGCCCGTGACCCCGAGCCGGACGCCGTCGCCACGGCCTGAGCGGCCGGCCCGCCCGGGGAGGCGTCAGGGAGCGACCTTGCGGATCACCGCGAAACCGTCCCAGCCCTTCTCCCCCACCGTCTGCGTGATCGAGACCTGGACGCGGTCGTCGCCCTGGAGCGCCGCCAGCGCGCGGACCACGCCCTGCACCTGCGGGTCGTCACCCGGGTCGAGGACCCTCCCGCCGCGGACGACGTTGTCGATGACGATCAGGGCCCCCGGGCGGGTGAGTTCGAGGGCCCGCTCCACGTAGGTGGGCAGGTTCTGCTTGTCGGCGTCGATGAACACCAGGTCGAAGGGCTCGACCCCGGCCGCCACCATCCGCCCGGACACCTCCGCGGCGGGGCCGCAGTGGATGTCGACCCAGGCCGAGACGCCGGCGTCCTCGAGGTGGCCCCGCGCGACCGCGGCGTTGGCGCGGTCGAGCTCGATCGAGACCACGCGTCCCGACGGGCCCACCGCGCGCGCGAGCCAGATCGTGGAGTAGCCGGCCAGCGTGCCGAACTCCAGCACCCGGCGCGCACCCGAGGCGAGGGCCAGGATGTGCAGCATCCGGCCCATCTGCCGCGACACCTGGATGCCCGGGCTGGAGACCTCGGTCGAGGTGCGCGCGGCGGCGAGCACGGCGTCCTCGCGGGCGAATACGGCCAGCCGTTCGTCGACGGCGGCCCACTGCTCCGGCCCGGACGCCGTCACGGCTCAGTCCGCCTGGACGGGGGCCCAGGCGGGCCCGGTCTCGCCCAGCTTGTCGTCGAGCTTGGCGAAGATCGGCGTGGGCTTGGCCAGCTTCGTCCCGACCGCGATCGGCGTCGACGCCCAGCGGGCCCCCTCGGACGCGTAGTCGCCCATGAGCACCGGGTAGTCGGGCGCGCCCTCCTCGGAGACGGTGACGATCTCGGGCTGGGCCGCCCACACGCCCGTGCCGCCGAGCGCCTCGTACACCTTCTGAGCGGCGTGGGGCAGGAACGGCGTCAGCAGGGTGTTGCAGTCCTGCACGGCCTGCAGCGCCACGTGGAGGATGGTGTCCCGGCGGGCCGGGTCGTCCTTCTTCTTCCAGGGCTCCTCGTCGGAGAGGTACTTGTTCGCCAGCGACACGATGCGCATGGCCTCGGTGATCGCCTGCTTGAACTTGGCCCGGCCCAGCAGCTCGCCGATGGTGTCGTAGCCGGTGCGGCAGGCGTCCAGCAGGGCGCGGTCGGTGTCCATCAGCTCGCCGGCGGCGGGGATCGCACCCACGTTCTTGTGCGCCATCGACACCGAGCGGTTCACGAGGTTGCCCCACTCGTTGGCGAGCTCGTAGTTGGTGCGGCGGACGAACTCGTCCCAGGTGAAGTCGGTGTCCTGGTTCTCGGGGCCGGCCACCGCGATGTAGTAGCGCAGGGCGTCGGGGCCGAACTCGGCGAGGAAGTCGCGCACGTAGATCACCTTGTTGCGCGAGCTGGAGAACTTCGAGCCCGACATGGTCAGGAACTCCGAACTCACGATCTCGGTGGGCAGGTCGAGGGTGCCGAGGACCTCCGACGGGGTGCCGCCGAGTGAGCCGGCGCCGTTGGCGCCCAGCAGGATGCCGGGCCAGATGACCGTGTGGAAGGTGATGTTGTCCTTGCCCATGAAGTAGTACGACTCGGAGCCACCGTCGTGCCACCACTTCTTCCAGGCGTCGGGGTCGCCGGCGCGCTTGGCCCACTCCACCGAGGCGGACAGGTAACCGATGACCGCGTCGAACCACACGTAGATGCGCTTCATGGCGGCGTCGGACCAGCCCTCGAGCGGGATCGGGACACCCCAGTCGAGGTCGCGGGTGATCGCGCGGGGCTGGAGCTCCTTGGCGAACTGCTCGCTGAACCGGATGACGTTCGGACGCCAGTCGGTGCGGGTGGCGAGCCACTGCTGCAGCTGCTCGGCGAGGGCCGGCAGGTCGAGGAAGAAGTGCTCGGTCTCGACGAACTGGGGCACCTCCCCGTTGATCCGGCTGCGCGGGTTCTTCAGGTCGGTCGGGTCGAGCTGGCGGCCGCAGTTGTCGCACTGGTCGCCACGGGCCCCGTCGAAGCCGCAGTGCGGGCACTCGCCCTCGATGTAGCGGTCGGCCAGCGTGCGCCCGGTCGACGGGGAGATCGCGCCCTGCTGGGTCTTGGCGACCACGTAGCCGTTGCGGTGCAGCGAGGTGAACAGCTCCTGCACGACCGCGCGGTGGTTCAGCGTCGTCGTGCGGGTGTACAGGTCGTAGGACAGCCCCAGGCCCTGGAGGTCCTCGACGATGACCTGGTGGTACTTGTCGGCGGTCTGGCGCGCGGTCAGGCCCTCGGAGTCGGCCTTCACCTGGATCGCCGTGCCGTGCTCGTCGGTCCCCGACACCATGAGGACGTCGTTGCCCGCCATGCGCTGGTAGCGGGAGAACACGTCCGCGGGCACGGCGAAGCCGGACACGTGCCCGATGTGGCGCGGCCCGTTCGCGTACGGCCAGGCAGCGGCGGTGAGGATCCGAGAAGTCATGCGCGCGAGTCTATTGCACCCCGTCGGGCCCACCGCCCCACGTTACCTGTTCAATTGGTCGCTGCAACCACCACCTGAAGGTGAACTCCGGGTGAACTTCGGGCTACGCTTTCGTGATGTGACCCCTGAGTTGGTCCTGCTGGTGCTGGCCGTCGTGACGGCACTGGCCTTCGACTTCACCAATGGTTTCCATGACACGGCCAACGCGATGGCGACGTCCATCGCGACGAAGGCGCTGACACCCAAGTTCGCCGTGGGTCTGTGCGCCGTGCTGAACCTCATCGGCGCGTTCCTGTCGGTCGAGGTGGCCCTCACGGTCACCAACGCGGTCATCCGCATCCAGAACCCCGACGGGACGCCCCGCACCGAACTCCTCACCGACGGCGGCCGCCCGCTGTTGATGATCCTCCTGGCCGGCCTGATCGGCGCCATCGTGTGGAACCTCTTCACGTGGTTGCGCGGCCTGCCCTCCAGCTCGTCCCACGCCATGTTCGGCGGCCTCATCGGCGCCACGATCGCCGGCATGGGCGTCGACGGCGTCAAGTGGGTCGGCGAGGGCGCCAAGCTGGACGGCGTGGTCGGCAAGATCATCCTCCCCGGCCTTGCCTCCCCGCTCATCGCCGTGTTCGTCGCGATGGTCGGCACCTGGCTGGTGTTCCGCATCGCCCGCGGCGTCGCCGAGTCCGTCATGGACAAGGGCTTCCGCTGGGGCCAGGTCGGCACCGCCTCCCTCGTCTCCCTGGCGCACGGCGCCAACGACGCCCAGAAGACCATGGGTGTGATCACGCTCGCGCTGATCGCGTCCGGGCACTGGGTCGACACCCACGCCATCCCGCTGTGGGTGAAGGTCACCTGCGCGTCCGCCATCGCCCTGGGCACCTGGCTGGGCGGCTGGCGCATCATCCGCACCATGGGCAAGGGCCTGGTCGAGATCTCCTCGCCGCAGGGCATGGCCGCCGAGGCCTCCTCGGCCGCGGTCATCCTGTCCAGCTCGCAGCTCGGCTTCGCGCTCTCGACCACCCACGTGGCGACGGGCTCGATCCTGGGTTCGGGCCTCGGCCGCCGCGCGGAGGTCCGCTGGGGCATCGCCGGCCGCATGGGCCTGGCCTGGCTGATCACGCTGCCGTCCGCGGCCGTCGTGGGCGCCGTCATGTGGTGGATCGGCACCACCCTCGGCCCCTGGCTCGGCCCGGTCACGATCTTCGCGATCCTGTGCGGGCTGGCGCTGAGGATGTGGCTGCACTCCCGCATCAAGCCGATCGGGCACCACAACGTGAACGACGACTGGGAGGCCCCGGACACCCCGGCCGCCCTCCAGACCGAGGAGGTGGCCCGATGAGCCAGGCCATGGCGGCGCTCGACGCCGTGTGGAAGGTCCTCGCGATCGGCCTGCTGCTGGGCGCCGGCCTGCCGGCCCTGTTCTCCCTCGGCGTGCGCCAGCTCGCCGTCGCGACCGAGCCCGGCGCGAACGTGGCGCTGCACAAGGCCCTCGGGTGGGCCGCGTTCGTCGTGGTCGGCGCCGCGGTGACCCTCGGCATCGCCGGCATCGTGGCCCACGGCCTGGGCGTCAAGCTGTTCTTCTGATCAGAGGCCCTCGTACGCCGGGGCGATGACCTCGGCGACCAGCCGTTCCCGCTCCTCGTGGGGCAGGAAGGCCGCGCGCGCGGCGTCCGTGGCGAACCGCTCGAGGTCGGCCGGGCCGTACCCGAACGCCTCGACCAGCAGCTCGGTCTCGCGCGTGTAGGACGTGCGGCTCATCAGCCGGTTGTCGCAGTTGACCGTGACGACGAAGCCGAGGCGCTCGAGCAGCCCGAAGGGGTGTTCGGTCACGGTCCCGCAGATGCCCGTCTGCAGGTTGGAGCTCGGGCTCACCTCGAGCGGGATGCGTCGGTCCAGCACCCAGCGGGCCACCGGCCCCAGCCGGTAGCCGGACGCGTCGCGGGTGATGTCCTCGACCACCCGCACACCGTGCCCCAGCCGCAGCGCCCCCACGTGGAGCGCGCCCGCGATGGAGGCCACCCCGGCCGCCTCGCCCGCGTGCACCGTGAACGGGGTGAACGTCTCGCGCAGCCGGGCGAACGACGCCGCGTGCAGTTCGGCACCGAAGCCGTCCTCGGGCCCGGCGAGGTCGAAGCCGGCGACGAGGTGCTCCCCCGCGACCGCGAGCTCGACCACCTCCGGGTTGGGAGGCGTGTGCCGCAGCGACGTCACCAGCTGACGCGCCACGAAGGGCGTCCCAGCGGCCTCCGCCGCGGCCATGCCGTCGGCCAGGCCGGCGCCGACCGCGGCGACGGCGTCCGGGATGGACAGGCCCCCGCGCGTGTGCTGCTCGGGTGCCCAGCGCGCCTCGCCGTACACGACGCCGTCGGCGGCCAGGTCCTCGACCCACTCGCGCGCCACGCGGCGCAGCTGGTCAGCGGTCTGCATGACCGCGATGGTGTGCTCGAAGGTCGTCAGGTACCGGACCAGCGAGCCGGAGTCAGCGGCGTCGAAGAACCAGTCCCCCAGCGCCCCGCCGGGGGCCGGGAGGGGGTGGCCCGCCTCGGCGGCCAGCTCGGCGACCGTGGCCGCCCGCAGCCCGCCGTCGAGGTGGTCGTGCAGGGCGACCTTCGGCAGCCTCCCGATCGCCCGGTCCGCGGTGGTCACTTCCCCAGTGCCTCGGGCCCGAAGGCCTGCGGGAGCACCTCGGTCATCGACAGGACGCCCTCAGGCGTCTCGACCAGCAGGTCGGCCCCGCCGTGCTCCCAGAGCAGCTGGCGGCAACGGCCGCAGGGCATGATCACGTCGCCCTCACCGTTGCAGCACGTGAACGCGAGCAGGCGCCCTCCCCCGCCGCGCACGAGGTCGGAGACCAGGCCGCACTCGGCGCACAGCGTGACGCCGTACCCGGCGTTCTCGACGTTGCAGCCCGACACGACCCGGCCGTCGTCCACCAGCGCGGCCGCGCCCACCGGGTAGCCGGAGTAGGGCGCGTACGCCGTGGCACACGCCTCGCGGGCCGTGGCGCGCAGGAGGTCCCAGTCGATGACGTCGCTCATGCGATCCGCTCCGCGCATCGCATTCACTTCGTATAAGGCACGCCGTCGGCGGCCGGGCCGCGCGAGCGCCCGATGAGGCCGGCCACCGCGATGACGGTCGCGATGTAGGGCAGCATCAGCAGGAACTGGCTGGGCATCGGCGTGGACAGGCTCTGCAGCTGGGTGGCCAACTGGGTGACGAAGCCGAAGAACACGGCCATCAGCGCCGCGCGCACGGGGTGCCAGCGGCCCATGATCAGCGCCGCCAGGGCGATGAAGCCGTTACCGACGGTGATGTCCTTGTTGAAGGCGCCCGTGGAGCCGATCGTGAAGAACGCGCCGCCGAGGCCGGCGAACACGCCGCCCAGCAGCACCGCCTGCCAGCGGACCGCGCGCACCGAGATGCCGACCGTGTCGGCCGCCGCGGGGTGCTCACCGACGGAGCGGACGCGCAGGCCCCAGCGGGTGCGGTAGAGCAGGAAGGCGACGATGAACACCGACAGGATCGCCAGGTAGACCAGGATCGTCTGGTTGAACAGCACCGGGCCCAGCAGCGGGATGGCCGACAGGACCGGGATCGGGATCGCCTGCATGATCGGGGCGCTGTTGAGCGCGCCCGAGTTCGGCTGGACCAGCTGGTCGAAGATGAAGCCCGTCAGGCCGGACGCGAACAGGTTGAGCACGACGCCCAGGACGACCTGGTCGACGATGTAGCGGATCGCGAACACCGCCAGCATCGCGGCCATCAGGACGCCCGCAATCATGGCGGCCACGAGGGCCATCGGGATCGACTTGGTCACCGAGCCCACGGTCGCCGCCGTGAACGCCGCGACGAGGAACTGGCCCTCGATGGCGACGTTGACCACGCCGGAGTTCTCGCACAGGACGCCGCCCAGGGTGCCCAGCACCAGCGGGGTGGCCAGGGCGATGGTGCCGGCGAGCTGGTTGCTGACCTGGAACGGCAGCCCGACGCCGGACGCGGCCCACGTGATCAGGCCGAGCATCACGGCGATGCCGGCCAGCGCGGCCGCCCCCGTGCGCAGCCGCGCATTGAGGCGTCCGCTCAGGAAGCCCACGCCGACCGCCAGTGTGACCAGGCCACAGACCAGGACGGTGGCCAGGCCGGGCAGCGAGAAGGTGGGCAGCTGGACGGCGTCGAAATACCCCGACAGCGCGTACTGGGCCTCGCCCTTGGTGCGGAACGCCAGGATGAGCAGGACGAGGCCGATGCCGGCCATCAGGCCGCCGGAGGACAGGCGCGCGCGCCGGGCCTCGCGGGACTCGGTGTGGTCGAGGTGGATGACCTCGTCACGGGGGGCGATGGTGGTGGTGCTCATGCCTGACCTCCGGCGACGACGGCGCGACGCTCGCGCAGGAACGGGACGAGCGTGCGGACGAGGCCGGGGGCGGCGACGAACAGCACGATGAGGGCCTGCAGCACCATCGAGAGGGTCAACGGGGTGCCGGCGATGCTCTGCATGGAGAGACCACCGGCGTGCAGGCCGCCGAACAGCAGCCCGGCGAAGACGATGCCCAGCGGCCGCGAGCGACCGAGCAGCGCGACCGTGATGGCGTCGAAGCCGACCGAGCCGACGATGCCCTGGCTCAGCGGCGTCGGGACGCCGTTGGCGGCGGGGCCGATCGCGGACTGGACGCCGGCCAGGCCGGCGAGCAGGCCCGCGATCGCCATGGTGATGATCGTGGTCCGGGCGACGTCCATGCCGGCCGTGCCGGCGGCGTGCGGGTTGGCGCCCACGGCCCGGATCGTGAAGCCGATCGTGGAGCGCTCGATGAGCCACCAGGTGCCGAGGGCCGCGAGCAGCGCCACGAGGAAGCCGACGTGGAGCTGGCCGAAGATGCTCGGGAAGGTGGAGGTGTCGTGGACGGCCGGCGAGATCGGGTCCTGGCGGCCGGGGCGCAGGAACGCCTTGGTGGTGAGCAGCCAGGCCAGGATGCCCACCGCGATGTAGTTGAACATGATGGTCACGATGACCTCGTGGGCACCGGTCTTGGCCTTGAGGTAGCCGACGATGCCACCCCACACGGCACCGCCGATGACGCCGGCGGTCAGGGCGACGATGAGGTGCAGCACGGGCGGCAGCTGGAGGGCGAAGCCCACCCACGCGGCCAGGATCGCGCCGATGATCGCCTGGCCCTGCGCACCGATGTTGAACAGGCCGGCGCGGAAGCCCAGGCCGACGCCGAGGCCGGCACAGATCAGCGGGGCCGCCTCGCGCGTGGTCGCGGCCAGCGCGGCCGGGGAGCCGATCGCACCCACGGCCAGCGCCGAGTAGGCCGAGGAGACCTTGCCCCACGCCGCCCCCAGCGGCAGGGCGGGGGCCGTGAACAGGTAGGCGAACTGGCCGGCCACCTCGGGGTCGCTGACGATCATCAGGATCGCGCCGGCGAGCAGCGCCAGCACGAAGGCCGCCACCGTGATCGCGATGCCGCGCCACTGGAAGGTGGCGCGACGCTTGGTCGCCGGAGTCGTGAGTTCGGTCATCGGTTCCCCTCCTGGCCCTCGGGCGCCTCGGTCCGGTGGACCTCGGCCTCGTGCACCTGTTCCACCAACGGGGTGGGGTGCTCGGCGGCCGCCCGGACCGCCTCCTCGTGGCTGGCGCCGGCCATCATCAGGCCCATGACGTCGCGCGGGGTGTCGGGGCCCACGATGCCGACCACCTTGCCGCGGTACATCACCAGCACCCGGTCGGCGAGCGCCTCGACCTCGTCGAGCTCGGTCGACACCAGCAGGACCGCGGTGCCCTTGTCCCGCTCGTCGACGATGCGGCGGTGCAGGAACTCGATGGCGCCCACGTCCACGCCGCGGGTCGGCTGGCTGGCCACCAGCAGCGACAGGTCGCGGGAGAGCTCCCGGGCCAGGATGACCTTCTGCTTGTTGCCGCCCGACAGCGAGGAGATGGGGCTGGACACCGCCTGGGTGCGGATGTCGAACTCGTCCTTCAGCTTCTCGGCGTTCTCGGCGATCGCGCCCAGGTCGAGCGCGACGCCCTTGCTGAACGGTGGCTGGGTGACGCGGTTGAGCACGAGGTTCTCGGCGACCGAGAAGGTGCTGACGAAGCCGTCGTCCTCACGGTCCTCGGGCACGAACCCCATGCCGGCGCCGATCGTGGCCGCGGGGCGGGCCCGGGTGATGTCCACCCCGTCGAGGATCAGGGTCCCCGACAGGGGCGGGATGTTGCCCAGCAGGGTGTCGGCGAGCTCGGACTGGCCGTTGCCCTCGACGCCGGCGACACAGAGGATCTCGCCCCCGCGCACGTCGAAGCTCACGCCGTCGACGACGATGCCGCCGGCCGCGTTGGCGACCTTCAGGTCGCGCACCTCGAGGCGGACGTCGCGCGTTGCGGGTGCCTCCTTGGCGATGCGCAGGTCGACGGCACGGCCCACCATGAGCTCGGCCAGGTCGGCCTCGGAGGTGCCCGGCTCGGCGTGGCCGACGATCTTGCCGCGGCGCATGACGGTGATGCGGTCGGCGATGGCCCGGACCTCGCGCAGCTTGTGGGTGATGAAGACGATCGCCTTGCCCTCGTCGCGCAGGACCTGCATGACGGCCATGAGCTCGTCGATCTCCTGCGGGGTGAGCACGGCGGTCGGCTCGTCGAAGATGAGGTACTTCGCGTCGTTGGCGAGCGCCTTGAGGATCTCGACGCGCTGCTGGACGCCGACCGGCAACTCCTCGACCACGGCGTCGGGGTCGACCGGCATCTTGTAGCGCTCGGCCAGCTGGCGCACCTTGGTCCGCGCGGCGTTCTTGTCGAGGACGAAGCCGCCCTCGTTGCCGAGCATCATGTTCTCGGCCACGGTGAAGACCTCGACCAGCATGAAGTGCTGGTGGACCATGCCGATGCCGGCCGCCATGGCCTGCTTCGGGTTGGTGAACTTCTGCGGGACCCCGTCGATGAGGATCTCGCCACCGTCGGGCTGGTAGAGACCGTACAGGACGTTCATGAGGGTGGACTTGCCGGCCCCGTTCTCGCCCAGGAGGCAGTGGATCTCGCCGGGGACCACGTCCAGGTCGACCGCGTCGTTGGCGGTGAAGGTGCCGAAGCGTTTGGTGATGCCGCGCAGTCGCAGGCCGGCCGTGTCTTCGTTGCTCACGGGCGGAATCCTTCCATGGGGCTCGGTGGCGGATGGGGGGACGCGCGAGGGGAGGCCGTTTCGGCCTCCCCTCGCGGTGTCAGGTGGTGCGGGTCACGCCTCGATCTTGATCGCGCCGGAGATGATGTCGGCCTTGATCTGCTCGAGCTCGGCCTTCGTCTCGGCGGAGACCTTCGAGTCGAAGTCGTGGAACGGGGCCAGGTAGGCGCCCTCGTTCTCGAGGGTGCCGACGTACACCTCGTTGTTGAAGGTGCCCTCCTTCGACGCCTTGATGGCCTCGAACACGGCGACGTCCATGGCCTTGCCGACCGAGGTCGCGATGATCGAGGAGTAGGACGGCATGCTCACGTAGCCGTCGGTGTCGACCCACATGCCGACGACCTTGCCACCGGAGGCCTGGGCGGCCTGCAGGCCACCCTCACCGGCCGGGCCGGCGACGGGCAGGATCACGTCGGCGCCCTGGGAGACCAGGGTGTCGGCGACGCGCTTGCCACCGGCGAGGTCCTCGAAGGGGCTCGCGCCGGGGATGAACTGGCCGTCCTGGGTCTCGGAGCTCCAGCCGAGCACCTCGACGTTGGTGCCCTTCTTCTCGTTGTGGTACTTGACGCCCTGGGCGTAGCCCTCCATGAACGCGGTCACGCTCGGGATCTTGGCGCCGCCGAAGGTGGCGACCTTGCCGGTCTGCGACAGCGAGGCCGCGACGTAGCCGGCCATGAAGGCGGGCTCACCGGTGTTGAAGACCAGGCCCTTGAGGTTCTCGGCCGGGGCGTCGTAGGCGTAGTCGACGATCGCGAAGTCGACGTCGGGGTTCGCCTTGGCGGCGGCCTCGGTGGCGTCACCGAGCATGAAGCCGACCGTGACGACGATGTTGCAGCCGGCGCTGACCATCTGGTCGATGTTGGTCGCGAAGTCGGAGGTCGTCTTGGACTGCGCCTCGTTCTGCTTGACACCCAGCTGGGCGACGGCGTCCGTCAGGCCCTTGTGGGAGGTCTGGTTGAAGGACTTGTCGTCGAAGCCGCCCGCGTCGGAGACCATGCAGGCGGTGAAGTCGGAAGCGGGGGCCGCGGCCGTGGAGGCACCGCCGGCCGGGGCGGACGGGGCCGCCGTGTTCGCGGGAGGAGGGGTGGCGCAGCCAGCCAGCAGCAGGGCGGCGGCCAGGCCGGAACCGATGAGGGACTTCTTCACTTGATGCCTCCTAGGCACGTGTCTCGAGCCGGTTTTGTGAACCCGGGCTGAGGGGCAGCATAACCGGCGCACCCTCTCGAACACCTGCCCCGGATGGCCCTCCGGAGTGGTTGATACAGCTTCGTTATTAGGTTAACTCACCTGTCGGACAAGGGCTTCGGCCGAATCCACCATGCGGATCGTCTCGCGCTCCCAGTCCGGCTCCTGCCCGCGGTAGGGCCCGGTCGCCAGCGAGATGATGACCGCGGCGGCCCGCAGGCGCAGCTCGACGGGGTCGACCCGCTCGTCGAACACCGGCACCCAGGAGCGCAGCAGCCCGTGCACGCGGGCCTCCTGCTCGGCGTTCATCCGCTGGATCGTCGAGAGGTGGGCGATGAGGCAGGCCAGGTCGTCGGCGCGGCGTCCGGGACCGATCGTGTCGACGTCGAGGATGCCGACCACCCGCCCGTCGGCGACGTGCACCTGCCCCTCGTGGAAGTCGCCGTGGGTGGGCTCGTCCCCGGGCGGGATGCCGGCCAGCCCCGCCTGCACGCGGGCGACGAGCCGGCCCAACCGCTCCTCCTCCGCGGGCACCGCCGCGGCGACCATGCGGGCGTAGTGGTCGATCGAGTCGGCCCAGGGCGGACGCCGCTCGAGGTCGGCGACCCCGGCCGGGAAGGCATCCAGCACGTCGATGAGCTGTTCGGCGCTGCACGGCGGGGTCGCGTCGAACACCGCGCGGGCCAGCGGGCGGCCGGGCAATTCCCCCAGCACGAGGAGGAAGTCGGCCGTCCCGGCGGCGATCGGCGGGGCCGGGACGCCGGCGTCCAGCAGCATCTTGTGGCGGCGCGAGACGTCGTGGAACAGCCGTTCGCGCAGCACCTTCACGAAGAACGTGGGGCCGTCCGCCACCGACGCCCGCAGCACCGCCCGGCGGCGCGGGCGGTAGGTCACCATCGAGAGGTCGAGGCGGTCGGCGGCGATCGGCTCGGGCAGCGCCTTGTAGGCGTTCAGCACGGCGGCCATCGAGCTGGGGTAGGCGGCGCGCGCGAGGCCGGGCAGGTCGGGGTCGTTGGGGTAGAGCCACACGGCCACCTCGCGGTCGCCGTCGGCGAAGATCTCGGCGCGGCTGTCGGACGCCGACAGGCCGTTGGCGCGCGCGCTCACCCCCAGCAGCTCGTCACGGCGCCCGAAGGGCCAGTCCACGATCGCGGAGTAGGTGGCGGTGGTCGACTGGTTCGGGTTGGCGTCCACGTGGTCGAGCGCCCAGGCGACCAGCGTGCCGCCCGCGTGCGTCACGGCAGCGCTGAGCAGCCCACCCACCCCCTCGGAGGTGAGCAGGGCGGCACCGTCGTCGCTCGACATAGCCCTCCCCTGACCGTCGCCGTGCGTGCGCAGGCTACTGGATGGGCTCTCCTGTCGCACCCGCGCCGAGCCGTTCGAGGCGCAGGCGGGCCGCCCGGCGTCCGTCGAGCTCGGTGACGGTGAACTCCACGTCCTGGGGCGCGGCGTCGCCCTCGGTGGCCGCCGGCAGCGCCCGGGCCACGGTGTCCCCGAGCTGGGGCAGGCTGCCGAGCTCGGCCATGAGCCAGCCCGCCACGGTGTCGTAGGGGCCCTCGGGCAGGACGAGGTCGAACCGCTCGGCGAACTGCTCCAGCGTGGTGAGGCCGTCCAGCTCGTCGGCGCCGCCGGCGTGGCCGTCGGGGTCCTCCAGGTCGAACTCGTCGGTGATGTCGCCGATGAGCTCCTCGACGAGGTCCTCGATGGTGACGATGCCGGCGGTGCCGCCGTACTCGTCGCGGACGATGACCATGTGGTCGCCGGCCGCCTGCATCACGGACAGCGCGTGCAGGATGCGGACGGTGCCGGGCAGGGCGTTGACCGGGCGGACGAGCTGGCTGACGGGTGCCTGGCGCGCGGCCGGGTCGAGGTCGAACAGGTCGCGCATGTGCAGGAAGCCGAGCACCTCGTCGACGTCGCGGCCGACCACCGGGTAGCGGGAGTGCGCGCCATCGGCGATCAGGCGGATGGCCTTGTGCGCGGGCATGTCACCGTCGAGGAAGTCGACCTCGGTGCGGGGCACCATCGCCTCGCGCAGCGTGACCTGGCCGGCGGCGAACACCTCGTCCACGATCTGGCGCTCCTCGTCGCCGAGGGTGGCCGAGCTGGAGACCATGGCACGGAGCTCCTCGTCGGTCACCTCCTCGCGGGACGCCTTGGGGTCGCCGCCCAGCAGCCGGACCGCGATGTTGGTGGAGAAGCCCAGGAACCAGATGACCGGCCGGGTGATGGTGGCGATCACGTTGACCAGCGGCCCGAGCGTCAGGGCGAACGTCTCGGCGCGCTGCATGGCCAGGCGCTTGGCGGTGAGTTCGCCGAGCACGATCGAGAAGTAGGAGATGGCGACCGTCACGAGCACCAGGGCGAGCGTGCCGGACGCGGCCTCGGGCAGGCCCCACCCGACGAGCACGGGGGCCAGGTCCTCGGCGAGCGTGGCGCCACCGAACGAGGCGGCGAGGAAGCCCGACAGGGTGACGCCGATCTGCACCGCGGAGAGGAAGATGTTGGGGTCGGCCGCCAGCCTCGCCACCGTCCCGCCGCGCTTGCCCTTGGACGCCAGCCCGCGCACCTGGCTGTCCCGCAGGGACACCAGGGCCATCTCGGCGGCGGCGAACACCCCGCCGATCAGGATGAACAGGAAGATCAGCAACACGTTCGACAGCGTCGGACTCACGGCGGCCAGCCTAGCGGTGCCCGCGCTAGGGTTCCCCGCATGAGTGTTGACGCGCGGGGGACCTCCCGCATCGTGGCCGTCGTGGTCGCGTGGAACCGGCGCGACCTGCTGGCCCAGACCCTCCACGGACTCGCCGCCCAGACCCGGCCGCTCGACGCGGTCGTGGTCATCGACAACGCCTCCACCGACGACTCTGCCGACCTCGCTCGGGCCCACCCCGTAGTGACCGAGGTCGTCACCCTGCCCACCAACACCGGGGGCGCGGGCGGCTTCGCCGCGGGCATCGCCCGGGCCGTCGCCTCCCACGACGCCGACCTGGTCTGGGTGATGGACGACGACACCGTGCCCACCCCGACCGCCCTGGCCGAACTCGTCTCGGCGCGGGTACGCCACCCGGGGCGGGTCACGGTCGCCGCGTCGCGCGCGGACTGGACCGACGGCCGCGAGCACCCGATGAACCGGCCGCGCCCGCGGCCCGGCTCGTCGCGGGTGGCGCGCGGCGCGGCGCGCATGGCCGGGGCCGCGTACCCGATCCGCTCGGCGTCCTTCGTCTCGATCCTCATCGACGCCGAGGCGATCCGCCGTCACGGCCTGCCCCAGGCCGACTACTTCCTCTGGAACGACGACTTCGAGTACACCGCCCGCCTGCTGCGCGACGGCGTGGGCCTGTACGTGCCCGCCTCGCGGGTCTACCACCTCACCAAGGTGTTCGGCAGCTCGGACGCCGACCCCGGCCCGCGCTTCACCAACGAGGTCCGCAACAAGCTGTGGGTGTTCACCCGCTCGGACGCCCTGGGCCCGGTCGACCGCGCCCTCTACGCCGGGTCGACGGCCGTGCGCTGGGCGCGGATGCTGGCCCGCTCCGGCGACCGCCGTGCGCTGGCGGGGTACGGACGCGAGGGGCTCAGCCAGGCTGTCCACGCCCCCCGGTCGACGGTCGAGGTGCTCGCTACCAGCCCCGTCGCTGCGGACGTTGCCGCCATCGAGCGAGGTGCGAATCGTGCCTGAGGTCGGCGACTTCTGCGTGCTGCTGCCGGTCTACCGGGGCGACAACGCCGCGTTCTTCCGCCGGGCAGTCTCCTCGGTGACCCTCGACCAGACGTTGCGCCCCGCCGAGCTGGTGGTCGTCGTGGACGGTCCTGTTGGTCCCAGCCTCACGGCGGCGCTCGACGACCTCGGTGCGGGCCGCCTGTCGGGCGGCGTCCCGGTCCGCTTCGTGCCGCTGCCCGAGAACGTGGGCCTGGCCCGAGCCCTCGAGGCAGGCCTGGCCGCATGCAGCCACGAGGTCGTGGCGCGGGCTGACGCCGACGACGTCTCGCTCCCCCAGCGCTTCGAGCGCCAGATCCCGCTCGTCGCCGACGGCTTGGACCTGCTGGGCAGCGCGATCACCGAGTTCGAGTCCGACGAGTCGCTGCCCGGCGTGACGCGCACCCTGCCCACCGCGGCGTCCGAGATCGCCGAGATGGCGCGCTTCCGCGACCCGTTCAACCACCCCTCCGTGGTGTACCGGCGCTCGGCCGTGGCTGCCGCCGGGGGGTACGAGCACCTCGACAAGATGGAGGACTACTGGCTGTTCGCCCGCATGGTCGCCGCTGGCGCGCGGGTGGCCAACCTGGCCGAGCCGCTCGTCCTCTATCGCGTCGGCGCCGGGGCATACGGACGCCGCGGCGGCGGCGGGATGCTGGCCAGCGAGTTGCGGCTCCAGTGGCGCTTCCTCCGGGCCGGGTTCACCACGCCGGCCCAGTTCGTGCGCAATGTGGCCGTGCGCGGCGGCTACCGCATCGTCCCGGCCGGGCTGCGGAAGCCCGCCTACCGGGTGATGATCCGCCGCTGAATCAGCGGTGGCGCAGGAAGTCGACGGCCTCGCGGCAGGGGCCGTCGAAGACCTTGCGACCCTTCTCCATGACAACGCCGCGCTGGCAGATGTCGGAGACCAGGTCGAGGTCGTGGGAGACGACGACGAGCGTCTTGCCGGCGGCCACCAGTTCCTTGATCCGGGCGATGCACTTGCGCTGGAAGGGCTCGTCACCGACGGCCAGGATCTCGTCGACGAGGAACACGTCGGGGTTAGTGTGCACCGCGACCGCGAAGGCGAGGCGCAGGTACATGCCCGAGGAGTAGAACTTCACCTCGGTGTCGATGAACTCACCGATCTCGGAGAACGCGATGATCTCGTCGAACCTCGCGTCGATCTCCTCCTTGGTCATCCCGAGGGTGGCCCCGTTGAGGTAGACGTTCTCGCGCCCGGGCAGGTCATGGTGGAACCCCGCGCCCACCTCGATGAGCCCCGCGACGCGTCCGCGCACGCCCACCGTGCCGGCGTCCGGGCGCATGACTCCCGAGATCAGCTTGAGCGTGGTCGACTTCCCCGAGCCGTTGAAGCCGAGCAACGCAACGGTCTCGCCCCTGGTGATCTCCAGG
Organism: Propioniciclava sp. MC1595; assembly: GCF_017569205.1. GTDB lineage: Bacteria > Actinomycetota > Actinomycetes > Propionibacteriales > Propionibacteriaceae > Propioniciclava. Next base: position 2,203,933 of record NZ_CP071870.1, read on the forward strand.
TCGACGCCGTCGAGTGCCTTGAACTTGGCGGACAGGTCACCCTTGCGGCCCTTCACGAGCCAGACGAGGGCTTCCTTCATCGAACGCGTGTGCCGCAGCACGAACTCCTTGCTGACGCCGGTCAGGCGCACCATCACGTCACCCATCACAACTCCTGGGCGAAGTGGCCCTCGTGGCGATGGAAGACCACCTCGCCCAGCAGGAGCAGCAGCACCGACCCGACGAGCGCCACCGGCGTCCAGACGCTGAACAGGTGCGGCGGCACCGTCCAGGCACCGTGGTGGTCGGTCGTCGGCACCCAGAATCCGTAGTGGAACAGCTCCACGGCGACCGTCAAGGGATTGGTCAGGTACAGGTCGACCACCCACGGGACGCCCGCCTCGGCTGTGGCGTCGCGCACCATCGTCCACAGATAGAGCACCGGGGACGCCCACGTGGCCACCATCGCGATCAGGTCGACGATGTTCTCGGCGTCACGGAAGAACACGTTCGCCGTCGTGAACAACAGCCCCAGACCGAGTGAGAAGAGTCCGATGAGCACGAAGCCGCAGACGATGGCTGCGATGTGCAGCGGGCCTGGCCGCCACCCGAACAGGAGGCAGGCCACCAGCAACACCGCCAACTGCGGGATGAAGTGCACCACCGCGACCCACAACGAGGACACCGGGAAGAGCTCGCGCGGCAGGTAGATCTTCTTGATCAGGTGCCCGTTGCCCACGATCGAGCGGGCGGCGTTGCCGAACGCCTCGTTGAAGAAGTTCATCACCACGATGCCGGAAAACAGGTAGACGGCGTAGTTCTCCATGCCCTTGTTGAGTCCTAGGAAGACGCCCATGGCGATGTAGAACACGACGAACTGGACCGCCGGCTTGATGTAGCTCCACAGGATCCCCAGCACCGACCCGCGATAGCGGACCTGCACCTCCTTGCGGACTATCAGGCTGAGCAGGTAGCGGTTGCGCACCACGTCGAGCAGGCCCCGCCCACGGCCGGGCGGTGTGAGCTCAGTGGTCACCAGGGAGGTGTCACTGCCCATCGACGGCGTTGCGCTCGAAGGTCTTGGCCCACTCCTCGGGGGACGTGATGCTCGGCAGGGCCTGCTGGTAGCGCTTGGCCAACGACTCCCAGCGGCGGAAGAGCTCCGCATGGATCCGCAGGCTCTCGGCGGTCAGCTGACGGACCTGGGACGGATCGCGTTGGTAGATCGACGCGCCCGCTCCATCGGCGCTGGTCACCAGGGCGGAGTCGAAGCGCGGCATCCAGTACCACTTGTTGTCCATGTGCGCCACCACCGTCTCGGGGTGCTCCCGGGACAGCTCGCGGGGCTGCACCAGCACCTGCCGGGCCACCGTCGCGAGGGTCCACGGGATGAGGGCCGGCGTCGCCGGCGGCTTCGCCTCCCGTCGCCGCCGCGGCTTCTCGGTGCGGACCGGTGGGAGCGACGCGAGGTCCTTTGTGACGCGAGCCTCCTGGAAATCGCTCTTCTTGCCCCGCGCCTGGGCCGCAGCCGTGACGATCTGGTCGTGCAGGCCTTCGGGGCCCTCCAGCGCGTCCGAGATCCCGTCCAGCACGAGCCGACCGGCGTAGTACTGCATGGCGATGGTGTGCTTCGTCTCGGTCATCAACAGTTCCCGCAGCATGCGCCCACCCTTGAAGAACGGTGAGTGCAGGAGCGCCGCGATCAACCGGTTCCGCGCGTGAAAGTACGCCTGCCAGTCCACCGCGTCGTCCTTGTCGGCCCACGACACGTGCCAGACCGCCGAGCCCGGCAGGCTGACCGTGGGGAACCCGGCCTCGCGGGCACGCAGGGAGTACTCCGAGTCGTCCCACTTGATGAAGACGGGCAGTGACAGGCCGATCTCCTCCAGCACTGTGACGGGGATGAGGCACATCCACCACCCGTTGTAGTCGGCGTCCCAGCGCCGGTGCAGGTCGCGTCGCGACCGGAGGCCGCGCTCCGCGAAGTCGATCTGGCCCAGCCCCTTGATCGGGCCCCACTTGAAGCTGTACGGGTCCACGACCTCGGCGAACGCGTTGAGCAGCGTCCTGTTGTAGAGGTCGAACATGTGCGACCCCACGATGGTCGGCACCCGGCAGTGGTCGGCGAAGGCACAGGCACGCAGGATCGACTCTGCGTCCACCTTGATGTCGTCGTCCAGCGTCATGAAGTAGTCGCTGCGTGCGCCGTCGGCGTTGCCCTGCAGCGTCTCGTACATGCCGCGGGAGTAACCACCGGAGCCGCCCATGTTGCCCTGGCGGATCACGCGCAGGCGCCCTCGCATCTCGGTCATGGCCTGGTCGTAGTCGGGCTCGTCCTGCACCAGTTGCGTGCCCTGGTCCACGATGAGCATCTCATGGAGGACCTCGCGCAGGTCGGTGGACGCCGCGATTGATCGGGCATTGGCGACGGCGTAGTCGGGTCGGTTGAACGTGGTCATCCCCAACGTGACGGTGCCCACCGGGGCGATCGCCGCCGACACGAGCCAGGCCGCCTCCTCCAGGACCAGGCTGTCCTCGCCGCCGACGAGGTCGAACCAGTACCAACCTCCGTCATTGAACGGCTCCAGCGTGAGGCTGAACTCCAGCTGCGAATCGCCTTCCACCCGCTGGCTCTCCACGCGCTGGGCCTGGCCCCGGGCGTTGCTGCGGAACACGATGACCGTGCCGGCGCCGGTCGTGCGCACGCGCAGGAACACTTCCTCGAGCGACGTCCACCACTTCCAGTACGAGGCGGGGAAGGCGTTGAAGTAGGACCCCAGCGACACCCTGGCGCCGGGGCGGACCCGCAGGGACCGCTCGGACAGGAAGTCGTCGGGGTGCACCTCATCGCTCTGGACCGTGACGGCGCCGCCGTCACCTCCCTCGACCTCGGGCAACTTCGGACCGTCCACGTACAGCAGCGCGGCGTCCACATCGGCGGCGGTGGGGAACATCACCCGCGCCACCGCCCGCAGCGACGGGCGATCCCCCGCCCCCCGGCTGGAGTTGAGCGGCGAGATGTACGAGACGGACTCCGTCATGCGTCCACACCCCCGCTCTCGAGCTTGGCGCCCTCGGCGAAGTGGGGCCGGATCTTACTGTCAAACATCGACAGCGCCGAGCCGATCGCCATGTGCATGTCCAGGTACTTGTAGGTGCCCAGGCGGCCACCGAACAGGACATGCGGCTCGGCCTTGGCGCGGTCGCGGTAGCGCAGCAGGCCCGCGCGGTCGGCGTCGGTGTTGATCGGGTAGTACGGCTCGTCGTCGCGGCCGGCGAAGCGGCTGTACTCGCGCATGATGACGGTCGCGTCCTTGGTGTAGTCGCGCTCGGGGTGGAAGTGCCGGAACTCGTGGATGCGCGTGAACGGCACGTCGGGGTCTGGGTAGTTCATGACCGAGGTGCCCTGGAAGTCCTCGATCGGGAGCACCTCCTCCTCCAGGTCCACCGTGCGCCAGCTCAGCTCGCCCTCGCAGTGGTCGAAGTAGCGGTCGACCGGGCCGGTGTAGACGACCGGGACGTTGCCGCGCACGTTGTCGCGGTTGACCTCCTGCGCCGGGTCGAAGAAGTCCGTCTCGAGCCGCACCTCGATGTTGGGGTGGTCGGCCATGCGCTCCAGCCACGCGGTGTAGCCGTCGGTGGGCAGGCCCTCCCACGTGTCGTTGAAGTAGTTGTTGTTGTAGGTGTAGCGCACCGGCAGGCGGCTGATGATGGACGCCTCGAGCTGCTCGGGGTCGGTCTGCCACTGCTTGGCGGTGTAGTGCATGATGAAGGCCTCGTACAGCGGACGCCCGATCAGGCTGATGCCCTTCTCGACGAAGTTTTCGGGCACCTTGTCGCCGAGTTCGGCGGCTTGCTCGGCGATCAGCGCCCGCGCCTCGGCCGGACTGTACGCCGCACGGAAGAACTGGTTGATCGTGCCCAGGTTCACCGGCATCGGGTACACCTCGCCCTTGTGGCGCGTGTAGACCTTGTGCTGGTAGTCGGTGAAGGTCGTGAACCGGTTGACGTAGTTCCAGACGCGCGCATTGCTGGTGTGGAACAGGTGGGCGCCGTAGCGGTGCACCTCGATACCTGTCTGCTCCTCAGCCTCGGAGTACGCGTTGCCCCCGATGTGGCGGCGGCGGTCGATGATCGTGACCTTGAGCCCCAGGTCATTCGCGGCCCGCTCGGCGATGGTGAGTCCGAACAAGCCCGATCCTACGACGACGAGATCTGTTGTCACTTCTCCTGTGCCCACTTCCTGGTCGAGTCGATGGCGTCCAACTCGCCTCACTGTAGCCGCATCGGGGCGCACGTACGCTGGCGGCATGCGGATCGCACTCGCCCTCGGCTCCGGCGGAGCACGCGGTTACACCCACATCGGCGTCCTCGACGAGTTGCACGCGCGCGGCCACGAGGTGGTGGCGATCTCGGGCACCTCGATGGGCGCGGTGATCGGCGGCCTGGAGGCGGCCGGTCGGCTGCAGGACTACACCGACTGGGTGGGCACCCTGCGCCAGACCGACTTGCTGCGCCTGCTCGACCCGGCCTTCACCGGGCCGGGCGTCTTCTGGGGGCAGCGGGTCATGGAGCGGGTGGCCGCCATCCTCGACGGTGCACGCATCGAGGAGCTGCCGATCCCCTTCACCGCCGTGGCCACGGACCTGACGCACAGCCGCGAGGTGTGGTTCCAGCGCGGCTCAGTCGTCACCGCGATGCGCGCCTCCATCGGCATCCCGAGCGTGTTCACGCCCGTGGTGGTGGGCGGACGCCTGCTCGCCGACGGCGGCCTGCTCAACCCCGTGCCCGTCGACGCCCTGCTGGGTGCGCCGGCGGATCGCACGGTCGCGGTGTCGCTGTCCGGACGCCGTGCGAACGAACAGACCAGCACGCGCCCGGTGACGGCCGCCGCCGAGACCGAGGGCATGCTCGGCGAGCTCACCGAGCGCCTGCGGAGCGTGCTGGACTCGGACACCCTGCGCGGCGTCCGGCAGTGGTGGGCGGCGCGGTTCACCGAGGTGGACGAGCCCGCCCCCCGCGACTTCGACTTCGAGGCCCTGCCCAAGGGGCTGCGCACCTCCGACGTGGTCTCCCTGTCGCTGGAGACCGCCGAGCAGCTGATCACGCGCTTCCGGATGGCGGCCAGCCCGCCGGACGTGCTGGTCGAGTTCCCGCAGGACATCGCCTCCACCTTCGACTTCCACCGGGCCAACGAGCTGGTCGCCCGCGGGCGCGAGAAGGCTGCGCAGGTGTTCGACGCCGCCGGTCTGTGACACCCCCGCCCACGCCTCGTCCCGGAGGGTAGAGTCGGCGGGCGTGACCGCTTCGTCCCACTGGGTGTTGACCCTGGAGTGCCCCGACCGGCCCGGCATCGTGCACGCGGTGACCGGTGCCGTCGCCGCCGCCCAGGGCAACATCACCGAGCTGCAGCAGTTCAGCTCCGACTCCGGGCGCTTCTTCATGCGCGTCCAGGTGCAGTCGGGCTTCGAGCGCTCGGCGTTCGAGGAGTCGGTGCGGCCGCTGGCCGCCTACCTGCAGGCCCGGTGGCACCTCGACGAGGTCGGACGCCCCCGCCGCACCCTGGTCCTGGCCAGCAAGGCCGCCCACTGCCTCAACGACCTGCTCTTCCGCCAGCGCTCGGGGCTGCTGCCCGTCGAACTCACCGGCGTGATGGCCAACCACCCCGACCTGCGCCCGCTGGCGACGTTCTACGGCGTCCCCTTCAGCGAGCACGTCGTGCTGCCCGAGACGAAGGCGGACTTCGAGCGCGCCGTCCTGGACCGCGTCGAGGCCGAGGACATCGAGCTGGTGGTGCTGGCCCGGTACATGCAGGTCCTCTCCCCCGACCTGTGCGCCGCGCTGGCCGGCCGCGCGATCAACATCCACCACTCCTTCCTGCCGGGGTTCAAGGGCGCCAACCCCTACCGGCAGGCGCACGACCGCGGCGTGAAGCTGATCGGGGCCACCGCGCACTTCGTGACCCAGGACCTCGACGAGGGGCCGATCATCGAGCAGAACGTGACCCGGGTCGACCACACCAAGGACACCCCCGAACTGGTGGCCATGGGGCAGGAGCAGGAGAGCCGCACCCTGGCCGAGGCCGTGCGCCTCTATGCGGAGCACCGCGTGTTCCTCGACGGGAACCGGACGGTCATCTTCCGTTGAAGACTGAAGTGCCTCGACGCTGAGATACTTGATGTCGAGTAACATCACGAAAAGACAACGATTGAATCCGACGTTGTGTAGTGGTATTGACGACTCTGTCCGCCCGGGCGTTAGGGTGCGGCTGCCAGCCTGTCGGCAGGTCTGACCAACGGAGGTTCCATGACTGACCACAACCCGTCACCCGGTTACTCGGGCGACACGGAGGCCCACCTTCCTCCCAGCCACAACCCACTTCCCGAATTGAGCGGTGGGCAGGCCAAGCCCAAGATCTCTGAGCAAGCGTTCATCGAGGTGCAGGAGTCCGAGGAGTTCGAACAGCTCCGCAAGACGTTCCGCGGCTTCGCCTTCCCGATGACCATCGCCTTCCTCGCGTGGTACTTCGCGTACGTTCTCGCCTCGGTGTACGCCAAGGACTTCATGTCGCAGCCGTTCCTGGGCATGGCCCACTTCAACCTGGGCCACTTCCTCGGCCTGATGCAGTTCGTCACCACGTTCCTGATCACGTGGCTCTACATCCGCCACGCGAACACCAAGCTCGACCCGATCTCGTCCCGCATCCGTGAGCGCCTGGAAGGAGCGGCCCAGTGATCCTCCTCGAGACGACGCTCGGCAACCCGATCTTCAACATCATCATCTTCGCGCTGTTCGTCGTGGGCACCCTGACGGTCGTCATCCGTGTCACGGCGCAGCAGTCCAAGGCGGCCGGCCAGTTCTACACCGGCGGCGCCTCCTTCTCCGGCACCCAGAACGGCTTCGCCATCGCCGGTGACTACCTGTCGGCCGCCTCGTTCCTGGGCATCGCCGGCGCCATCGCGTTCAACGGCTACGACGGCCTGCTGTACTCGATCGGCTTCCTCGTCGCCTGGCTCGTCGCACTGCTGTTGGTCGCCGAGCCCCTGCGCAACACCGGCAAGTACACCATGGCCGACGTGCTCTCCTTCCGCATGAAGCAGAAGCCCGTCCGCCTCGCCGCCGCCTTCTCGACCCTCGCGATCTCGTTCTTCTACCTGCTCGCCCAGATGGCCGGCGCCGGTGGCCTCGTGTCGCTGCTGCTCGGCCTGTCGGGTGAGATGGCGCAGAACATCGTCATCGTCATCGTCGGCATCCTGATGATCCTCTACGTGATGATCGGTGGCATGAAGGGCACCACCTGGGTGCAGATGATCAAGGCCGTGCTGCTGATCGCCGGCGCCGGCATCATGTCGGTCTGGGTGCTGGCCCGGTTCGGCTTCAACCTCGACGCCGTCATGGGCGAGGCCGTCGCCAAGAACAACCACCCGCAGATGCTGGCCCCCGGCGACAAGTACAAGGACCCGATCGGCTTCATCTCGCTCTCGATCGCCCTGGTGCTCGGCACCGCCGGTCTGCCCCACGTGCTGATGCGCTTCTACACGGTGCCCACGGCCAAGGAGGCCCGCAAGTCCGTGACCTGGGCCATCGGCCTCATCGGTGCGTTCTACCTGTTCACCCTGGTCCTGGGCTACGGCGCCGCGGCGATCGTGCCCGGCGGCCAGGCCGAGATCGCCAAGTTGCCCGGCAAGGCGAACGCCGCCGCCCCGGCCCTCGCGTACTTCCTGCCCGGTGAGGGCATCGGTGGCCAGGTCTTCCTGGCCGTCATCGCCGGTGTGGCCTTCGCCACGATCCTCGCGGTCGTCGCCGGCCTGACCATCACCGCGTCCGCCTCCTTCGCCCACGACATCTACAACTCGGTCATGAAGGACGGCAAGGCCGACCCCGCGGCCGAGGTCAAGGTGGCCCGCAACACGGTCATCGTGATCGGTGCCCTGGCGATCTTCGGTGGCATCTTCGCCAAGAGCATGAACATCGCGTTCCTCGTGGCGCTGGCCTTCGCGGTCGCCGCCTCGGCGAACCTGCCGTCGATCCTGTACTCCCTGTACTGGCGCCGGTTCAACACCCAGGGTTCGCTCTGGTCCATCTACGCGGGTCTCATCAGCTCGCTGGGCCTGATCATCTTCTCCCCCGCGGTCTCCACGCCCATCGGGCGCGCCGAGCCGCTGGCGAGCGCGATGTTCCCGGGCGCCAGCTTCGCCTGGTTCCCGTACGACAACCCGGCCATCGTGTCCGTCCCGCTGGCGTTCTTCGCCGGTTGGCTCGGTACCGTCCTGAGCAAGGAGGTGTCGGACCGCGGCAAGGCCGCCGAGATGGAGGTCCGCTCCATGACCGGTGCCGGCGCCGACGGGGCCATCGCCCACTGAGTCGGGCCCCACTCACCCACAGGGCCGCGACGACCACGTGTCGTCGCGGCCCTGCGGGGTTGTCGGGGGCGTTTCGGACGCCGTGGGCTCAGTCGGCCTCGGCGTCGCGCCCCTGCCACGTGCACAGGCAGGCCTCGTTGCCGTCGGCGTCGGCCAGGATCGTGAACGCCGGCGCGTGGTCGTCGGAGACCAGGCGCCCGCCCGCGGCCAGGGCGCGCGCGATGCGGCCCTCCACCTCGTCGTGCGCCACGGCCACGTCGAGGTGGATCCGGTTGCGGACCGGGCGCGGCTCGTCGAGCTGCTGGAACCACACGCGCGGCCCGAGGCGCTGCGGGTCGGCCAGCTCGTCGTCCTCGACCGGCTCGTAGCCCAGCACCGCGGCCCAGAACGGCATGATCGTGGCGGCGTCCATGGTGTCGATCGTGATCTCGACCTGCGTCAGGGCGGCGGCGACCGGACGTCCCCCGCGCTGGTGGACCAGCACCGAGACCCGGTTGGCCAGTTCGACGTCCAGGGGCGTGACGGCCCCCACGTCGTGCGTTCGCGCGGCGAGGTGCACCCGGGTGTGGCGGAGGTCGACGTCGGGGTGGTGGCCCAGCGCCTCGGCCTGCTCGGCGACGGCGGCGACGAAGGCCACGGCGTCCGCGGGGGTCGGCCAGTCGGTGGTGAGGTGCAGCGCGCCGAGCAGCAGGCGCCACCCGGGAGCGCCGGCGGACGCCTCGGCCCGGGTGAGCTCGACCAGCTCGGGGGTCGGGGTCGGGGACGCCGGCCACTCGTCGGGCTCGTCGACCTCGTCCCAGTCCACGAACGTCCAGCCCGCCTCGGGGCTCCCCTCGAGCGTCACGACCGTGGTGTTGCCCAGCCGGCGGCCGACGACCTCGGCGAGGTCGATGCCCCCGACGCGTGCGGCGATCCACATCCGCAGCGCCGCGCCGTGGCTGACCAGCAGGGCGGCGTCGTGCCCGGCCGCCGCGATCTCGCCGACGGCGGCGTCGTAGCGGTCGAAGAACTCGACCGCGTCCTCGCCCCCGGGCACCTTCGCGGACCGGTCGCCCTCGCCCCAGGACCGCAACGAGCCCACGTAGCGCTCCCACAGCGGCGACATCTCGTCCTCGCCGGCCTGGATCTCGCGCAGGCCGCCGAGCACGGTCACGTCAAGCCCGCGGTCGGCGGCCAGGGGCGCGACGGTCTGCTGGGTGCGGACCAGGTCGGACGCGTACACGGCGTCCACCCGGTGGCCGGCCAGACGCTCGACGAGGGTGTCGGCCTGGGCGAGCCCGACGGCGTCCAGGTCGGCGCCCGGGACGGCGGTGTCCAGGAGGCGGGCGACGTTGCTCGGGGTGCGGCCGTGGCGGACGAGGTAGAGGCGCATGCACCCACCCTATTCACGCCCCTCGGGCCGGATGGTGGCCGCCCACGCGAAGGTGATTCGGGAGGGAGGTGGATGCTAGGTTCAGGGTGCACAGGGCCTGCCCCGAAGCCGTCTTCAAAGTGGAGGAATCTCATGAGCAATGCACCCGTCAAGGTTGCCGTCACCGGTGCCGCCGGCCAGATCTGCTACAGCATCCTGTTCCGCATCGCCAGCGGCGAGCTGCTCGGGAAGGACCAGCCCGTCGAGCTGCGCCTCCTCGAGATCACCCCGGCCCTGAAGGCGCTCGAGGGCGTCGTCATGGAGCTCGACGACTGCGCGTTCCCGCTGCTGTCCAACGTCGTGATCGGCGACGACCCCACCAAGGTCTTCGACGGCGCGAACATGGCGCTGCTCGTGGGCGCCCGCCCGCGCACCGCCGGCATGGAGCGCGGCGACCTGCTGTCCGCCAACGGCGCGATCTTCACCGCGCAGGGCAAGGCCCTCAACGACGTGGCCGCCGACGACATCCGCGTCCTGGTGACCGGCAACCCGGCCAACACCAACGCGCTGATCGCGATGAGCAACGCCCCCGACATCCCCAAGGAGCGCTTCAACGCCCTGACCCGCCTCGACCACAACCGCGCCATCTCGCAGCTGGCCGCGAAGCTGAATGTCCCCGTCACCGACATCAAGAAGATGACGATCTGGGGCAACCACTCCGCGACCCAGTACCCCGACCTGTTCAACGCCGAGGTCGCCGGCAAGAACGCCGCCGAGGCCGTGGGTGACCAGGAGTGGCTGGAGAACGACTTCATCCCGACCGTCGCCAAGCGCGGCGCCGCCATCATCGCCGCTCGCGGCTCGTCGTCCGCCGCCTCGGCCGCGAACGCGACCATCGAGCACATGCGCGACTGGGCGCTGGGCACCCCCGAGGGCGACTGGGTCTCCATGGCCGTGCCGTCCGACGGTTCCTACGGCGTCCAGGAGGGGCTGATCTCCTCGTTCCCGTGCGTGGTCAAGGACGGCCAGTACGAGATCGTCCAGGGCCTCGAGGTCAACGAGTTCTCGCGCGCCAAGATCGACGCCTCCGTCGCCGAGCTGGCCGACGAGCAGGCCGCGGTCAAGGAGCTCGGCCTCATCTGAGCCTCCTCCAACCACCTGTGGCGCGCCCCTCGGGGCGCGCCACAGTGCGTTGTGGGGGGGGCGGACTCAGGCGGGGGCGTCCTCACCGGTGGCCAGCAGGGCCTTCTTCATCTCCTCGACGTCGAAGTCGGCGACGGGCCACTGCGGGTCCAGGTCCTCCAGCGTGCGGGTCAGGATCTCGGTGATCGCGAGCCGGGAATACCACTTCTTGTCGGCGGGGACGACGTACCACGGCGCGTGGTCGGTCGACGTAAGCCGGAACACGTCGGAGTACGCCTCCTGGAACGCCGGCCACTTGCTGCGGGTGTCCAGGTCGCCGGGGTTGAACTTCCAGTGCTTGTCGGGGCGCTCGAGGCGCTCCATGAGGCGCTCGCCCTGCTCGGCGTAGGAGACCATGAGGGCGACCTTGATGATCGTGGTGCCGCCCTCGACCAGCTTCTTCTCCCAGGCGTTGATCTCGTCGTAGCGGGCGCGCCAGACGTCCTCGGGCACCAGCTCGTCGACGCGCACCACGAGCACGTCCTCGTAGTGGCTGCGGTCGAACACGCCGATGCGGCCGGCCGGGGGCAGCTTCTTCTCGATGCGCCACAGGTAGTGGTGGGCGCGCTCCTCCTCGGTCGGGACGCCGAAGGATGCCAGCGCCACGCCCTGCGGGTCCACCATGCCCATGACGTGGCGGACGATGCCGCCCTTGCCCGCGGTGTCGAGGCCCTGCAGGACGAGCAGCACCGAGCGGGTGCCGCCCTCGCGCCCCTCGGCGAACAGGCGCTCCTGCAGGTCGGACATCTCCTCCCCGCGCTCGGGGAGGTACGCCTCGCCGTCCTCCTTGTCCCCGTCCCAGCCGGGCTGGCCGTTGCGGTCGAACGAGGCGAGGTCGAAGTCGGGTCCGACGCGCAGGGCGTCGCGGGGATCGGTGGTCCACAGGTCCTTGGCTGCCATCCCCCCAGTCTGCAGCAGGCGCGGGCCCGCGGTCACCCGCGGACCGGGGTGATCGGCAGCAGGTGCTTCCCGGTCGGGCCGATCTGGATCTCGGTGTCCATCTGGGGGCACACGCCGCAGTCGTAGCACGGCATCCAGCGGCAGTCCTCGACGGGCTGCTCGTCGAGGGCGTCCTGCCAGTCCTCCCACAGCCAGTCGCGGTCCAGGCCGGAGTCGAGGTGGTCCCAGGGCAGCACCTCGGCATACTCGCGTTCGCGCGTGGTGTACCAGTCGAGGTCGACGCCGGTGCCGGCGAGCGCGGTCTCACAGGCCGCCACCCACCGGTCGTAGCTGAAGTGCTCGCTCCACCCGTCGAACTGGCCGCCCTGGCGCCAGCACTCCTCGATCACCGCGCCGACCCGGCGGTCACCGCGCGAGAGCAGGCCCTCGATGATGCCGGGGCGTCCGTCGTGGTAGCGCATGCCGATCGCCCGGCCGTACTTCTTGTCGGCCCGGATCTTGTCGCGCAGCGCGAACAGGCGGTGGTCGATGGTCTCGGCCGAGGCCTGCGCCGCCCACTGGAACGGGGTGTGCGGCTTCGGCACGAACCCGCCGATGCTGACCGTGCAGCGGATGTCGCGGGTGCCGGCCGCCTGGCGTCCGGTCTCGATGACGCGGGCCGCCATGTCGGCGATGGCCAGCACGTCCTCGTCCTCCTCCGTGGGCAGGCCGCACATGAAGTAGAGCTTCACGTTGCGCCAGCCGTTGCCGAAGGCCGTGGCGACGGTGTTGATCAGGTCGTCCTCGGTGACCATCTTGTTGATCACCTTGCGCATGCGCTCGCTGCCGCCCTCGGGCGCGAAGGTCAGCCCCGAGCGGCGCCCGTTGCGGGACAGCTCGTTGGCCAGGTCGATGTTGAAGGCGTCCACGCGGGTCGAGGGTAGCGAGAGCGACACGTTGGTGCCGTCGTACCGGTCGGCCAACTCCTTGGTGACGTCGCCGATCTCGGAGTGGTCGGCGCTGCTCAGCGACAGCAGGCCCACCTCCTCCAGGCCGGTGGCCTCGAGCCCGCCGGCGACCATGGTGCCGATGGTCTCGATGTTCCGCTCCCGGACGGGACGGGTGATCATGCCGGCCTGGCAGAAGCGGCAGCCGCGCGTGCAGCCGCGGAAGATCTCGACCGAGTAGCGCTCGTGCACGGTCTCGGCGATGGGGACGATGGGGGCCTTGGGGTACGGCCACGCGTCGAGGTCCATGAGCGTGTGCTTCGCCACGCTGAACGGGACGCCGGGGCGGTTCGGCGCGACGCGCTGGATCCGGCCGTCGGGCAGGTAGGTGACGTCGTAGAACCGCGGCACGTAGACCACGCCGTCGGACGCCAGCCGTAGAAGCAGCCCGTCGCGGCCGTCCGGGCGGCCCTCGGCCTTCCACGCGCGGATGATCTCGGAGACCCGCAGCGAGGCCTCCTCGCCGTCGCCGATCACCGCGGCGTCGATGAAGTCGGCGATGGGCTCTGGGTTGAACGCCGCGTGCCCGCCGGCGATGACGAGCGGGTCGTCGATCCCCCGGTCGGCCGCGTGGAGCGGGATACCCGCCAGGTCGATCGCGGCCAGCATGTTGGTGTAGCCGAGCTCGGTCGAGAAGGACAGGCCGAGCACGTCGAAGGCGCGCACCGGGCGGTGGTTGTCCAGGGTGAACTGCGGGACGCCGTGGGTGCGCATCAGCGCCGCCAGGTCGGGCCAGATCGAGTAGGTGCGCTCCGCCAGGATCCAGTCGCGCTCGTTCAGGATCTCGTACAGGATCGCGATGCCCTGGTTGGGCTGACCGATCTCGTAGGCGTCGGGGTACATCAGGGCCCAGCGGACCTCGGTGGTGTCCCACTCCTTGCTGACGGAGTTCACCTCGCCGCCGACGTACTGGATCGGCTTGCTGACCCGGGCGAACAGGGGCTCGAGCCGGGGGAACAGCGAGGCAGGGCTGGTGGCGGAGTCAACAGTCATAGGCCACCCATCCTAAGGCAGGGCGGGGCGTCAGCCGAGCGGGTGCCGGGCGGCCGTGGAGCCACCCTCCTCGTCGGTGATGTTGGTGAAGCCGGCGGCCTCGAGGTCGTCGCCCAGTTCGTCCATGACGGCGTGCTGGTCGTCCCACTGGTCGGTGCGGTAGGCGGTGCGCGCCAGCATGTGGCCCGACACGGGGGCGGTGAGGATCTGCAGCCCGATCGTGAACGCCGCGAGCACCGCGACCGGCCAGGTGCGCAGGGTCAGCGCGACGCCGGTGAGGATCAGGGTGAGGCCGAACACCTGCGGCTTGGTGGCCGCGTGCAGGCGCGTGAGGACGTCGGGGAACCGGACGACGCCCACCGCGGCGGCCAGGCAGAACAGCGAGCCGAGCAGGAGCAGGACCGCCCCCACCAGGTCCAGGATGTCCCCGATCATGCCGACCCCTCCCCGCCCGGGTGCTCCCCCGCCTGCTCGGCCAGCTCACGCTCGGCCCGCTCCCGCACGGACCCCTCGCGCTCGGCGCGCTCCCGCTCGACCCGCTGCCGGGCCTCGTGCGCGGCGCGCGCCTCCGCCTCGAGGAAGCGCCGCTCACGGGCGGAGGCGCCGGTGATGAGCCGGGCCAGGCCCACGGCGGTGGTGAAGCCGACGAGCGACAGGACGAGGATGACGATGAGGCCGACCGACGTCCCCGTGGCGATGGCGTGGGCGCCGATGCCGGCGATCATCACGGCCAGGACGACGTCGGAGGCGACGCCGCGGTCCAGGCCCGTCGGCCCGACGGCGAGCCGGTAAAGCGCGAGCATGGCGGCGACGACGAGGACGACCGAGGAGACCGCGACCAGGCCGAACGTGATCGTGTCCAGCATCACGTCACCTCCCGGAACTCGGGCTCGTCGTGGGGCACCTCGCGGTCGAGCGCCTCGAACTCCGCGCGGGAGCCGAGGGCCCGCACGACCCGCTTCTCGAGGGCGAGCGTGTCGGCCACCACCTCGTCGCGGGTCGTGTCGTTTGGCATGTCGAACACGTGCAGGTACAGGATGCGGCTGCGCTGGCGGGCGTCCACGACGATCGTGCCGGGCACGACGGAGACCAGTTCGGCGGTGTTGACCTGGTAGAGGTCGGAGTCGGCCTTGAGGTCGACCCGGACGATGCCCGGGCTGGGCATGTCGCGGCCGAACGCGAACACCGCCAGCCGGAAGGAGGCGACGGCGAGGTCCTTGACCAGGTGGCCGAGCAGGACCAGCAGCGCCCACGGGTGCGGGCGTCCGGCCCACCCGATCGAGGGCAGCGGGAACAGCACCGTGACCAGGATGCCCATCAGCACCCCGCCCACGACCGTGACGAGGTTGACCTGGCCCCACAGGACGACCCAGACCAGCGCCAGGACGATCACCTGGCGGGGCTGCCAGCGCAGCCGGTTCCGGGGCGGGCGGGTGAGCGGCTCGGTCACGGGACCACCTCCCCGATGACGGCGCGGGCGTAGGCCCCGTCCAGCAGGGCTGCGGCCGCGTTGTTGGTGTAGGCGTAGAAGGGGCCGGCGACGAGGGTGAGCAGCAGGCTGAAGGCGATCAGGCCGAGGGTGGCGGTCACCATGACCGCGGGCATCGGACGCCCCGGGTACGACTCCTCCTCGCCCTCGTCGGGCTCGACGGTGAAGGCGATGGGCGTGCCCCAGAAGGCGCGGTTCCACACCTTCGCGATGGCGTAGAGCGTCAGCAGGCTGGTGACCACGCTGGCCGCGACGAGGGCCCAGGCCAGCGGCGTCCCGGCGCGGACGCCGGCGCTCAGCAGGCCGAGCTTGCCGATGAAGCCCGAGAACGGCGGGATGCCGGCCAGGTTCATGCCGGGCACGATGAACAGCGCCGCGAGCAGCGGCGAGGTGGTCATGAGGCCGCTCAGCCGGTCCAGGTTGCTGCTGCCGCCGACGCGCTGGATGAGCCCGGCGACGAGGAACAGGATCGCCTGGATGGTGATGTGGTGGGCCGTGTAGTAAATGGTGCCGGCGAGCCCGTCGATGGTGGCCAGCCCGATGCCCATCATCATGTAGCCGATGTGGCTGACCAGCGTGAAGGACAGCAGTCGCTTGATGTCGGCCTGCGCGATGGCGCCGAGGATGCCCACGACCATGGTCAGCAGCGCGATGACCAGCAGCAGCTCGGTGAGCGGCTTGTGCGGGAAGATCAGCGTCTGCGTGCGCAGGATCGCGTACACGCCGACCTTGGTGAGCAGGCCCGCGAAGACGGCCGTGACCGGCGCGGGCGCGGTCGGGTAGGAGTCGGGTAGCCAGGCCGACAGCGGGAACACCGCCGCCTTGATCGCGAACACGACCAGCAGCATGAACTGCAGCACCGACTGCAGCTCGTCGGGCAGGGCTGGGATCCGCTCAGCGACCTGGGCCATGTTGACCGACCCGACGGCCGCGTAGGTCGTGGCCAGGGCGATCAGGAACAGGCTGGAGCTCAGCAGGTTGACCACGACGTAGATCGACCCGGCGCGGATGCGGGACGCGGTGCCACCCATCGTCAGCAGGACGTACGAGGCGAACAGCAGGATCTCGAAGCCCACGAACAGGTTGAACAGGTCACCGGCCAGGAACGCGTTCGAGACGCCCGCGCACATGAGCAGGAAGGTGGGGTGGAAGATCGAGACCGGGGTCTCCTTGCGGACCTCGTCCTCTTCCTGGCCGGCGGAGAACAGCAGCACGGCGAGGGTGACGATGCCGGCGACCGTGAGCATGATCGCCGACAGGCGGTCGGCGACCAGCGCGATGCCGAAGCCGACGGGCCAGGCGCCCATCCAGAGGCTCTGGACGCCGTTGGTGTCGGCCTGGTAGGCCAGCATGCCGGCCGCGACGACGACGCCGATGAGGACCAGGATCGACACGAAGCGCTGGGTCCGCGGGCGACGTCCGAGCATGAGGGTGAGCGCCGCGCCCACCATGGGGAGCAGCACCGGCACGGTGAGGAGGTTGTTCATTCGCTCACCCGGTCCTCACCCGTGTCGGAGAACCGGATGTCCTCGTAGCTGTCGGAGACGTCGTCGCGCTCGGCCAGCTCGCGGATGCGACGGTCCTCGATGTCATCGGAGACCTCGTCGTTGCCGTGCAGCTGGAAGCTCCGGTAGGCCATCGTCACCACGAACGCCGAGACCGCCATGGTGATCACGATGGCCGTCAGCACCATCGCCTGGGGCAGCGGGTCGGACATGCCCTCCCCCGCGAACAGGTCGATCAGGGGCGGGTCGCCGGCGGGGCCCGAGGCGATCAGGAACAGGATGTTGACGCCGTTGCTCATCACGAGCACCCCGACGAGGATGCGGGTCAGGGAGCGCTCGGTGAGCAGGTACACGCCGGCCGCGATCAGGATGGCGGCCACGATGGCGAGGGTCAGGTTGCCGGTCATCGCGGGCCACCCCCCTGCCGGGCGCTGGCCGGGAGGGCCGTGGTGGACTCGGGCCGCGGCAGCGGCGTGCGCTCCTCCTCGGCCTGGACGTCGATGCCGGCACCGAGGCTGCGGACCAGGTCCAGCATCATGCCCAGCACGATCAGGTAGACGCCGACGTCGAACACGGTGGAGCTGACCAGGTGCAGGTCACCGAACAGGTTCATCGTGCCCCACGGCGTCGCGACCGCGCTCAGGGCCGGGATGTCGAGCGTGATGTCGTAGCTCTGCAGGATGCGCCCGCCGAAGGCCCACGGCACCAGCGCGCTGCCCGCCGCGACGAACAGGCCCGCGCCCAGCACGCGACCGGCATCGATGGGCGCGGCCTCCTCGAGCTCGCGGCCCCCCGCGGCCAGGTAGCGCACGACGAGCGCCATCCCGGCGACGAGGCCCCCGGCGAAGCCACCGCCCGGCAGGTTGTGCCCGGCCGTGAGCAGGTAGAGGGAGGCCATGATCATGATCCCGAACAGCAGGCGCGTGGTGACCTCGAAGATCAGCGAGCGCGCGGCGGGGTGCAGCGAGCCGGTCGTGCGCAGCCACGCGCCGTCGCTCTGGTGGCCGGTGACCCGACGGGTGCGGCGCTGCTGCACCCGGGACCTCAGGAAGATGAGGCTGGCGACGCCGGTGGCCGCGATGACGAGCACCGAGATCTCGCCCAGGGTGTCCCAGGCACGGGTGTCGACGAGGATGACGTTGACGATGTTCTTGCCGTAGCCGAACTCGTACGCCGCCGTCTCCAGCCCGGCCGAGGACGGGGTGGCCGTGCGGGCGGAGGCCGCCACCAGCACCGACGCGCTCACCGTGGCACCGACGGCGAGCGCCAGCACCATGCGCCACCAGCGGGAGCTGTGCAGGGGCCGGTCGGTGAAGTACTTCGGCAGGGTGCGCAGCACCAGCAGGAAGACCAGCAGGCTCACGGTCTCGATGAGCACCTGGGTGAGCGCGAGGTCGGGGGCGCCGTGCAGCAGGAAGAGCAGGGCCGTCCCGTAGCCGGTCACGCCCACGGTGATGATGGCGCGGACGCGGCCGCGGACGGCGATCAGGCTCACCGCCGCCACGCACGTGACCACGGCGACCGCGACCTGGCCGTAGGAGTCGAACCACGCCATCTCGGCGGGCCAGACGGGCATGAGCATCAGGGTGCCGCCGACCCCGATCACGAAGACGGTCAGGATCGTCGACAGGTAGGACGCCAGCGAACCTCGCTGCACGCGGGCGGTCACCTCGACCGCCGCCACGTCGAGCAGGCGCATCGACCAGCGGTAGAAGTCGTTCGCGGCCGGCACCTGCGGGAACGTGGCCTGGACCCGGGCGACCGACTCCCGCTGCCAGAACAGCAGCACACCGCCGGTGATCGCGACCGCCGAGAGGGCCAGCGGCAGGGTGAAGCCGTGCCACAGGGCCAGCGAGTGCGGCTCGGACCCGACGGGGATCGCGCGGGTGTAGCTGCCCAGCAGGTCGGTGAGCTGCGGGCCCATGAAGCCCAGCACCAGCGAGAGCCCACCGAGCAGGACCGGCCCCGCGATGAAGCCCAGCTGCGGGTGCTTCTTCACCTCGAGGGTGACGCTGCGTCGGCGGGTGCCGAAGGCCCCCCACCAGAACCGCAGGGAGTAGGCGGCGGTCAGCATCGAGCCGACCACGATCGCCCCGGCCAGCAGCAGCGCGGGCGCGGGCAGCATGCCGGTGCCGTCGCCACCGGAGGCGACCTTGACGAGCGCGTCCAGCGCCGCCTCCTTGGCGACGAAGCCGAACAGGGGCGGCAGGCCGGCCATGGACGCCGCGGCGAGTCCGCTGGCCACGGCCAGGAGCGGCATCCGTCGGGCCAGCCCGGTCAGCTTGGTGATGTCGCGGGTGCCCGTGGTGACGTCGACGACGCCCACGGTGAGGAACAGGGCGGCCTTGAACAGCGCGTGGGCCAGGAGCATCGCCAGGCCGGCCTGGCCGGCGGCCTGGGTGCCGATGCCGACCAGCATCGTGACGAAGCCCAGCTGGCTCACCGTGCCGTAGGCCAACAGGAGCTTCAGGTCGGTCTGGCGCAGGGAGCGCCAGCCGCCCAGGATCATCGTGGTCGCGCCGAGGATCGTCAGCGTCTCGCGCCAGAACAGCACGCCGGCGAAGACCGGGGCGAGTGCGGCGACGAGGTAGACGCCGGCCTTCACCATCGTGGCCGCGTGCAGGTAGGCCGAGATCGGGGTCGGGGCGGCCATCGCGCCGGGCAGCCAGAAGTGGAACGGCGCGAGGGCGGACTTGCTCATCGCCCCGACCAGCATCAGCAGCGCCGCCGCCGTGGGGGCCGGACCCTCGGGCGCGGCGGCGAGGATCGCCTGCAGGCGGAACGTGCCGGTCAGGGTGCCGAAGGTCACGATGCCGACCAGCATGGCCAGGCCGCCGGTCGTGGTGACGATCAGGGCCGTGGTGGCCGCGGCGCGGTTGGCGCGACGGGAGGAGTCATGGCCGATCATCAGGTAGGAGAACACCGTGGTGAGCTCCCAGAACACGTAGAGCACGACGAGGTCGTCGGCCGTGACCAGGCCCAGCATCGCCCCGGCGAACGCCACCAACAGGCCCAGGGTGCGGGCCGGCGGGTTGGTGAAGTACCACCGGCAGTACGCCAGCACCACGACGCCGATGCCCGTGACGAGCAGGGCCAGCAGCCACTGCAGCAGCCCCACGTGGAAGCTCAGCGACACCGCGAGCGACCGGATCCACGGGGTGGCCTCGACGAACGCCGACCCGGACTGGACGGCCGGGGCCAGTGTCAGGAGCCAGCCGAAGCCGATCGCGGGTGCGATGGCGACGACGAGGAAGGCGTTGCGACCCAGGAGCCGGACCCACCACGCAGCCGTCACGCCCAGTGCGAAGTGCAGGGCGATGAGGCTGAGGAGCACGCGGTCACGCCTCTCGGTGGATCGGTGGTCGGGGAACGGGGGTCAGTCTACCGTGGCCCGGCCATCGGTCCGGGGCCGGGCCCGAAACCCGGGCGGGGCAGGGCGAGGGACTCCAGTTCGCGGCGTCCGGGGGCGCCGGTGGCGGCCGGCTTGCGGCGTCGGGCCAGGAACTCGACGATGCCGGCGCCCACCAGCAGCAGGGCCATGGGGATGAGCACGGTGGCGTCCCCCACGCCTGCCTCGCGGTTGAACATGTCGGAGAAGTCGATGAAGGGCAGTAGCGCCATCGAGACCGTGTTGTGCACGGCGTGGATCGCGATGGCGGCCTCGAGGCCCCCCGTGCGCCACGTCGCCCACGAACCGACCGCCGCGAACACGAGGTAGAACGCGTTCAGCCACGGGTCGCCGGCGCCGTGCATGGCCATGAAGACCACGGCCGTCACGATGGTGGACGCGACCAGGCCGACCACCGGGGCACGGAACCACGATCCCACCGCCCGGCCGAGCAGCCCGCGGACCAGGTACTCCTCCCCCGCCGCCTGGAGCGGCGTGGTGAGCAGGATCCCGACGATCATGACCAGGGTGTAGTCGCGGACGCGCACCTCGTCGAGGGGGCCGAAGAAGTGCGACCCGCCGATGACGACCACCCAGACCGGTAGGAGCGCGGCCACGAGCAGGCCCAGCCAGCGCCACCGGATGCCCCCGACCACCGACGTCAGCCAGCGCGGGCGCTGCTGGACGCAGACCCACGCGGCCAACATGGTGATCGGGATGCACAGGGCGAGGGAGATGTTGTTCGCCAGGAAGAAGCCGGGCCCCACGGGTGGGATCTTCCCCTCGAGGAGCACCGAGAGGTCGACCCCGTCGACGCTCCACCCGATGAACTGGAGCACGGTGCTGACCACGAGGAAGGAGAAGGCCGCCAGCAGGATCGCCAGCAGGCCCTTCCACCAGCGGTAGCGGGGGGCGCGCCAGAAGGCGTAGTAGTCCCGCTCCTCCACCGGCAGCGCCGGGCGCAGGTGCGGGGGCAGGGCCCGCGGGTCGGGCAGCGGCGAGGTCCACCCCGGCGGCGGGGGTCCCCAGCCCTGGGGGGCGGGGGCCCACCCGGGCGGGGGCCCGGGCTGCGGTGGGGGCGTCCAGCCCGGGGGTGGCGCGTCGGGCCGTGGGGGCGTCCAGCCCGGCTCGTGGCTCACAGGTTCGGGAACAAGAGCGCGATCTCGCGCGCGGCCGACTCGGCGGAGTCGGAGGCGTGCACGATGTTCTCCGACCCCGACAGGCACAGGTCGCCGCGGATCGTGCCCGGGGCGGCCTTCACGCCGTCGGTGGCGCCGTTGAGGGCGCGCACGGCCTCGATGGCGCGCTCCCCCTCGAGGACCAGGGCGACCAGCGGGCCGCCGGTGATGAACGCGCGCAGCTCGGGGTAGAACCCGCGCTCGACGTGCTCGGCGTAGTGCTGGTCGGCCAGGCCGGCGTCGATGGTCCGCAGCTCCATCGCGCGGAGGGTGAGCCCCTTCGCCTCGTAGCGGGCCAGGACGGTGCCCACGAGGCCGCGGGCGACGGCGTCCGGCTTGATCAGGACGAGACTGCGTTCACTCATGGCCCCAGCCTACTGGCGCGACTCGATCTTCTTGCCGAGGATGAACTCCACGAGGAACAGGGCCGCGAAACCGCCGCCCACCGCGAACATCCACGGGGTCAGCAGGCCGAGCAGGATGCCGGCCACCTGGGCCGCCCAGGCCAGCGGCCAGCCGATCGGACGCCGCAGCGTCCCGGCGGCGACACCGGCCAGGGCGGCGGCCGCGAGCCCGGTGCCGAAGGCGGGCGCCAGGGGCACGGCGTCGACCTGGATCATGCCGGGGATGGCCAGCACGTAGACGACCACCTCGAAGATGAGCGTGAGCATCAGGGTCTTGGTCATCGGGTTGCCGTCGGCGAGCCTCACCGCTGGTCCTCCTCGTCGTCGTTGCGGACCAGCAGGGCCCGGGCCTCTCCGGCCAGGATCACGGAGCCGGCGACCAGGATGCCGGCCCCGGCCCCCGCCTCGTCGGCGAGCGTCACGGCCAGTTCCAGCGCGTCCGGCAGGGACTCGCGCACGTGCACGCGCTCGGCGCCGAAGGCCTCCTCGGCGAGTTCGCCGAGCTCGTCGGCCGGCAGGCCGCGGTCGGTCGAGGCGACCCGGGTGCAGATGATCGTCGTGACCTCCTCGGCCAGGAGGGCCAGGACACCCTCCACGTCCTTGTCGGCCATCATCCCGACCACCGCGATGAGCGGGGTGAAGTCGTAGGCCTCGCGCACGCCGGCCAGGGTGGCGCGGGTGCCGTGCACGTTGTGGCAGGTGTCGAGCACGATCGGCGGTCCCGACCGGACCAGCTCGAGCCGTGCGGGCGCCTTCACCGTCGCGAAGCCCTCGGCGATGATGTCGTGCACCAGCGGCTTGCCCCCGAGGAGGGCCTCGACGGCGGCCACGGCGAGGGCCGCGTTGTGGGCCATGTGCTCGCCGTGCACCGGCAGCACGAGGCCGGACGCCGGCCCGCTCACGGTCTCCAGGCGCAGCACCTGCCCGCCGACGGCGAGCGTGCGGTCGATGAGCCCGAAGTCGACGCCCTCGCGCAGCACGCGCGCGCCCACCTCGGCGGCCCGGGCGGCGATCACGGCGTCCACCTCGGGGTGCTGGCGGGCCACGACGGCGATCGAACCGGGCTTGATGATGCCCGCCTTCTCGGTCGCGATCTCCTCCAGCGTGTCGCCCAGCAGGTGGGTGTGGTCGAGGTCGATCGGGCAGATGACGGCGACGTCGGCGTCGGCGACCGACGTGGCGTCCCACGTGCCGCCCAGCCCGACCTCGACGACGGCGACGTCGACCGGGGCCTGCGCGAAGGCCTCGAAGCCCAGGCCGGTCATCACCTCGAAGAAGGTCATGGAGACGTCGTCGAGGCGCTGGGCGTCCACGAGGTCGACCAGCGGCTGGACGTCGGCCACGAGCGCGTCGAAGGCCGCGGCGTCCATGGGCCGGCCGTCGAGGTTGATGCGCTCGGTCAGGTCGACCAGGTGCGGGGAGGCGATGCGGCCGACCCGAAGCCCCAGGGCGAGCAGCAGCGCCTCGATGATGATCGCGGTGCTGCCCTTGCCGTTGGTGCCGGCCACCTGGATGACCGGGTAGCCCGTCTGGGGCTCGCCCAGCAGGTCGGTGAGCGCCCGGATGCGCGCCAGGCTCGGGGCGACGCGGTGCTCGGGCCAGCGCGCCTGCAGGGCGCGGGAGATCTCGGCGTGGGTTGTCATGGCGGGCACAGCCTACCGGTGCGGACGGCTTCCCCCCGGGTGGGTATCGTGGCGCCGTGAACGTCCAAGCCAACCGTCGCGAGCAGCTCCGCCGCCAGCAGGAGGCCCGCGCCAGGGCGCAGGTCACCCGCCGCATCGTCGGGATCGTCGCCGTCCTCATCGCCGCGGCGCTCATCGGCATCCTCGTCTACGCCTTCGTGAACCGGACGCCGGCCCAGGTCGCCGCCACACCGTCGGCGAGCAGCACCGCCACCACGCCGCTGGCGGCCCAGGTCGTGCCCACCGGGGCGAGCGCCGACGGCAACGCCCTCGTCGTGGCCGAAGGCCGCGCCGGGACGCCGACGCTCACCCTCTACCTCGACTACCAGTGCCCCAACTGCAAGTCCTTCGAGGAGGCCTTCGGGCCGATGCTGGCCCAGTCGGCCCAAGCCGGCGACTGGACGCTGCAGCACAAGACCATGACCTTCATGGACAACAACATCGGCAACACGGCCTCGACGCGTGCCGCCCTCGGCGCCGCCTGCGCCGCGGACGCCGGGCACTACCTCGACTACTCCACCCAGGTGTACGCCCACCAGGCGGCCGCCGAGGTCCGGGGCGCCGAGGGGTACTCCGACGCACTGCTGCGGGCAGAGCTGCCCGCAGCGGTCGGCATCACCGGGGACGCCCTCACCGCGTTCCAGGCCTGCTACGACGGCCGGGCGACCCAGGACTTCGTCGCCGGGGTGAACGCCTCGGCCGGCGCCGACGGCGTCCGCGGGACGCCGACGCTCGCCATCAACGGCACCCCGGTCGACTTCAACGCGGTGACGCCCTTCACCCCCGACGGCCTCAAGGCGTACATCCTCGCCCACGCCTGAACCCGGTTCGGGAGTCACCGATCCTCCGCAGTAGGATCGCGCCCATGACTTCGCAGCCCTCCCGTACCGTGCCCACGTCGACCCCGTCGACGTGGGTCGTACCCGATCGCCCGGTCCTGGAGGGCCTCGAGGACAAGTGGTCCGCCGCCTGGAAGGAGCAGGGCACCTACGCCTTCGTGCGCCCCGAGGCGCGCGAGCAGGTGTTCAGCATCGACACCCCGCCGCCGACCGTGTCCGGTTCCCTGCACGTGGGCCACGTGTTCAGCTACACGCACACCGACCTGGTGGCGCGCTACCAGCGCATGCAGGGCAAGCACGTCTTCTACCCGATGGGCTGGGACGACAACGGCCTGCCGACCGAGCGCCGCGTCCAGAACTACTACGGCGTGCGGTGCGACCCGTCGATCCCCTACGACGCCGACTTCACCCCGCCCGAGAAGCCCGACCCCAAGCGCCAGGTGCCGATCAGCCGGCGCAACTTCGTCGAGCTGTGCCACGAGCTGACCGCGGTCGACGAGCAGGTCTTCGAGGACCTGTGGCGTCACCTCGGCCTGTCGGTGGACTGGGACACCCTGTACGCCACCATCTCCGACGAGTCGCAGGCCGTCGCGCAGCGCGCCTTCCTGCGCAACCACGCGCGCGGCGAGGCCTACCTGTCCGAGGCCCCGACGATGTGGGACGTGACGTTCCAGACCGCGGTCGCCCAGGCCGAGCTGGAGTCGCGCGAGACCGCCGGCGCCTACCACCGGGTGGCCTTCCACGGCCCCGACGCCCCGGTGTACATCGAGACGACCCGCCCCGAGCTCATCCCGAGTGTGTGCGCCCTGATCGCCCACCCCGACGACGAGCGCTACCAAGGTCTGTTCGGCACGACGGTGACCTCGCCGATCTTCGGCGTCGAGGTGCCCGTGCTGGCCCACGCCGCCGCCGAGGAGGACAAGGGCGCCGGCATCGCGATGTGCTGCACCTTCGGTGACCTCACCGACGTCCAGTGGTGGCGCGAGCTCGACCTGCCGACCCGCACCGTGATCGGACGCGACGGCCGCCTCACCCGCGAGACCCCCGAGTGGCTCGCCGACGCGTCCTTCTGGCCCGAGGTGGCCGGCAAGACGGCGTTCTCCGCGCGCGAGGCCATCGTGGCCCGGCTGCGCGAGACGGGCGACCTAGACGGCGACCCCAAGCCGGTCTCCCGCCCGGTGAACTACTACGAGAAGGGCGACAAGCCCCTCGAGATCGTCTCGACCCGCCAGTGGTACATCAGCAACGGCGGCCGCGACGACGCCCTCAAGCAGCAGCTGCTCGCCCGCGGCGAGGAACTCGCGTGGGTGCCCGACCACATGCGCCACCGCTACAGCAACTGGGTCAACGGCCTCAACGGCGACTGGCTGATCAGCCGCCAGCGCTTCTTCGGGGTCCCCTTCCCGGTCTGGTACCCGGTGGACGCCGACGGTGAACCCGACCACGACCACCCGATCCTGGCCGACGAGGCCTCGCTGCCCGTGGACCCGGCCTCGCAGCCGGCCCCCGGCTACGACGAGTCCCAGCGCGGCGTCCCCGGCGGCTTCGTGGGCGACCCCGACGTCATGGACACCTGGGCCACCTCGTCGCTGACCCCCCAGATCGTGTGCGGCTGGGAGCGCGACGAGGAGCTGTGGAAGCTCACCTTCCCGATGGACATGGCCCCGCAGGCCCACGACATCATCCGTACGTGGCTGTTCAGCCGCGTGGTCCGCTCCCACCTCGAGCACGACACGCTGCCGTGGAAGCGCGCGACGATCTCGGGCTTCGTGGTCGACCCCGACCGCAAGAAGATGAGCAAGTCGAAGGGCAACGTGGTCGTCCCGACCGAGATCCTCGACAAGTTCGGCGCCGATGCCGTGCGCTGGCGTGCCGCCATGGCCCGCCCAGGCATGGACTCCCCCTTCGACGAGACCCAGATGAAGGTCGGCCGCCGCCTGGCGATGAAGGTGCTGAACGCGTCCAAGTTCGTGCTCGGCATCGCGGCCAGCGGCGAGGCCGCACCCGCGGCGTCCGACGTGACCGCCCCGGTCGACCTGGCCATGCTCGCCGGGCTCTCCGGCGTGGTCGCCCAGGCCACGAAGGCGTTCGAGGCCTACGACTACTCGGCCGCCCTGGAGGCCGCCGAGCAGTTCTTCTGGACGTTCTGCGACGACTACCTCGAGCTGGTCAAGGAGCGCGCCTACGGCGCGCAGGGTCCGGACGCCGCGGCCTCGGCCCGCGCGGCCCTCGCCCTGGCCCTCGACGTGCAGCTGCGCCTGCTCGCCCCGTTCATGCCGTTCGTCACCGAGGAGGTGTGGTCGTGGTGGAAGCCGGGCTCGGTGCACCACGCCACCTGGCCGACCGTCGACGAGCTGCCGACCGGCGGCGACGTGGCCCTCGTGGACGACGTCGCGGCCGCCCTGATCGGCATCCGCGGCGTGAAGTCGAACGCCAAGGTCTCGATGAAGACCGAGCTCACGGCCGTGACCATCACGGGCCCCGAGGAGGCGCTGTCCCGACTTCGTGCAACCGAGGCCGACCTGCGTGCCGTCGGGCGTATCGTTTCGGCCATCAGCTGGGCCAACGGCGACACCGTGGGGGTGACCGCCGAGCTCGCACCCACCGAGTGAGGTTGACGTGAACCGACCCCTGCTGACCGCCGCGCTCGTCGCGGCGGTCACGCTTTCCGGCTGCTCCGCCGTGCAGGAGGAGGCCGGCAAGGCGCTCCCGCCCCAGATCGCGATCGGCGAGTGCACGAACCTGGAGTTCCCCGAGCAGGACGCCACCGCCGAGGTGGCCGACATCACCAAGGTGGACTGTGGCGAGGCGCACAAGTGGGAGACGTTCGCGGACAAGCGGCTCGACCTGGACGGGGAGTACCCGGGCGACGAGGGCATGGCGGCGATCGCCGAGGAGTTCTGCTACCCCGAGTTCGAGCCGTTCGTCGGGGTCTCCTACGACGACTCGGTGCTGGACATGACCTACCTCACGCCCACCCCGGACGGGTGGGCGCAGCTGCGCGACCGGACGATCACGTGCTTCGTCGGCTCGGAGGCCGGCGACATCACCGGGACCCTCAAGGGCTCCAACCGCTGACGTGCGGGGCGCCCGGCCGTCAGGCGGACCGGGTGCGCCGCTGGGGCCGCGACGCCACCGCGCGCGGCAGCATGCGCGGCTCGGCACCGTCGCGGACGACCTCGGCGGTGACCACGACCTGCCCGACGGTGTCGTCGGAGGGGACGTGGAACATCACGTTGAGGAGGATCTCCTCCAGGATCGAGCGCAGGCCGCGCGCACCGATGCCGCGCGCCAGCGCCATCTCGGCGATGGCAGCGATCGCGTCGTCGGTGAACTCGAGGTCGACCCCGTCGAGCTCGAAGAGCTTGCGGAACTGCTTGGTGAGCGCGTTGCGCGGCTCGACGAGGATGCGCACCATCGCCTCGAGGTCGAGCGGGTTCACCGTGGAGATCATCGGCAGGCGGCCGATGAACTCGGGGATCAGGCCGAACTTGTGCAGGTCCTCGGGGCGGACCTCCTCGAACGGGTTGCCCTGCTCCTTCTTGCGCAGCGAGGAGTCGTTGTTGAAGCCCAGCGGACGCTTGCCGATGCGGGCGTTGATGATCTCCTCCAGGCCCGCGAAGGCGCCGCCCACGATGAACAGGATGTTCGTCGTGTCGATCTGGATGAACTCCTGGTGCGGGTGCTTGCGGCCGCCCTGCGGGGGCACCGACGCCGTCGTGCCCTCGAGGATCTTCAGCAGCGCCTGCTGGACGCCCTCGCCCGACACGTCGCGCGTGATCGACGGGTTCTCGCTCTTTCGTGCGACCTTGTCGATCTCGTCGATGTAGATGATGCCGGTCTCGGCCTTCTTCACGTCGAAGTCGGCGGCCTGCAGCAGCTTGAGCAGGATGTTCTCGACGTCCTCCCCCACGTACCCCGCCTCGGTCAGCGCGGTCGCGTCGGCCATGGCGAACGGCACGTTCAGCATGCGCGCCAGCGTCTGCGCCAGGTAGGTCTTGCCGCAGCCGGTCGGGCCGATGAGCAGGATGTTGCTCTTGCCGAGCTCGACGAGCTCGTCCTCGGCGGCCCGACGCGGGCTGCTGGCCTGGGCCTGGACCCGCTTGTAGTGGTTGTACACGGCGACGGCTAGCGCCTTCTTGGCGACCGGCTGCCCGATGACGTAGGAGTCGAGGAAAGCCACGATGTCTCGCGGCTTCGGCAGCTCCTCCAGCAGGCCCACGTCGGTGGCCTCGGAGAACTCCTCCTCGATGATCTCGTTGCACAGCTCGATGCACTCGTCGCAGATGTACACACCCGGACCCGCGATGAGCTTGCGCACCTGCTTCTGGCTCTTGCCGCAGAACGAGCACTTGAGCAGGTCGGAGGTCTCCCCGATGCGAGCCATGCTGCTCTCCCCTCTCCTTCGTCGCCGTGTCAGCGCGTCAGCGGATGTCCTTCAGGGACGTGAAGATCTCGTCGACCAGGCCGTACTCCTTGGCCTCCTGGGCCGTCAGGTACTTGTCGCGCTCGATGTCGCGGCTGATCTGCTCGACGCTCTGGCCGGTGTCGTTGGCGAGCATCTGCTCCATCAGCGAGCGGATGCGCAGGATCTCGCGGGCCTGGATCTCGAGGTCGGAGCCCTGCCCGTAGCCGCCCTCGGTGGCCGGCTGGTGGATCAGGATGCGGCTGTTCGGCAGGGCGAACCGCTTGCCCTTGGCGCCGGCGGCCAGCAGCACCGCGGCGGCCGAGGCCGCTTGGCCCAGGCAGACCGTCGACACGTCGGGCTTGATGTACTGCATGGTGTCGTAGATCGCCGTCAGCGCGGTGAACGAGCCACCGGGGCTGTTGATGTACATCGAGATCGGGCGCTCCGGGTCCATCGACTGCAGCACGAGCAGCTGCGCCATGACCGCGTTGGCGATCTCGTCGGAGATCGGGGTGCCGAGGAAGATGATCCGGTCCTCGAACAGCTTGGTGTAGGGGTCGATGCGACGGACGCCGTAGCTCGTCCGCTCCTCCCACTGGGGGATGTAGTAGTTCATCGACGGGACCATCGGGGCGAGGCCCTCGGGCATCTGGTTCATCTGCATGTCAGTCCTCACTGGTTCGGTGCGTCGTCGCCGGCGATCTGGGCTGCGCGCTCGTAGACGTGGTCGATGAACCCGTACTCGAGGGCCTGCTGCGCGGTGAACCAGCGGTCGCGGTCGGAGTCGGCCTCGATCTGCTCCACCGGCTGGCCGGTGTGCTCGGCGATCAGCTCGGCCATCTCCTTCTTCGTGGCGATGATCTGCTCGGCCAGGATCTTGATGTCGGACGCCGTGCCGCCCAGGCCGCCGGAGGGCTGGTGCATCATGATGCGCGCGTGCGGCAGCGCGTAGCGCTTGCCCTTGGTGCCGGCGCTCAGCAGGAACTGGCCCATCGAGGCCGCCAGGCCCATCGCGACGGTGGCCACGTCGTTGCTGATCCACTGCATGGTGTCGAAGATCGCCATTCCGGCGGTCACCGAACCGCCCGGGGAGTTGATGTAGAGGTAGATGTCCTTCTCCGGGTCCTCCGCGTTCAGCAGCAGCAGCTGAGCGCAGATCGCGTTCGCGTTCTCGTCGCGGACCTCGGAACCGAGGAAGATGATCCGGTTCGCCAGGAGCGCCTGGTACACGGAGTCGTTCATGCCGACGCCCGAGGCGCCGGCCGCGGCCTGCAGGCCGGGAAGCTTGTTTTCGGTCACGAACGTGACGCTACCCGCTGCCGCCGACATTTCGGAGAGCGCGGCGCCGGTGTTCGCTGACGGCAGACGCGCGGCCCCCGGAGCGGGGACCGCGCGTCGTGGCGTCGGTGGCGGAGTGGCTCAGGCCTCCTCGGCCGGGGCCTCCTCCGCCTTCTTCTTGGCCGAGGCCTTCTTGGCGGGCGCCTTCTTGGCCGGCTTGGCCTCCTCGGCGGCGTCCTCGGCAGGAGCGTCGGCCTCGGCCTCGGCGTCCTTCTTCGGGGCGGCCTTCTTGGCCGGGGCCTTCTTCGCGGGGGCCTTCTTGGCCGGGGCCGCGGGCGCTTCGACCGTCTCGTCGATGGTGCCGTCGGGGCGGACTGCGGCCACGTTGACCACGTTGCCGTCGGAGTCGGTCACGACCGCACCGGCGACGACCTCGCGCAGCACCTTGCCGCGGCGGATCTCGCCCATCCACTCAGGAGCGTGGTTGTGCTCCATCATGTGCTGCATCTCCTGCTCGGGAGACGTACCGGCCTGCTGCGCGCGGCGGAAGATCATCTCGGTGAGCTCGTTCTGGTCGACACCCACCTCGTTGTCGTCGGCCAGCTTGTCGAGGATGATCTGCGCCTTGAGCGAGGTCTCGGCGTTCGTGGCGACCTGCGCCCAGAACTCCTCCTCGGTCGAGGCGGTCTCGTCCTCGTTGTCCTCGAGGTAGCGCTCGAGGGTGTAGCCGGCGCGCGCGAGCTGGTCGGAGATCTGCTGCTTGCGGCCCTCGATCTCGTTGGCGAGCATCGCCTCGGGCAGCTCGAACGGCGTCTTGGCCACCAGGTCGGTGATCACGGCGTCGGAGGCGGCGTTGACCTGATCGACGCGGGCCATGCGCTGCACGGCCTCGGCCAGGTCGGCCTTCATCTCGTCGACGGTGTCGAACTCGGACACCATCTGGGCGAACTCGTCGTCCAGCTCGGGCAGGGACTCGGTCTGGACCTTGGTGACGGTGACCTTGATGTCGGCCTTCTCGCCCTTGGCGGGGCCGCCGACCAGCTCGGAGGTGAACTCCACCTCGTCGCCGGCGGACTTGCCGGTCACGGCCTCGTCGAGCCCGTCGAGCATGCCGCCCGAACCGACCTTGTAGGACAGGCCCTCGGCGGAACCGTCCTCGATCGGCTCGCCGTCCTTGGAGGCGACCAGGTCGATGATGACCACGTCACCGGCCTCCGCGGCACCCTCCTTGTCGGAGCGGGTGGCGAAGCGCTGGCGCATGACCTCGATGCGCTCGTCGACCTCACCGTCGGTGGCGACCAGCGCGGGCACCTCGACCGACAGGTCGGAGTAGGCCGGGACCTCGAAGTCGGGACGCACGTCGAGCTCGGCGGTGAACTCCACCAGCTCGTTGTCCTCCAGCTTGGTCACGTCGACCTCGGGCTGGCCCAGCGGGACGAGCTCGTTCTCGGCGACGGCCTGGCCGTAGGCGTCGGGCAGGGCGGCGTTGATGGCCTCCTGGAGCACCGTGCCGCGGCCGAACCGCTGGTCGATGATCGCGGCGGGCACCTTCCCCTTGCGGAAGCCCGGGATGTTCACCTGCGCGGCGATGTCCTTGTACGCCTTGTCCAGGTGGGGCTTGAGGTCGGCGAAGGGGATCTCGATGGTGAGCTTGACCCGCGAGGGGCCGAGCTTCTCGACGGTGCTGGGCACTTGGTTGACTCCTGTGGTGTGTCGACGGTTCGGTTGAGACCTTCGGAGCGGATGACGGGAATCGAACCCGCGTAGCCAGTTTGGAAGACTGGGGCTCTACCATTGAGCTACATCCGCGTGCGCTCACGCGCCGCTACAGCCTAGCGGATATCTCAGAAACTCCCGCGCGGCCAACTCTGCGCCGAACCGTGGTCGTCGAAGCGCTCCCCGCGGCTCCGCCCGCCCCCCTTCAGGCCCCGAACAAACGCCGCCACGTCGGCGCGGGCGATCCCGTCGCCCTGCGGCGCGACCGGCAGCCCGGACGCCCCGGGCTCGGCCCGGTCGACGGGTTGGGCCCCCAGCTGGAGCAACCACGTGCGGACCTGCGCGCCCGCCGGACCCGCCGGGTCGTACGCCACGCGCGGCCGGTCGCCGTGCGGCTGGTCGGCTCCTGTAGACTCCGGGAGGTTCACGGGGCGTAGCGTAGTGGCTAGCGCGCCTGCTTTGGGAGCAGGAGATCGCAGGTTCGAGTCCTGTCGCCCCGACCAGAACCCCTTGTCAGCCCTCGATGAAGGGCCGGACGCGCTCGGTCGGGCGCCCGATGATCGCGCGGTCCCCCTTGACCAGGACGGGCCGCTCCATCAGCTCGGGGTGCGCCTCCAGCACGTCGACGACCTGCTCGGCCGTCTCCACGTCGGACGCCGTGAGTCCCAGCTCCTTGAACCGCGGGTCGCGGCGCACGAGCGCGCCCGGGGCGTCCTCCAGCATCGCCAGCAGCCGGACCAGCCCGGCGCGGTCGAGTGGCTCCTTGAGGTACTGCACGACCGTGGGTACGACGCCAGCCCCGGCCACCTCGTCCAGCGCCTGGCGCGACTTCGAGCAGCGGGGGTTGTGGAAGATCGTCACCTCGGCCATGGCGCGACCCTATCGCCGGGGCGGCCCGGGCGAGGGCGAGCGCCCCGGGGGGTTCGACGTGGGTGCCGGGTCCTGCGGCTCCGTCGTGGGGTCAGGTGACGGCGGCTGGGTCGTCGGATCGGGGGACGGCGGCTGCGTCGTCGGGTCAGGGGACGGCGCGCTCGACGTCGGCGCCGGGGTCGGCCGGGCGGACGTCGGCGCCGGGGCGGGCGGCCTCGACGTCCGCGTCGCGGTCGGGCGCGGCGCGCTGGAGGTCGGCCGCGAGGTTGCGGTGGTCCGGGCGGACGGGGTGACACTCGGGGACGCCGACGGCGTGGGGGACGGGCTCACCAGGGGCGTCGGGTCGGGGGTGGGCGTGTCCTCAGCCGTGGGCGAGGGCGAGGGCGAGGCCGTCGGGGAGAAGGGGGCCGACACGGCCGGCTGCCCCCAGGGGTCGGGCGGCGGCGGGCGCAGGGCCGCGTCGACGACCGCCCACACGAGGAACACCACCGCCAGGACGGCGCCGACGCTCACGGCGTAGACCCACCACGGGATCATCCACCAGTGGAAGCCCCCGTGCCGGCGCATCTCGCGTCGCAGTTCACCCAGGGCCATGGGGAGCATTCTGGCAAACACCCCCCGCACCGGCGCGCCCCGTTCGCCCGAGGTCTCGACCCCAGCACGAGGGTCAGGCCCCGATCTCGCCCAGCACGAGCCACGCCAGTCCGTCGTAGGCGGGGTGCAACCCGTCGGCGTGGTCGGCCAGCAGCAGGGCCGAGGCCCGCTCGGCTGCCTCGGACGCCCGGGCCCGGACCGCCCAGTGCTCGGGCACCAGCCGCAGCAGCGCGGCGCGCAGGCCGGCCTCGGCCTCCCCCAGCCCGACCGGTTGCCCGGGCAGGCGTCCGCCGCCGAAGCCGTTGGCCAGGCCCAGCACCGACGGCGTCCACGTCGCCTCGTCCCCGCCGCCCAGCAGCCCGGCCTCCATGCCATCGCCCAGCACCGCGGTCAGGTCCAGGGGTGGGACGCCCAGCCGCAGGGTGGCCAGCCACAGCCGGGTGGCGACGATCCCGCGACCCGGCTCGGCCGGCGAGGCGGACAGCGCCTCGCACGCCTGGGCGAGCAGCGCCTCGTCGAGCGTCTCGGTGGCCACGATCCCGGCGGCAGCCATCCCGAACAGGTCGCCGCGGGCGAGCCAGTCCTCGCGCTCGAGCCAGTCGAGGGCGGCCTCGGGGTCCAGCACGGCGCGCCGGGCGAGGGCGGCGGCGACGAGCGCACCGGTGGCCGACGGCACGGCCGACGGGCGGCGCGACTTCAGGGCCGTGACCAGCTCGGCGAGGAAGGGTTCGAGGGCCGGGGTGAACGTGACGCGCAACCGCTGCACGCCCCGGACGCCGTGCACCGCCACCTCGCGGTGTCCGGGTCCACCTGTGAGCACGCACGCAGTGTCCTCGGTCGCCAACCGCACCCCGGGGCCGGGCACGACGGCCAGGTCGGGGGTCTCCAGCCGCACCTCGTCGTTCGGGGCCACGACGAGGTCGGGCAGCCAGTCCGGCAGCCCGGCGGCCGCAGCGTCGGCGTCCGGGACCTCGGCGAGGTCGAGCGTGGTCTGGTGGCGGCCGAAGGCCCGCAGCGACCCGGTCGGGTGCGCGAGGTGGAGGGCGGCGACACCGTCCCCCAACCCCTCGCCGCGGCGGTCAGTGGCGGTGAACGCCGGCCGGTCGGCGGCCACGCGCAGGAAGCCCTGCCGGACCCGCACGCGCAGGCACGGCCCGACCGCGTCGGTCGGCGCCACGAGCACGAACCCCTCGGTGTCGGAGCCCCAGGCCCAGCCGCACCAGCCGGGCGCGACCGTCACGGCCATGCCCAGGGCGGGCAGTGCGCGTTCGACGTCGGCGCTGTTGTCGAGGGTCACGGTGGTGGTCCAGCCGCCGTCGTCGGGGAGGTGGCGCAGGCGGGCGGTGAACGAGTCGGCCGTGGTGAGGCGCGCCTCGGTGTCGTCGGGCTCCCAGCCGTCGACCGGGTCACCGGGCAGGCCGAAGGAGAACTCGGCCACCGACGCCCCACCGTGCCGGACCAGCAGGCCGCGGCCGCCGCCGGTCACCACGCAGGTGAAGCCCCAGGTCACGAGCCGGGCACCTCCACGACCCCGGACGCCCCGGGCGGCTGGCAGACGCCGCACCAGTAGAGGTTGCGGCCGGCGAGGTCGGCGGTGGACACCGGCGTCCCGCAGACGTGGCACGGCAGGTCGGCGCGGCGGTAGACGTACACCTCGCCGCCGTGCCGGTCGACGCGGGGGTCGCGGCCGGTGGCCTCGGGGGTGTGGTCCTCGGCGACGGTGTCGATGCGGCCCACCTCGACGGCGGCGCGCATGAGGGCGACGAGGTCGGCCCACACGGCGTCGAAGACCGGGCGCGGCAGCCGGTTGCCCGGCAGCATCGGGTCGAGGCGGTGCCGGTAGAGGACCTCGGCGCGGAAGATGTTGCCGACGCCGGCGAAGGCCTTCTGGTCCATGAGCAGCGCCGCGATCGACTTGCGCGAGCGCGACACCACCGCCCAGGCGCGCTCGGGGTCGGCGTCGGTGCGGATGGGGTCGGGGCCGGAGTCGGTCACGACCGCCTCCCGCTCCCCCGGCGTGATCAGGCGGCACCACTGGGGGCCGCGCAGGTCGGCCGCGAGGCGTCCGTCGGTGATGCGCAGGCGCAGGGTGTCGGGGTTGGGCGGCGGGAAGTCCTCCGAGAAGCGGAACTTGCCGATGAGGCCGAGGTGGATCCAGACCGTGCCCGGGTCGAAGTCGACCAGCAGGTGCTTGCCGACCGAGTCGGCCCCGGTGAGCACCTGCCCGTCCAGCAGGGCGACCGCCTCGGCGAACCGTCCCTGCGGCGAGCTGACCGCCACCGGACGCCCCCCGAACTCGTGCGTGAGGGCGCGGGCGAGGCGGTGCGTGACGTGTCCCTCGGGCATGGCGGGCAGTGTAGTCGCGGCGCCGCTAGGATCCGGACGTGGCTGAGCACACCCCCCAGCGAGCCGCGTCCCGGCTCGAGACCTGGCGCAAGCGGTACGCGCTGGTCTCCGACATCCTCACCCCGCAGCGCCTCGGCCTGCTCGGCGCCGTGGCCCTGCTGGGCGTGTTGGGCGCGTTCGGCGGGTGGCAGGCGGTCGAGGGCGTGGACGCCCCCGAGGTGCCCCTGGCCAAGGTTGGCGAGCCGGTCGACGTCGCCCCCTTCGAGATCACGGTCCGCCGCGCGCGGCACTTCGACGAGCTCCGCCCGGCCTTCTACCCCACCGACGGGTACCGCTACCTCGTGGTGTCGCTGGACGTCACCTCGCACAACAAGACCCCCGTCGCGGGCCTCGACTTCAAGCCGGCGATCACGGTGGACGCCGACCGCCTGCAGACCGTCGGGGACCGGCCCGAGGCCCCGCGCCTCCTGCGCGGGGTGGACGCCCTGGACGCCCGCTCGTTCCAGCCGGGACTGACGACCTCGACGATCGTGGTGTGGCAGCAGGCCGACAGCACGCCGGTGCCGGCCGAGGTCACGGTGACGCTGTCGGCACAGACGTGGCGGCAGTCCGTCATGGACGGGGGCTGGCGCTGGTCCGATCCTGCGCCGGTGGCCCGGGTGACGCTGCCCGTCGAGGCGCTGGAGGCCCCCTGATGAGGTTCACCCGCGACGGCCTCCTCACCGCGATCCTGGTGGTCGCGGCCCTGTTCGTCGGCTCCACCCTGACCCAGTACCTGCCCAAGCCGGACGACTTCCGCGACGACCCGTTCCCCGTCGCCGGCGCCTTCGGCGAGCCCGTGCGGCTCCGCAACGCCGACATCACCGTGACGAAGGTCCAGGCGGCCAGGACCGTCGAGCTTTTCGGCCAGGTCGCCGCCACCGACGGCGTGTGGCTCGTCCTCGACGTGACGTACGCGCCCCGGCACGAGCCGGGCGTACTCGTCGGCTCCCAGCCCCTGCTGTCGGCCCCCGACGGCCGACGGTTTGGCGGGCTGCAGGCGATCACGAACAACTGCGGGCCCGCGAACCCGGGCCTGCCCGTGGCCTGCCAGCTGCCGATCGAGGTGCCCGCCGACGCCCTGGAGGGGCTCGTCCTGACCATCCCCGCCGAGAACGGCCAGTGGGAGAACGACGAGGTGACCGAGATCGACCTCGGGATCACGGCCGAGCGCGCGGCGGAGTTGCGGGCCAGCGAGGCCCAGGTGACCCTGCAGGAGCCGACGGTGGTGCGGCCGTGAACGCGACGTGGTGGCGGCGCAACCGCTTCTGGCTGGCCCTGCTGGTCCCCCTGCTGTTCCTCGCGGTGGTGGCCTCGTCGTTCCGGCTGGTGAACATCTACCTGCCCTGGGACTGGACCCGGCCGATCGTCGCGCACGACACGTCCGGCACGCTACGCCAGGACTTCCTGGGCTTCGACGACGTGCGGCGCGAGCGCGAGGTGCGGGTGCAGGTCCTGTCGGCGGTCCCCCAGCAGGTCCACGGCGACGCGAAGGCGGCCGCCGGAGCGGTGCTGTGGCGGATCCTGCTCGAGTTCGAGGCGGCCCCCGACCAGTTCCTCGACAGCTGCACCATCGAGTTGCAGGACGCCGAGGGCACGCGGTACGGCCACGAGGGTGGCATGGAGTCCGTCGACGGCTCGGGCACGCCGTGGGAGGCGCGGCTCGCGCAGCGCTGCGTCCCGGAGTCCGCGCCGGGTCCGACGCTCGAGCCCTTCACCGGGAAGCTGGTCCCCTCGCCGGTCGAACGATCGCGCACGTGGCGCCTGGAGTACCTGATCGCCACCCCCGAGGCGGTCGAGCCGACCGCCCTCCGGGTCGGGTGGCACTACCCGGAGTACCTCGTCCTCGAGGTGCCCTGAGTCAGGCGGACGACGGCTCCTCCGCCGCGGCGGCCTGCGCCGCCGCCGCGGCCTCGGACCGCTTCTGGGCCGTGACGATGACGTTCACCGCACCCGCGAGCAGCGCGAGCACGACGACGTAGTAGACGGCCCCCTCGGCCAGCTGGATGTAGGGCTCCATGGCATACGCGCGCTGGGCCCCGCCGGGGCCGATGAAGGTGCGCACCGCCCACGCCGAGGCCACCTGGATCTGGTTCGCGACCACGAACACCACGCAGAACAGCACCATCGGCAGGACGCCGGCGCTGGCCACCTTGCCGATGGCGCAGAGGGCCGACTGGATGGGGCTCGTCACCGGCTCCACGACGTGGTTGACCGCACGGCGCACCGGCTGCGGGATCCGCTTGATCCGCTCGGTGACCTCCTCGTGCGTCTCGATGCGGAACTCCTTCTGCGCGAGCTTGTGGCCGTAGACGGACGCCCCGATGGCCAGCCAGGCGACCGGGACCACCACGAGGGACCCGAGGTTGCCGATCAGCGCGCCGACCGCGTTGAAGGGCGCCTGGATCCACGCCTCCCAGCCCTGGACCGTCGCCACCACCTGCTCCCACAGGTCGACCAGGCCGGCGATGAGACGGCGCGAGGTCACCCACTCGGTGATCTTGTCGAGCTCGGTGGTGAGGGCGTTGGCGAGCGTCATCATCCACAGCACCTCGAGGTAGACCGCCACCCCCGCCCAGGCCAGGCGGCGCTGCGCCAGGCCCATCAGCGTGATCACCTTGCGCGCGGCGAGCGCCCCGACCACGAACAGGACGATCGTCCAGCCGGGCGCGTAGTCGGCACGGCCCCAGTCGATGCTCTGGATGTTGGTGTTGGTCCACTCGTCGAGGGTGCTGTCGTAGAGGAACACGCGCACGTCCTGGCGCAGCAGGCCCGCCGACGCGTACACGGCCAGGAACGGGATGAGCACCTGGGCGGCGACGGTGAGGTCGTCCATCCACCGCTGCCGGGGCGACAGGGGCTCGACGAGGTCGCGGAAGGCGGGCAGGGTCGGCGCCATCGCGCGCAGCATGAGCACGAACGACAGCAGGGTGCCCATGGGGGCCAGGGGCAGCAGGAGGACCGCGACCGTGGGGCTCCAGTCGGAGATCTCGACGACCAGCCACAGCACTGCCATGCGCCACGACCAGCCCGCCAGGAACAGCCCGAGCAGCTGCGGCCAGTGCGCGGCCAGGACCCGTCCCGCGTCGCGGAACAGGAGGCCGAACCCGCGCAGGGCGTCCGTGAGGAGGTGGGTCACGGTCGTCAAGCTAGTTCACCTGCGGTGTTCGTCCTCGTAGGCGTCCAGCATCTCGATGCGGCGGATGTGGCGCGGGTCCTCGGAGAACGGGGTCTCGAGGAACACCTTGGCCATCTCCAGCGCGTCGGCGAGGCTCTGCATGCGGCCGCCGAGCGCGAGCACGTTGGCGTTGTTGTGCTCGCGGGTGAGGCGGGCCATCACGGTGTTGTACGCGAGGCCGGCGCGGACGCCCTTCACCTTGTTGGCCGCGATCTGCTCGCCGTTCCCGGAGCCGCCCAGGACGATGCCCAGCGAGCCGGGGTCGGCGACGACCGCCTCGGCGGCGGGGATGACGAAGGTCGGG
The DNA here is from genome assembly GCF_017569205.1 of Propioniciclava sp. MC1595. Lineage (GTDB taxonomy): Bacteria > Actinomycetota > Actinomycetes > Propionibacteriales > Propionibacteriaceae > Propioniciclava. The sequence continues at coordinate 2,242,905 of NZ_CP071870.1, forward strand.
TAGTCGTCCTGTGCGTCGTAGGTGGGGGCACCGTGGTCGACGACCTCGTGGCCGAGGGCGGTCAGTTCCTTGACCAGGAACTGCTTGAGGTCGAAGGCCGCGTGGTCGGTGGCAATGTGAACGCGCATGCGGCCAGTCTGGCCCACGGCGCCCCACCGTGCACGGCTTCAGTCGAAGATCGGTCCCACGGTCCGGGTGCGCTTGAGCTCGAAGAAGCCCTCGTACTCGGTCACGAGCGCGAAGCCGTCGAACAGGCGCCCGGCCTGGTCGCCCTTCGGCGCGGGCGAGATGACCGGCCCGAACAACCCCTTGCCGTTGAGGTGGATCACAGGGGTGCCCACCTCGTCGCCCACCGGGTCCATGCCCTCGTGGTGGCTGCGGCGCAGCTCGTCGTCGTGCTCGTCGGTCTCGCCGAGGTCGGCCAGCGAGGTCGGGAGGCCCACGTCGGCCAGCGCGCCCTCGATGGCGCCGCGGCCCTGCTCCTGCCCACCCGGGTGGTAGCGGGTGCCGATCGCGGTGTAGAAGTCGCGCAGGGCCTGCTGCCCGTGCGCGCGCTCCACGGCCATCGCCACCCGGACCCCGGCCCAGCCGGCGTCCATCAACTCCCGGTAGCCGGGGTCGAGGTCGCGGCCCTCGTTGAGCACCGAGAGGCTCATCACGTGGAAGCGCAGGTCGATGTCCCGCACCTTCTCCACCTCGAGCAGCCACCGGGAGGTCATCCAGGCCCAGGGGCAGAGCGGATCGAACCAGAGGTCAACCTTCTGAGTCATGCCGGCCAGCGTAGCGGGGCACCCACACTGAAATGTTGCAGCGGGACGCCGGGGGAGGCGGCCGCTAGGGTGGCGGGGTCACTCCCCTGTCACCACACGAGGATCGAGCCGCATGTTCCGCGCCAACATCACCCGCGACGAGGCCAACGCCCGCAGCGCCCAGCTCCACGTCGAGAGCTACGAGGTCGTCGTCGACCTCACCGGCCGGCGCCCCGACGGGACGCCGCTGGCCGACGGTGCCGCCACCTTCACCTCCACCACGACCGTGCGCTTCGGTTCGATCGCCTGCGTCACCAACGCCAACCTCATCGCCGACGAGCTGATCGCCGCGACGCTGGACGGGGAGCCGGTCCCGGCCGAGGCCTTCGACGGCGAGCACCTGACGCTCGAGCTGTCCGAGGGCGACCACGTCCTCGAGACCACCTCGGTGATGCGCTACTCCCGCACCGGTGAGGGCCTCCACCGCTTCGTCGACCCCACCGACGACCGGGTCTACCTCTACTCGCAGTTCGAGGTCGCCGACGCCCGCCGCATGTTCGCCACGTTCGAGCAGCCCGACCTCAAGGCCACCTTCCAGTTCACGGTGCTGGCCCCGCAGGAGTGGACGGTCCTGTCCAACTCCCCCGCCGTGGAGCCCGCCGCGGTCGACGACCGGTTCGCCCGCTGGGAGTTCGCGCCCACCGCGCGGATCTCGACCTACATCACTGCCGTGTGCTCCGGCGAGTTCCACTCGGTGACCGACGTCCACACCCGCGCCGACGGCAGCGAGATCCCGCTGTCGATCCACGTGCGCCGGTCCCTGGCCGACCACCTCGACGCCGCCCGCATCTTCGAGACCACCAAGCGGGGCTTCGACGTGTTCGAGCACCACTTCGGCCGCCCCTACCCCTTCGAGGACTACGCGCAGGTGTTCGTGCCCGAGTTCAACTTCGGGGCCATGGAGAACGCCGGCTGCGTGACGTTCCGCGACGAGTACATCTTCCGCTCGCGCCAGACCGTGGCCGCCTACGAGGGCCGTGACAACACGATCCTGCACGAGATGGCCCACATGTGGTTCGGCGACCTGGTCACGATGACCTGGTGGGACGACCTCTGGCTGAACGAGTCCTTCGCCGAGTGGGCGTCCCACTTCGCGCAGGAGGAGATCCGCGCGCAGTTCGACGACCGCGCCAACCCGTGGGCGACGTTCTGCAACAGCCGCAAGACCTGGGCCTACCGCCAGGACCAGCTGCCCTCGACCCACCCGATCGCCGCCGACATGTACGACCTCGAGGCGGTCGAGCTGAACTTCGACGGCATCACCTACGCCAAGGGCGCCTCGGCGCTGCGCCAGCTGGTGGCGTTCGTGGGCAAGGACGACTTCCTCGCCGGCGTGCGCAGCTACTTCGCCGAGCACGCCTGGGGCAACACCCAACTCGACGACCTGCTCCACCACCTCCAGGTGGCCTCGGGCCGCGACCTGTCGTTCTTCACGACCCAGTGGCTGCAGACCGCCGGCGTGAACACGCTGGCCGCCGACTGGGACGCCGACGCCGAGGGCGTCTTCAGCCGCTTCGGCATCCGCCAGTGGGCCCACGCCGACTGGCCGACCCTGCGCCGCCACCGCGTCGCGGTCGGCTTCTACAACGTGGTCGACGGTGTCCTGACCCGCACCCAGCGGTTCGAGTTCGACATAGACGGCGAGTACACCGACGTGCCCGAGGTCGTGGGCCAGACGCGTCCCGACCTGATGCTGCTCAACGACGACGACCTCACCTACGCCAAGATCCGCCTCGACGCGCGGTCGCTGTCGACGCTCGTGGACAACATCCACGTGCTCGACGACGAGCTCGCCCGGGCGCTGGCCTGGGGCGCCACGTGGGACCTGACCCGCGACGGCGAGATGGCCGCCGCCGACTACGTCGAGCTCGTGCTGCGCGGCGTCGGGGTCGAGACCGACCTCACCGCCGTCAACGCCCTGCTGCTCCAGGCGCGCACCGCGATCGACTACTACGCCCCGCGCGCCGACCGCCGCGCCCTGGCCGACCGGTTCACCGGCGGCCTGGCCCGCCTGCTCAAGGAGGCCGAGCCCGGTTCGGACCACCAGCTCTCGATCGCCCGCGCCCTGGCGCTGTCGATCAACGACGCCGACGGCGCGGCCGTGCTGCGCGCCTGGCTCGACGGCACCGAGGCCCCCGAGGGCCTGGCCATCGACACCGACCTGCGCTGGCGCCTGCTGACCGAGCTCGCCCGCGTGGGCGCGGCCGGCGAGGCCGAGATCGCGGCCGAGGCCGAGCGCGACCGCACGGCGACAGGCGCCGAGAAGGCGGCCGGGGCCCGGGCGGCGTCCAAGGACGCCGCGGCCAAGGCCGAGGCGTGGGCCGCCGCGACCGAGCGCGACACCCCGAACGAGACCCACTTCCAGATCTGCTCCCAGTTCTGGCAGCTCGACCAGGACGAGGTGCTGGCGCCCTACGCCGACCTCTACCTCGACGTGGTCGACGCGATCGGGTCCGGCCGCGGCACCTGGGCGACGGCGTCCACCACGATCCGCCAGCACGTGCTCGGGCTGCTGTTCCCGCGCCCGCTGGCCGACCGGGCGTTCATCGCGAAGCTCGACGGGTTCCTCGAGGGTCGCCAGCTGCCCGACTCGGTGCGCCGCCTCGTCAGCGAGCGTCGCGACGACGCCGTGCGGGCCCTGAACAACCAGGAGCGCTGAGCCACCCCGGCCCGGTAGCGTCGGGGCCATGCCCACTGTCGCGACGATCACCGGGTGGCTCGAGGCCGCCTATCCCCCAGCCCTCGCCGAGGACTGGGACCGGGTCGGGCTCGCCGTCGGCGACCCCGGCGCCGAGGTCGACCACGTGCTCTTCGCCGTCGACGTCACCGACGCCGTGGTCGAGCAGGCGGTCGCGGTCGGCGCCCAGCTGGTCGTGAGCCACCACCCCCTGCTCCTGCGGGGCGTGCACGCCCTGCGCACCGACCAGCCGAAGGGGCGCGTGGTCGCCGCCCTGCTGCGCGCCGGGATCGCCCAGTTCGCGGCGCACACGAACGCCGACTCCGCCCCCGGCGGGGTCGCCGACACCCTCGCCGCGGCCTGCGGCCTGGTCGACCTGCGCCCGCTGCTGCCGGTGCCGACCGAGCTGCTCGACAAGGTGGTCACGTTCGTCCCGACCCCCCAGACCCAGCAAGTCATCGACGCGCTCGCGAAGGCGGGCGCGGGGGCGATCGGCGACTACGACCGCTGCGCCTTCACGAGCCCCGGCACGGGCACGTTCCGGCCGCTGGCCGGAGCCAACCCCACCATCGGCAGCGTGGGCGCGATCGAGGAGGTCGAGGAGACACGCGTCGAGATGGCCCTCCCCCGCGGCCGGCGGTCAGCGGTGCTGGCCGCGCTGCGGGCGTCCCACCCCTACGAGGAACCCGCCTTCGACGTCATCGAACTGGCGGGCGAGCCGTCGGGGCGGGGGCTGGGCAGGATCGGCCGGCTCCCCGAGCCGATGACGGCCGCCGCGTTCGCCGAGCGCCTGGCGGCGTCCGTGCCCGCGACCGCCGGTGGGGTGAAGCTGGGCGGCGACCCCGACCGGATGCTGGACACCGTCGCCGTGCTCGGCGGCGCCGGGGACTCGATGCTGGACGCCGCGCGCGCGGCCGGGGTCGACTGCTACGTGACCGGTGACCTGCGCCACCACCCGGCGCAGGACTTCCTGGCGCACGCGGGCGCGCCGGTGCTCGTGGACGTGCCGCACTGGGCGGCCGAGTGGACGTGGTTGCCGGCCGCCGAGCGGGTGCTCGAGGCGGCGGCTGCGGACGCCGGTGTCCGCGTGGGGTCGACGGTGTCGCGGATCGTCACCGATCCCTGGGTGGCGCGGTACTAGGCGCGCTCGAGCTCCTTGCCCTGGGACTTGCGCAGCCAGTGCGGGCCCATGAAGAACAGCGTCACCGCGGCCGCCATCGCGACCGGGATCGCGACGATGATCAGGAAGCTGTCCATGAGGGTCGGCGAGTAGACCTCGGGCCAGCCCGGCAGGTGGTGGGTCGGGATCAGGGCGAGATGCGACATGGCCGAAATGGTAGCGGACAGTTGGGGTAGATTGACTGCCGCAATGAGCGGCGGAGGAGCAACTCGGTGAGTGCAGACGGTGGGGCCCGGGTCATCTGGGACAGCGACGACGTCAATCGGGCCTTGAAGCGCATCGCCCACCAGGTGCTCGAGAGCAACCGCGGGGCCGAGGGACTGGTGCTGCTGGGCATCCGCACCCGGGGCATCCCGCTCGCGCGCCGGCTCGGGGCGTTCATCTCCGAGGCCGAGGGCGTCGAGGTTCCGGTCGGCGAGCTCGACATCACGATGTACCGCGACGACCTCCGCAGGAACCCGACCCGCGCGGTCGGCCCCACGCGCATCCCGGTCGACCTGACGGGTCGCACGGTCGTGCTGGTCGACGACGTGCTCTACTCGGGCCGCACGATAGCCGCGGCGATGGACGCGCTGAAGGACCTGGGCCGCCCCCGCGTGGTGCGCCTGGCGGTCCTGATCGACCGCGGCCACCGCGAACTGCCCATCCAGGCCGACCACGTCGGCAAGGACCTCCCGACCAGCTCGGCCGAGCACGTGCGCGTGACCGTCGCCGAGATCGACGGCGAGGACCTGGTCACGCTGAGCCAGACCAAGGAGTCCTGATGCGCCACCTGCTGAGCGCCGCCGACCTGTCCGCCGACGAGGTCGCCTCTCTGCTGGACGTCGCCGAGGAGATGCACGAGGTGCAGCGGCGGCCGATCAAGAAGCTGCCCGCCCTGCGCGGCCGCACGATCATCAACATGTTCTTCGAGGACTCGACCCGCACCCGCACCTCCTTCGAGATCGCGGGCAAGTGGATGAGCGCCGACACCATCAACGTGTCGGGCAAGGGGTCGTCGGTCTCCAAGGGCGAGTCCCTGCGCGACACGATGATGACGCTGGACGCCATGGGCGTGGACTGCTTCGTCATCCGGCACGCGTCCTCGGGCGCCGTCGCCCAAGCGGCGGGCTGGGTGCGCGCGTCCGTCGTCAACGCCGGGGACGGCCAGCACGAGCACCCCACCCAGGCCCTGCTGGACGCCTACACGATGCGCCAGCACTTCCGCGCCACCCCGGGGGTCAGCGACTCCTTCGAGGGCAAGCGGATCGTCATCGTCGGCGACCTGCTCCACTCGCGAGTGGTGCGCTCGAACGTGCTGCTGCAGCGCACCCTCGGCGGCCAGGTCACCCTCGTCGCTCCCCCGACCCTGCTGCCGACCGGCGTCGACACGTGGGGCGTGAGGGTCACCCAGGACCTCGACGCGGCGCTCGCCGACGCCGACGTCGTGATGATGCTGCGCGTGCAGCGCGAGCGCATGTCGGGCGGGTTCTTCCCGACCGCGCGCGAGTACTCCGCGGGCTACGGGCTGACCGCCGAGCGGCTGGCCGCCCTGCGGCCGACCGCGGCGATCATGCACCCGGGGCCGATGAACCGCGGCGTGGAGATCTCCAGCGAGGCGGCCGACGCGGCGTCCTCGCGGGTGCTGGACCAGGTGTCGGCCGGTGTGGCCGTCCGCATGAGCGTGCTGTACCACCTGCTGGGTGGAGAGGGAGAAGCCTGATGAGCCTTGTCATCACCGGAGCCACGCTCGCCGACGGGTCGGCGCTCGACTTCGCGGTCGTCGACGGAAGGATCGCCGCGGCGTCCGACGCCCCGTCCGACGCCGAGCGCGTCGACGCCGCCGGCCTGGTCGCGCTGCCCGGCCTGGTCGACCTGCACACCCACCTGCGCGAGCCGGGCAAGGAGGACGCCGAGACCGTGGCGTCCGGCACCCGCGCTGCCGCGCGCGGCGGCTACACCGCCGTGTTCGCCATGCCGAACCTCACCCCGGCGACCGACACCGCCGAGGCCGCCCAGTACGTCGCCGAGCTCGGACGCCGCGACGGCCACTGCGAGGTCGTCCCGATCGGCGCCGTGACCAAGGGTCGCGACGGCGTGGAGCTCGCCGAGCTCGGGCTGATGGCCGAGCACGGCGTCCGGGTGTTCTCCGACGACGGCGCGTGCGTGCACGACTCGCTGATCATGCGCCGGGCGCTGACCTACCTGAAGCCCTACGACGGCGTCGTCGCCCAGCACGCGCAGGACCCGCGCCTGGCCGGGCCGTCGGCGTGCTGCCACGAGTCGGAGGTCTCCGGACGTCTCGGCCTGCCGGCGTGGCCGTCGGTCGCCGAGTCGGTGATCATCGCCCGCGACGTGCAGCTGGCCGAGTTCACCGGCGGGCGCTACCACGCCTGCCACATCTCGACCGCCGAGAGCGTCGACATCATCCGCTGGGCGAAGAAGCGCGGCAAGGCCGACATCACCGCCGAGGTGACCCCCCACCACCTGCTGCTGGACACCCCGCACGTGGAGTCGTTCGACACCACCTACAAGGTGAACCCGCCGCTGCGCACCAACGAGCACATCGAGGCGCTGCGCGAGGCCCTGGTCGACGGCACGATCGACATCGTCGGCACCGACCACGCGCCGCACACGCAGGAGGACAAGGACCACCCGTTCGACGTGGCCTCCCCCGGCATGCTCGGCCTCGAGGAGGCCCTGGCCGTGGTCATGGAGCTGTTCGTCAGCACCGGCCGCATGGACTGGGCGTCCGTGGTCGACCGCATGTCGACCGCGCCGGCCCGCATCGGCCGCCTGCCGCACCAGGGGCGTCCGGTCGCCGTCGGGGAGCCGGCCAACCTCGTGCTCGTCGACCCCAGCCGCCGGGCCACGGTCGACCGGTCGCGCTCGGCCTCGAAGTCGCGCAACAACCCCTACCACGGCCTCGACCTGCCCGACCCGGTGCAGATGACGGTGTGGGCGGGGAAGGTCACCTTCCGCCGCTGAGGACCGGACAAAGAACGCTCCCCACGTGATGCAGGTGCGCATCAGGTGGGGAGCGTTCCTCGTCGTGGACGGTCAGGCGGCAGCGGCCTCAAGCTCGCGGGCCAGCGCCAGGATGGACGCCCGGGCGGCCGGGTCGGGGATCTTGAGGTAGTCGCACGCCTTCTCGACCGACTCCTCCAGCGTGCCCTCGCCGAAGCCCTTGACCGCGTCGGCGTTGGCATCCTGGAACGGGGCACCCACGCCGCGCAGGTGCAGCACCCAGGCGGCCACGGCGCGCTCGGCACCGATCGGCTCGCCGCCCGCGGCGCGCTCGGCGTTCAGCGCGGGCACGATGCGGATCGGGATCTTCACCGAGCCGTCGGCCGCGATGCGGGCGAGCTGGTCCTTCATGCGGGGGTTCCCGAAGCGCTCGAGCAGGGCGGCGCGGTAGTCGGCGACCTCCTGGGCGGGCAGCGGCAGGTGCTTCGCGGCGACGTCCCACCAGTCGTTGACCCAGCCGTTGACCACGGGGTCGGAGATGGCCTCGTACACGGTCGGGCGCCCGACGATCGTGGCCGCGTACGCCATCAGCGAGTGCGAGCCGTTGAGCAGCCAGAGCTTGCGCAACTCGTGCGGGGTGATGTCGTCGACGAAGTTGGCGCCGGCGTCCTCCCAGCGGGGGCGTCCGGCCCTGAAGTCGCCCGCGATGACCCACTCGGTGAAGGGCTCGGTGGCGACCGCCGCCGGGTCCTCGACGTCGGTGTCGCCGGTGATGGCCTGCAGGGCCTCCTCCGAGATCGACGGGGTGATCCGGTCGACCATCGTGGTGGCGAAGCCGACGTTCTCCTCGACCCACGCGGCCAGGGACGGGTCGACCAGCACCGCGACGTCGCGGACCACGTGGGCGACCATCTCGCCGTTGTCGGGCACGTTGTCGCACGGGCAGAAGGTGATCGGGCCCGCACCGGCCTCGCGGCGGACGATCAGGCCGGCGGCGAACTTGCCGGGGGCCGTCTTCACGTCGGCGAGGTTCCCGGCCTTGATGGCCTCGATGTCGGCCTGCACGGCCGGGTTGTCGGCGTCCAGACCGCCGCCGGGCTTGGGCATGTACCCGGCCTCGGTGATGGTCGAGGTGACGATCGCCAGCTCGGGGCTGCGGAAGTACTCGAGCAACTGCTCGACGTCGGTGCCGGAGTGGGTCGCCGAGAGCGAGCTGATCACCTGGTAGTCGTTGCCCTCGGGGTTCTGCACCACGAGGGTGAACAGGTTGTCCTGCTTCTGCATCTCGGGCACGATGCCCAGCGAGCGGCCGGTGAACGCGGCGATGCCCCAGTCGGCGGCGTCGGGCGCACGGTCGGTGTACATCGCCTGGTGGGCGCGGAAGAAGTTGCCCATGCCGAGGTGGACGATGCGGACGGGGGCGACGGGGCGTCCGTCCTGCGAGCGGGAGAGTCGACGAGCCACGAGAGGTTCCTTTCCGAGCAGCGGTGCAAGGGGTGATCCGTGTTGGTCCCGACCCTAGGCCCCAGCCCGGCCCCACGCGCGCAGTCTCCCGAAGTTGCCACGGCGGCTGCCCCGATTCCCGCTTCGGCGCGGGCGTCCCGGTCTAGGCTGGCCCCACCGGACCGGACCCAGGAGGCACCCGTGAGCACCGACGTCAGCCGCGCACGCACCACCCTCGAGGCAGTCACCATCGGCGGCCCGCACCAGACCGTCAGCGACGCCGAGCTGGACGCCTTCGTCGCCGAGCAGTTCGCCCGCGTCGACTTCGACGGCAAGAAGGTCGTGCTGGTCGTGCCCGACGGCACCCGCAGCTGCCCGCTGCGGCTCATGGTCAGCACCGCCCACAAGTACCTCATCGACCGCGTCGCCTCGCTGACCTGCGTGATCGCCCTGGGCACCCACTCCTACATGGAGCCCGACGAGATCGACGCCTGGTTCGGGATCGGGGAGGGCGAGACCCTGGAGTCGGTCTACCCGGGCATGACGATCGTGAACCACGAGTTCCTCGACCCCGAGATGATCGTGGACATCGGCACCCTGACGGCCGCCCAGATCAAGGAGCTGTCGAACGGCTCCATGGAGGAGGACGTGGTGGTCGAGATGAACCGCCACGTCGTCGAGGCCGACATCAACCTGGTCATCGGCCCGGTGTTCCCGCACGAGGTCGTGGGCATCTCGGGCGGCAACAAGTACTTCATCCCCGGCTGCTCGACCCACGACGCGATCGACCTCTCCCACTGGGTGGGCGCCCTCATCGGCGTCGAGGACATGATCGGCTCCCCCGGCGTCACCCCGGTGCGCAAGATCATCAACGCGGGCGTCGACCTGATCCCCAACGACAAGTACGCCCTGTGCATCGTCGTCCAGTCGGGCACGGGCGAGCTCGAGTCGGCCACCTTCGGCGACACCGAGTCGTCGTGGGCGGACGCCGCGGACATCGCCGCCGAGAGCCACGTCGTCTACGTCGACGAGCCCTTCACCAAGGTGCTCGCGATGATGCCGACCCGTTACGACGACATCTGGACCGCCGCCAAGGGCTGCTACAAGATGCAGCCGGCCATGGCCGACGGCGGCGAGGTCATCATCTACGCGCCGCACGTCACCGAGGTCTCCGAGCAGCACCCCGAGATCTACGACATCGGCTACCACTCGATCCCCTACTTCACCAAGCAGTGGGACAAGTTCAAGGACGTACCCAAGGGCGTCCTGGCCCACTCGACGCACGTGCGTGGCGCGGGCGACTACGACCCCGAGACGGGCGTCGAGACCAACCGCATCAAGGTGACGCTGTGCACCCAGATCCCGGAGGAGGTCTGCCGGTCGGTGAACCTCGGCTACCTGCCGCTGGACGCCGTGGACGTCGAGGCGTGGAAGGCCGACCCCAACGTGTTCGTCCAGGAGAACGCCGGCGAGGTGCTGTACCGCCTGCGCAAGAAGTGAGGCCCTGACACGAGCGGCCCCCGGATCACTCCGGGGGCCGCTCGTTGCGTGTTGGGTCCGGGGTTACGCAGGTCCGGTGCTGTGCCGGACGATGAGCCGCACGGGCACGGAGACCGGGGCGGTCTCGGCCGACTTGTGGCCGGCCAGCGACGACACGACGTAGCGCACGGCCGAGTCGCCCAACATGGTCAGCGGGGCGGCGACGGTGGTGAGCCCGGGGGTCACCAGCGCGGAGGCGAAGATGTTGTCGAAGCCGATGATGCTGATCTGTTCGGGCACCTTGATGCCGCGCTCGGCCAGGCCCTGCATGAGGCCGATCGCCATGAGGTCGTTGAAGCACACGACGGCCTTCAGCCGGCGGGCGGCGATGACCTCGGCGGCGCCGCGACCGCCCTGCAGGGTGGGCGCGAAGGGGCCGACGCGGTGTTCAGTGAAGCCCAGCTCCTTGGCCGAGTCGCGCATCGCGCGCCAGCGCATGCCGTCGGCCCAGGACGCCTCGGGCCCGGCCAGGTAGGTGATGTTGCGGTGGCCGAGGGCCAGCAGGTGCTCGGTGGCCTTGCGGACGCCGTGGGCCATGTCGGGGATGATGCAGTGCAGGCCGGCCACGCGCCGGTTCAGGATCACCACGGGAAGTTGCTTGGCGACCGTGCGCAGCTCGGTGTCGGACAGCCGGGAGCTGGCCACGATCAGGCCGTCGAGCAGCGGCAGGGAGCGGCGCAGCATCTCACGCTCGAGCGCCTCGGACTCCTGCGCGTCGTTCAGGGTGACCACGAAGCCCGCCTCGGCGGCCGCAGCCTGGCAGCCACGGATCACACGGAAGTTGAAGGGGTTGGTGATGTCGGCCACCGCCAGGCCCAGCACCTTGGTGGTGCTCTTGGCCGCCGTCCGGGACACCTCGCGGCTCCGGTAGCCCAGCTCCTCGGCGACCTGCCGGATCTTCTCGGCCGTCTGGGCGCTCACCCGGCCCGGGCGCGAGAAGGCGCGTGACACGGTGGAGGGGCTCACACCGGCGACGCGTGCGACGTCGTAGATGGTGGCATCTGACCCCGTGCCCGGCTCATTGACCATGGTCGAAACCCTAGCAACCCGGCAACTCCGTGCAACGAAGTTTGGAGAACTTCCGGCCCCGGGCGGACGAGGGTACCCTTCGCCCGCCCGGGGCCGGAAGCGCCGGGGAGTGCCCGATCAGCTGGGGATGTTGAAGGCCTTCCTGGGCAGCGTCGAGGTCAGGTCGAACGCCGTCTGCTCGGCCTCGTCGATCTCGAGGCGGCCCTCGACGACCAGCTCGGCCAGATGCGAGACGTCGCACCGGCGGGCGACGTCGTGGCGGGCCGGGATCGACATGAACGCGCGGGTGTCGTCGATGAAGCCGGTCGTCTTGTAGAAGGTGCCGTACTCGGTGAGCGCCTTGCGCCAGCGCTTGATCGCGTCCGGCGCGTCGATGAACCACCACGGGGGGCCGACGTACACGGACGGGTAGAACCCGGCGAGCGGGCCGACCTCGCGGCTGTAGACGGTCTCGTCCATGCCGAACAGGATGATGCGGAAGTTCGGGTGCGTCCCGAACGCGTTCAGGACCGGGCGGAGGGCCTCCACGACCTCGAAGCTGAGCGGGATGTCGCCTCCGACGTCGGCGCCGAACCGCTCGAACGTCGGCTGGTGGTGGTTGCGGGCCACGGCCGGGTGGTAGGTCATGACGAGGCCGTCGTCGGACGCCATCCGGGCCTGCTCGAACATGAACGCGCGGCGCAGCGCGGTGCACTCCTCCGCGGACGCCTCGCCCCGTCGGGCGCGCGCGTAGACGGCCTCGGCGTCCTCGAGCGGGGCCATGACCATGTCGACGTGGGCGTGGTCGGTCGAGGTGGCGCCCATGCTCTTGAAGAACGCGCGGCGGTTCTCCATGGCCGACACCCAGCCACCCCACGTCCCGGTGTCGATGCCCGTCTTCTCGGCGAGGGCGTCCATGAGGTCGTTCCAGTCCTCGCGCGCGGGCTCGAGGTACTTGTCGGGACGGAAGGTCGGCACGACCGTGCGGGTGAACGACGCGTCGTCACGGAGCTTGGCGTGGTGCTCGAGGTCGTCCAGGGGGTCGTCGGTGGTGGCGATGAACTCGATGTCGAAGCGGTCCATGAGCGCGCGCGGACGGAACTCCGGGGTGCGCAGCTTCTCGGCGATCGTGTCGTAGATCCGGTCGGCCGTCTCCTCCGACGGGCGCACGTCGACACCGAAGATGTCGACCAGCTCGGCCTCCATCCAGAACTTCATCGGGGTGCCGCGGTAGAGGTACCAGTGCTTGCAGAAGATCCTCCAGGCGTTGCGGGCCTGCTCCGCGCTGAAGTCGTCGCGGCCCATGGGCACGCCCAGGTCGGCCAGGTCGACGCCCTGGCCGTGCATGATGCGGTTGACGTAGTGGTCGGGCGTGAGCAGCAGGTTGGTCGGGTCCGGGAACTCGAGGTCGTCCGCGATCCACACCGGCGGGACGTGGCCGTGCGGCGAGAGGATCGGGAGGTCCTTGATCTGCTCGTAGAGCTTGCGGGCGACCGCGCGCGTCTGCGGTTCAGCCGGGAACAGCCGGTCGGGATTCAGGGTCAACGGCACTGTCATGCCCGCCATTCTGTCCCGCATCCGCAGTTGTTGCAGGGGGTTGCCGGGGGTTGCGGCGCTTTGGGGGCAAAACGCCTCCGGGTCCGGAGAGCTGGGGCAAGATGAGGCGTGATCGGTCCCCAACAGAAGGAAGCACACATGAGCGAGAAGACTGGCATCGCGCAGATCGGCGTCGTCGGCATGGCGGTCATGGGCTCCAACCTGGCCCGCAACTTCGCCAGCAAGGGCTTCAAGACCGCGATCTTCAACCGGTCCTACGCCAAGACCGCGGCCGTCCTCGAGGCCCACCCCGAGGCCGAGTTCGTCGCCTCCGAGTCGGTCGAGGAGTTCGTCGACTCCCTCGAGAAGCCCCGCCGCATCATCATGATGGTCAAGGCCGGCCCCGCAACCGACGCCACGATCGAGGCGCTCCTGCCCTTCCTGGACCAGGGCGACATCGTCATCGACGGCGGCAACACCTACTTCCCCGACACCCGTCGCCGGGAGAAGATGATGGCCGAGAAGGGCTTCAACTTCATCGGCTGCGGCATCTCCGGCGGTGAGGAGGGCGCGCTGCTCGGCCCGTCGATGATGCCCGGTGGCCCGAAGGACTCCTACGCCCACGTCGGCCCCATCCTCGAGAAGGTCGCCGCCCAGTACGACGGAGAGCCCTGCTGCACCTGGATCGGCACCGACGGCGCCGGCCACTTCGTGAAGATGGTGCACAACGGCATCGAGTACGCCGACATGCAGTTCATCGGTGAGGCCTACGACCTGCTCAAGGGCGTCGGGCTGTCCGCCGCCGAGGCCGCCGACGTCTTCGCCCAGTGGAACACCGGCGACCTCGACTCCTACCTGATCGAGATCACCTCCGAGGTGCTGCGCCAGGTGGACGCCGAGACCGGCAAGCCGCTCGTCGACGTGATCGTGGACGCCGCCGGCATGAAGGGCACCGGCACCTGGACCGTGCAGGAGGCGCTGAACCTCGGCGTCCCGGCCGCGGCCATCGCCGAGTCCGTCTTCGCCCGCGCCGCCTCCAGCTCGCCCGAGCTGCGGCAGGCCGCCCGCAAGGCCCTGACCGGCCCTGACGGCACAGTGCAGGTCGACGACCGCGACGCCTTCGTCGAGGACGTCCGCCAGGCCCTGTGGTCGGCGAAGGTCATCGCGTACGCCCAGGGCCTGCACCTGATCAAGGTCGCCGGCCAGGAGTACGGCTGGGACATCGACGTGGCCGCCTGCGCCCGCATCTGGCGCGCCGGCTGCATCATCCGCGCCAAGCTGCTCGACCGCATCTCCAACGAGTACGCGGCCGGCAACCTGGAGACCCTGCTCGAGGCCCCCTCGATCAGCCAGGGCCTGGCCGACGCCAACGGGTCGTGGCGCCGCGTCGTGGCCAAGGCCACCGAGGCCGGCGTGCCGATCCCGGGCTTCGCCTCGGCGCTGTCGTACTACGACATCGTCCGCGCGGACCGCACCAACGCCGCCATGACGCAGGGGCTGCGCGACTTCTTCGGGTCGCACACCTACAAGCGGATCGACAAGGAGGGTACGTTCCACACCAACTGGAGCGGTGACCGCACCGAGTCCGAGGCCGTCGACACCCACTGACGCACCCCGCCGTGTGCCCCGGGCCTTGTGCCCGGGGCACACTGGTGTCCGGAGGTGGTTGACCGATGACCCAGGCCCCGCAGGCGGTGCCCGCCGGCTGGTACCCGTCCCCCGACGGGGCGCCCGTGCACCGCTGGTGGGACGGCACCATGTGGACCGACGCCACCCATCCGCCCCAGGCCCCCGCACAGCCGGATCCGGTGGAGCGGGTGGAGCCGGTGGCGGTCGAGCCCGGGCCCGCGGCGTCCGGCTGGCCGGCCCCCGCCCCGCCGAGCCTGGGCCCGCTCGCGCTGGTCACCCGCGTGTTCGTCGCCCTCGCCGGGCTCGGCCTGCCGCTCGCCTGGGGCGCGCAAGCCTGGCGCCTGTCCGACCCGCCGGAGTGGCTGACCGAGAACGTCGCGGTGGGGCTCACCGGGGCCGCCTCCGGGCTGCTGCTGGTGGCCGGGCTGTTCTGGATGGTGTGGCAGTACCGGGTGGCGAAGGCGTTCCCGCCCGGGACGCCGCGGCGCACGCCCGGCTGGCAGGTGCTGTCCTGGCTGGTGCCGGTGGGGCTGTGGTGGCTGCCGTACCAGAACGTCGCCGACCTGACCCGCCTGTCGACCGGACGCCGCCCCGGCTGGCTCCCCGCGTGGTGGGCCCTGTGGGTGGTCGGGAGCCTCGGTGCCGGCATCGGCGCCGCACTGGCGTCGACCTCCCCCGGCGTGGGGACGTGGGTCGCGATCGCCGGCGGGCTGGTGCTGCTGGCGGCGGTCCCGTTCGCGTGGCTGCTGGTGACGCGGGTGACCGCGGCAATCGCCGGCACCCGGGAACACCCGGACGCCTGACGGGGTTGGGCCGGACATGAAGATCGACATCTGGTCCGACATCGCCTGCCCGTGGTGCTACATCGGCCTCACCCGCTTCGAGCGCGCGCTCGCCTCCTTCGAGCACCGCGACGGCGTCGAGGTGACCCTGCACAGCTTCCAGCTCGACCCGTCGCTGCCCGACGCCTACGACGGCACCGAGACTCAGTACCTCGCCCAGCGCAAGGGCATGCCCGAGGCCACGGTGCGGCAGATGTTCGGTCAGGTGGCGCAGGCGGCCGCCTCCGAGGGCCTGACGATGGACTTCGACTCCCTCGCCGTGGCGAACTCCCGCCGCGCCCACCGGCTGCTGCACGCCGCGGCGTCCGTGTCGCCGGCCATCGCGTGGGAGCTCAAGCGGTCCCTCTTCAAGGCCCACTTCACCGACGGTGAGTCGATCTCGGACGCCGACGTGCTGGTCCGCCTCGCGACCGGCGTCGGCCTCGACGAGGGCGTGGCGCGCGCCGCGCTCGAGGACGAGGCCCTGGACGCCGAGGTCGCCGGCGACATCGACGCGGCCCGCTCGATGGGCATCAGCGGCGTCCCGTTCTTCGTGCTGCACGAGAAGTACGGCATCTCGGGGGCGCAGCCGTTCGAGGTGTTCACCCAGGCGATCGCCCAGGTCTGGGACGAGGCGCACCCCAAGCCGGCGTTCGAGACCCTGACGATCCCCGGCCTGAAGCAGGACACCACCGGCCCCGCCTGCGGCCCCGAGGGCTGCGACTGACCGCAACCCCCGTCGGCCCGAACTCCTGCCAACCCGATCGCATGGGCCGAACTCATGCCGGCCGCTGACTTGGTTGCGCGATCCGACCTCCCAGCGCAACTGACTCATGGTGCGGCGTGAGTTCGGTCCACCGGCAGAGGGGCCCACGTGACGGCCACCCTCACTCGCGGCCCCGGAAGTGGGCGCGCCACGCGTCCCGCAAGTGCGGAACGCCCATGCCACGTTCGCGCATCACGGCGACGATCCGCGCCAAGGCCGCTCCCGGCGACGTGAACAGGTCGTCGCTGACCGCCACCCAGAGGCGCCACCCCAGAGCAGCCAGTTCCTCGCGGCGCCGGACGTCGGCGGCGTACTGGTGACGGGAGGTCGCGTGCTGCTTCCCGTCGTACTCGATGCCCACCTTCTGGTCGGAGTACCCCAGGTCGATCCGGCGCACCACGTCCCCCCGCTCGTCGCGGATCTTGATGTTCACCTCGGGTTCGGGGAGTCCGGCGAGCACGATGAGGAGGCGGAGCCGCGTCTCCATCGGTGACTCGACCCCCGCGCGAACCAACCGGGCGGCCTCGCGCGCCCTCCGACCCCGGCCCTCCTCCTCCGCGGCCCGGACCAGAGCCTCCGGGGTGGTCCGCCCACGGTGCACCAAGGAATCGCCCACGGCCACGAGGTCGACCAGGCCGAGGCATGCGGACAGGTCGAGGAAGGTGTCCACGGGTGATGTCACCGGCAGTCCCCGGAACCGCTGCGGCACGTGGGTCGAGCGATGCACGATCACGCCTGGGATCGTGGACCGGTGCCTCGTGGGTTCGATGCTCGCGTGGAGGTGTTCCTCGTCGGGTACGACGGCACCGAACAGGCGGGCAGCCGTGTGATCCGACACGAATGCCCCGTCACCCGCCACCAGAATGACGGCCTCCGCCTCGTGCCACGACTGCGGGCGCACGGTCGCCAAGATGTGCACGCTTCGGACGATCCGCCTGAACTCCGGCGAGTAGAGCCGCCGCTTCGAGACACCGGACGCCGCGGCATCCCGGGTGCGAAAGGGACGGCGGATGTCGACCGGCTCGGGAGTTCGCGGCGGCCGGGGACGGGGCCGATGCGGGGGTGGGTGGGCCATACCCTCCAGCCTCGACCACCCCCGAGGCCTGTCGCAGCACTGGCCGATACATCTGTGGACAACTGCTGTTCTCGGTGTGCTCCCGCGCGGCAGATCCCGCCCCGGATACTCCATCCTCCGCGACGAACTCATGCACGTGGGTGAGTCCGCAACGGGAAACGGCCGAATCCGGGCACCGAGTCACGCCGCGGCATGAGTTTGGTCGACCTGCCTAGCCCCGGCCCCCCAGCGCTGCGTAGGCGGCGTCGAGGAGCGGCTCGGGCGGGCACGAGCGACCTGTCATGAGCCGGATCTGGTCGAGGGCCTGGCCGACGAGCAGGTCGATGCCCGACAGCTGGACGATCCCGGCGGCGCGGGCGGCCCGGTCGAGCTCGGTCGGGTAGTGGTTGTAGGTGGCGTCGAAGCAGGCGTCCACCAACCGCACCAGCCCCCCGGCAACCTCGCTCGCCAGCGGCGCCGAGACGGTCGAGACGAGCACATCGGCCGCCGGGGCGTCCGGCACCGTGCCCCACGGCCCGTACGACAACCGGACGCCCAGGGTGCGGCCGAGCTCCTCCAGCGACGCGCGCGCGTTGTCCTCGGACCGGGCCAGGACCAGCGCGTCCCGGACCCCCATCTCCGCCAGGGCGTAGAGCGCCGAGCGGGCGGTGGCCCCGTTCCCCAGCAGGAGCGCCGAGGACGCGGACCCGACCCCGGCGCGCGCGAACGCGCCGACCAGGCCCGTGACGTCGGTGTTCTCCACCAGCGGCGAGCCCTCGTTGAACAGGAAGGTGTTGCCCGAGCCGAGCAGCCGGGCCCGGTCGGAGGCCTCGCCCAACCCCAGGAGCACCTGCTTCAGCGGGGCGGTGCACGACAGGCCGACCCACTCCGGCCCGCAGCCGGCGACGAAGGCGGCGAGCTCGTCCTCGTCGACCTCGTGCCGCCCGTAGGTCCACTCCCCCGAGATGCCGAGCACCTCGTACGCCCGGGTGTGGATCAGGGGGCTCAGCGAGTGGGCGATCGGCTGGCCGAGCACCGCGCAGCGGTGGGGCCCCGGTCCGGTCACAGGAGGGCCCGCCCCGTCGGCGTGGCCGGCCAGGTGCGGGCGGCCTCGACCATCGCGTCGGGCAGCGGCTGCGGGCGGCCCTGGGCGTCCCCGTGCACCAGGACGGTGGTCGAGCGCGACTTCACCGAGCCGTCCAGCGGGTCGACGATCTCGGCCGCCACGGTCATCGACGTGCGGCCGGTCGACCCGATCGCGGTGTGCACCTCGTAGGGCTCGAGCCGGTGCACGATCTGGCCGGTGTAGCGCATGTCCTGGCGCACGACCATCCACGCGTGCTCGACCTCGTCGTGCGGGTTCATCCGGATCGAGTTGGCCAGCAGCGGCGTCTTCAGCGCGACCCGCGCCTCGGCGACGTAGTCGTAGAACCGGGTGTTGTTGGCGTGGCCGTAGGCGTCCAGGTCCGACCAGCGCACCTGGAACGACAGCGTGTGGTGGTCGGGGCCCACGTCGAACGACCCCACCTCCCGCATCGGCTCGAGCTCCACCTGGCGCTCGAGGAACCAGGCCCGCTCGGCGTCGGACAGGCGCGCGGGGCGTCCGGCCTGGAAGTCGAAGTTGGCCAGCAGCGTCCGCGCGCGGCCGACCACCGTGTCGCCCTGCCGCACCACGTAGCCCACGGTGAAGCGCGCCGCACCGACGTCACCGACCGACAGCTCGATGTCGAGCGGCTCGGGGGTGAAGAAGATCGGCGCGACGTACTCGACCTGGTGGCCGACCACGATGATCCCGTTGCCGAGCAGGTGCGCGTTCGGCCCCGTCAGCAGGAACGCGACGCGCGCCTCCTGCAGGTAGTCGACGATCGCGGCGTTGTTGGCGTGCCCCTGCGCGTCGAGGTCGACCCAGCGCAGGGGCACGCGAACCCGGTAGGGCTCCAACTCAGTCCTCTTCCTCCGCGTCGTAGAGGGACTCGACCAGGTCGGCGTACCGCTTGGCGACGGCGCCACGGCGCAGCTTCATGTTCGCCGTGACGCCGCCCTCCTCGACGGTGAGCTCGTGGTCGAGGACCGCGTAGCGCTTGACCGTCTCCCAGCGCTCGAGCTTCGCGTTCGCGCGGGCCAGGAACCGGTCGATCGACGCCCGGAACTCGGGCAGCTGCGTCAGCTCGGCGTAGCTCATGCCCTCCTTGCCGTGGCGCTGCGCCCAGCTCTCCATGGCGCCCGGGTCGATGGTGAACAGGGCGGAGATGTACTTCTTCCCGTCGCCGACCGCGACCGCCTGCGACACGTAGGGGATGTTGGCGGCCATCGTGCCCTCGACCTTCTGCGGGGCGACGAACTTGCCGCCCGAGGTCTTCATCAGGTCCTTCTTGCGGTCGGTGATCTTGAGGTAGCCGTCCGCGTCCAGCTCACCGATGTCGCCCGTGTGGTACCAGCCGTCGACGAGCACCTCGGCGGTCTGCTCGGGGTCCTTGTGGTAGCCGCGCATGATGCCGGGGCCCTTGATGAGCACCTCGCCGTCCTCGGCGATCCGCAGCTCGGTGCCGGGAAGGGCCGGGCCGACCGTGCCGAAGCGGGGCTTGCTCGGCTCGTTGACGCAGGCGACCGCGGAGGTCTCGGTCGAACCGTAGCCCTCCACGATCACGATGCCGGCCGAGTAGAACCACTCCTGCACCTGCGAGCTGAGCTTGGCCGCACCCGAGATGAGGAACTCGATGTTGCCGCCCAGGCGCTGCTGCAGCTTGGAGAAGACCAGCTTGTCGGCGATCTTGTACTGCACCCCGAGCATGCCGGGCAGCTTCTCGCCCTTGACGCGGTACGGGTTCGACTCACGACCCACGTGGAACGCCCACCGCGCGATCTGGCCCTTCACGCCGCCGGCCGACTTGGCCTTCACCGCGTTGCGGACCTTCTCGAAGATGCGGGGGGCGCCGCACATGAACGACGGCTGGGTGATGCCGAGCCCGTCGACGATCTTGTCGAGGCGTCCGTCGACGACCGACGCGAAGCCCACCTGCAGCTGGATCATCATGACGGCCTTGCCGAAGACGTGGCTCAGCGGCAGCCAGAAGTACTGCAGCGAGTCGGCCCCGATGATGTTGAGGCTGTCGACGGCGACGCCCTCGTAGGTCCAGCTGCTGTGCAGCAGCTCGACGCCCTTGGGCAGGCCCGTGGTGCCGGAGGTGTAGATGAGGGTGGCCAGCGTGTCGGGGGTGGTGGCCGCCACGGCGTCGTCCATCGCGGAAGGGTTCTCGGCGAGCAGGGCGCGGCCCTTCTCGCGCAGCATCTCCTTGCTGATGGTGCCCTCGGCGGTGCCGTCGAGCAGGATCACCTCGCGGATCTGGTCCCCCGGCACGAGCTCGCGCAGCTTCTCGAGCTGCTCGACGTTCTCGGCCACGAAGTACTTCGACTCGGAGTGCGTGATGATGTGCGCGAACTCGGGGCCCGTGGTGTTCGGGTAGACGGTGGTCGTGGCGCCGCCGGCGCAGTTGATCGCCAGGTCGAGCAGCACCCACTCGTAGCGGGTGTTCGAGGCGATCGCGACGCGCTCCTCGGGCTGGAGCCCGATGGCCAGCAGGCCTGCGCCGACCTCCCAGACGACCTGCCGCATCTGTGCCCAGGTGAGGCTCACCCAGTTCTCCTGGGCATCGGGGTACCGAATGGCCTCGTTGTCGGGCGTGGCCGCCACGCGCCAGTTGAACATCGCGCCCACCGTCGGCGGCCGGTTGTCCAGCAGTGTCTGGATGTCGGTCATCGTCGTCCTGTCCCAGGCGGAGCCCGGCGCCCACCTGTCTGTTTCCGGGTCAGTGTAGAGGCCGGGACCCAACGATTGAACTGTCAAATCCGACTATGCTTGCGGTATGTCGACCCCGTCCTCCACCCGTTGGCTCTCCAGCGGGCAGCAGAAGGTGTGGCGCGCCTGGTTGGACGCGGTGGCGCGGATCGACTCCCACCTCGACGAGGTCCTCCGCCCGTTCGGCCTCGACCTGGGCGAGTACGAGATCTTGGTCCGCCTGTCGGAGGCCCCCGAGCGCCGCATGCGGATGAGCGACCTGGCCGACGCCGCCCGGCAGTCCCGCTCCCGCCTGACCCACACCGTCGCGCGCATGGAGAAGAAGGGCCTGCTGAACCGGGCACCCTGCGCCAACGACCGCCGCGGCGTGATCGCGATCCTCACCGACGAGGGCTTCGGCCTCCTCGAGACCGCCGCGCCCGCCCACGTCGACTCGGTGCGCGAGGTGCTGGTCGACGTCGTCGACCCGGCCGACTTCGAGGCACTGGGACGCGCGATGAACGCGGTCAACCAGGTGGCAGACTGACCAAGGTGACCACCGTCGCCGCCGACACGATCCCTGGCCTGGACGACAGCACCCTGACGCGGGCCCTGTACTCCACCGACGCCTCGCTCTACCGCGTCGTCCCGCAGGGGGTCGCCCACCCGCGCACGGTCGGTGAGCTCGAGGCCGTCGTGGACGCCGCGCGCGCGGCCCGCGTGCCCCTCACCACCCGAGGCGCAGGGACGTCCTGCGCCGGGAACGCGGTCGGCCCCGGCGTCGTCGTCGACGTGGCCCGCCACCTCACCGCCATCCACGCCATCGACGCCGAGGCACGCACCGCCGTCGTCGACCCCGGCGTCGTGCAGGACGTGCTGTCCCGCACCGCCCAGCAGGTCGGCCTGCGCTACGGCCCCGACCCCTCCACGTTCACCCGCTGCACGATCGGCGGCATGATCGGCAACAACGCCTGCGGCCCACGCGCGCTGGGGTACGGCCGCTCCTCCGACAACGTCGTCGCGCTCGACGTCATCACCGGCACCGGCGAGCGGCTCAGCCTCGACTCGCGGGCCGACCTCACGGCGTCCGACTCCCCCACGCTGCGGGCGCTGCACGAGCTGGTCATGGCCAACCTGGGCACCATCCGCACCCAGTTCGGCACCTTCTCCCGGCAGGTGTCGGGCTACTCGCTGGAGTGGCTGCTGCCCGAGAACGGCTTCGACGTCGCCAAGTTCCTCGCCGGCAGCGAGGGCACCCTCGCGGTCATCACCCGCGCCACCGTGCGGCTCGTGGCCGACGCCCCGTACAAGACCATGCTCGCCCTCGGCTACCCGACGATGCCGGACGCCGCGGACGCCATGCCGGCGATCCTCCCCTTCTCCCCCACCGCCGTCGAGGGGATGGACCGGCGCATCGTCGACGTCGTCTCCCGCGCTCTGGGGGCGGACGCCGTGCCGCGCCTGCCCGAGGGCGACGGCTGGGTGTTCGTCGAGTTGGCCGACGACGACGTCGACCGCCTGGCCGAGCGTGCCCGGGGACTGCTCGCGGCGTCCGGCTGCCTGGACGGCGAGGTGGTGGACGACTTGGTCGTCGCCGCCGCCCTGTGGAAGATCCGCGCCGACGGCGCGGGCCTGGCCGGGGTCAGCCTGGAGCGGCCCGCCCACGCCGGCTGGGAGGACGCCGCCGTGCCGCCGGCCCGCCTGGGCGACTACCTGCGCGACTTCGACGCACTGCTGCGCCGGCACGAGCTGCAGGGGCTCCCCTACGGCCACTTCGGCGACGGCTGCGTGCACTGCCGCATCGACTTCCCGCTCACGCAGGTCCCCGACGGGGCCGCCCGCTACCGGGCCTTCATCGAGGAGGCGGCCGACCTGGCCGCGTCCTACGGGGGGTCGATGTCGGGCGAGCACGGCGACGGCCGAGCCCGCTCCGAGCTCCTCCCCCGGATGTACTCCCCCGAGGCCCTGGAGCTGTTCGCGGCTGTCAAGCGCATCTTCGACCCCGACAACCTGCTCAACCCGGGCGTCCTGGTCGACCCCGCGCCCTTCGACGCCGACCTCCGCGCGCCGACGATGCGGCGCTCCCCGCTGTTCCGTACGCACCGCCAGTTCGTCGACGACGTGCACCGCTGCACCGGCGTCGGCAAGTGCGTCGCCTCGACCGGCAGCCACGTGATGTGCCCCAGCTGGCAGGCCACGCGCGAGGAGAAGGACGCCACCCGCGGCCGGGCCCGCGTCCTGCAGGAGATGGTCAACGGCACGCTGGTGACCGACGGCTGGCGCTCGGCCGAGGTGCACGCGGCGCTCGACCTGTGCCTGTCCTGCAAGGGTTGCTCGCGCGACTGCCCCACCGGCACCGACATGGCCGCCTACAAGTCGCGCGTGCAGTACGAGGCCTTCAAGGGCCGGCTGCGCCCGCGCGACCACTACACGATGGGCTGGCTGCCGATGTGGGGGCGCCTGGTCTCCTCCAACCCCGTGTTTCCCAGGCTGATGAACGTCGTGATGCAGACCCCGGGCATCACCAACGTCCTCAAGCTCGTGGCCGGCATCGACCAGCACCGCGGCATGCCCCGCTTCGCGAAGGGCTCGAACCGCGCGGCCGCCCGCGCCCAGGTCGAGGGACGCCGTGCCCTGCCCGGCGCGGCCCCGACCGCCAAGGGCGAGGTCGTGCTCTGGGTGGACTCCTTCAGCGACGCCTTCGAGGGCGACCACGTCGCGGCGATGGCCGCCGTGCTCATCGAGAACGGCTGGACGCCCCGCCTGCTCGAGCGCAAGGCCTGCTGCGGCCTGACCTGGATCACGACGGGCCAGCTCGACGGTGCGGTCAAGGAGCTCCGCAACGCCACCGACGTGCTCCACGAGTACGTCTCCCGCGGGGCGAAGATCGTGGGCACCGAGCCCAGCTGCATCGCCGTGTGGCGCTCCGACGCCCTCGAGCTCCTCCACGACGACCCCCGGGTCGCCGAGGTCGCCGCCAACGTCGTCACGCTCGCCGAGTTCCTCGCGGCCGACCCCGACTTCACGATGCCCGACCTGACCGGGCACACCGTGGTCGCGCAGCCGCACTGCCACGAGGCGTCCGTCATGGGCTGGGCCGCGGAGCAGCGGCTGCTGGTCGCCTCGGGCGCGACGATCGTGCGCGTCAACGGGTGCTGCGGCCTGGCCGGCAACCACGGCATGATCGCCGGGCACTACGACTTCTCAGTGAAGGTCTTCGAGACCAACCTCGGCCCCGCGCTCGACGCCGCCCCCGCGGGCGCGATCGTGCTGGCCGACGGGTTCTCCTGCCGCACGCAGCTGCAGGACCTCCAAGCGCGTCAGGCCCTCACCTTCGCCGAGCTGCTGGTCGCCCACGCATGAGCGGGGCGGCCCACCTGCACGCCGACGCCGTCGCCACCCTCACCGACTGGGTGCCGCCGTCCCCGGGGCAGGCCGCGCTCGCCCAGTCCTACCTGGCGTTCCTCGCCGCCCGCCCCGACGCGTGCGAGCGGTCCTGCGCGCCGGGGCACCTCACGGCGTCCGCGCTCGTGTTCAGCCACGACCTGTCCCACGTCGCCCTCGTCCTGCACCGGATCGTCGGGGCCTGGCTCCAGCCGGGCGGCCACGGGGAGGCGTCCGACGCCTCGCTGCGGGCGGCGGCCGAACGCGAGGTGCGCGAGGAACTCGGCCTGGCGGTCGACCTCGACCCCAGCCCGGTGCACCTGGACTGCCACCCGATCACCTGCCGCGGGTACACCCACCTCACCCGCCACCTCGACGTGCGCTTCGTCGGGCGCGCGTCCGAGGGCGCGGCCCTCGTGCTGTCCGACGAGTCCCACCGGGTGGCGTGGTGGCCGGTGGCCGACCTCCCCGGCGACGTCTTCGACGAGGTCCGCGAGCTCGTGCAGTCCGGCCTTGTCAGGCTCTCACGGCCCTGACACGGCCGACGGCCCTGCGCCGGACCAGCGCCTGAGCGGGTGGGTCAGCGCCCGGCGGTTCGCACCACGACGATGCCGCCGACCAGCAGGTCGCAGCCCAGCAGGAAGGCGACGCCCGCGAGGGAGGCGGGCACGACGTCGGTGAGCAGCACCAGCCCGAGGAACAGCGAGACCAGGCCGGCCAACAGCAGCGGGCGCCAGGCGGCGAGGAACTCGCGGGCGGCGCCGAGGCGGACCAGGCCCAGGGCGAGGAGCACCACGGCGGCCAGGAGCTGGACGGTGGGCACCTCCAGCGTGGGGAACCGGACCACGGCCATGCCGAAGGCGAGCATGAGGGCGCCGGGGACGAGCTCGGTCCAGAACGAGAGGGTCGTCGTCGGGACGAACGCGGCGACGAGGCCGAGGGCCCCGGCCAGGAGGGCCACGGCGCCCAGGGCGTAGAGCGAGGGCACCAGGCTCATCAGGCCCGCGGCGACCAAGATCACCCCACCCACGACCCACAGCACGCCCAGCGCGACCGCCGCCGGGTTCGGTCGGTGGGTCGTGTCGCGGCGGGCCATGGGCGACACCCTACGTCCGCGCGCGGCGCGCCGCGAAGCGATCGGCGGACCACACCAGCAGCCCGGCGAGCGCGAACAGGGCCACGACGACCGCGATGTCGCTCCAGCCGCCGGCGTCGCCGGCCAGGATGCGGGTCTCGAGGTCCTGCTGCTCTGCCGCGCCGAGGACGCCGCCGAGGCTGCCCAGCCCCTCGGTGGCCCAGAACAGGATGCCGAGGCCGACGAACAGCCCGCCCGAGACGAGGTTGCCGACGGTGGTGTGCACCGGGCCCAGCTGGACGGGCCGCGGCTTGAGCCACGAGCGCCGGCCGAGGTCGAACGCCTCCCAGACCAGGGCCAGGACGACCAAGGGCACGACCATCCCGACCGCGAAGATGGCCAGCAGCAGGCCGCCGCGGACGGCGTCCCCGCCGAGGGCGGCCACGGTGAGCACCGAGCCGAGGATCGGGCCGGCGCACGTGCCGGCCACGCCGTACACGGTGCCGAGGACGTACACCGACAGCGCACTCGTGGGGTCGGCGCCGGGCCGGGCGCGACCCGGCAGCGGGATCGTGATGCCGAGGGCCTGGACCAGGCCGAGCACGATGATCAGGACGGCGGCCACGGCGATGAAGACCTCGCGGTGCGCGTTGAACAGCGCCCCGACGCTGCCGGCGGCCGCTCCCAGCGGCACGAGGGTCGTGATCAGGCCCAGGTAGAACAGCGCGGTGCGGCCGAGCAGCGCGCGGCGGCTGGCGAAGGCGTAGGCGAAGAATGCCGGCAGCAGCATCACCGAGCAGGGGCTGACGATCGTGGCCACGCCGCCGAGGAGGGCGCCGAGGTAGCCGATGTCGAGCATCAGCGCGCGAGCTCCTGGGCGATCAGGCTCTCGAAGACCTCGGTCGGCTGGGCGCCGCTGATGGCCTGCCCGCCGATCACGAAGAAGGGGGTGCCCGAGATGCCGAGCTGGCGGGCCTCGGCGGAGTCGGCTGCCACGGCCTCGAGGAGGGCCGGGTCGGACAGCGCGGTCTCGAACGCGGTCATGTCGGGCACGCCGGCGGTCTGCGCGAAGGCCAGGATGTCGTCGCGCTGGATGTCGGGGTGCCCGCTCGGGGGCGCGGCGGCGAACACGGCGTCCTGGAACTCCCAGAAGCGGCCCTGCTGCCCGGCGGCGCGCGCGGCGACGGCGGTCGCGTCGGACTGCTCGCCGAACAGCGACAGGTCACGGAACTCGATGCGCAGCGTGCCGTCCTCGACGTACTTGGCCAGCGCGGGCATCGTGCGCTGGTGCCACACGGCACAGAAGGGGCACCGGTAGTCCGACCAGTTGGTCATGACCACCTTGGCGTCCACCTTCCCCATCGCCAGGGGGTCGTTGGGGTCGCGGCGGGGCAGGTCGAGCAGGAACCGCTCCAGCTCGGGGTTCGGCTGGGGGGGCGTGGACGCCGCGGGCTCGGGCGTCGCCTGCGCGGCGTCGGCGGACGCGGTGGCCGTCTGCGCCGGTGCGGCCGGCTGGGTGAGAGGCCGCACCTGCATGCCGAGCAGGAAGGCCAGGCCCACGCTGAGGACCCACGCCACGATGAGGCGCCCCCGGCGGTTGCTGGGGGCGTCGGGCGCGGGCGTGGGAGGCGTGGCGATGCTGGACATACCCCCCACGGTACAAGGTGGTCTCCCCCGCGGCGCCCGGTGACTGACCGGCGGGCCGCGTCCCTATACTGGGGCCCGACTCCATTCCCACACACCAAGACCTCACAAGGACGGTTCATGGCCGAGTTCGTGTTCACCATGCACAACGTGCGCAAGTCGCTGGGCGAGAAGCTCATCCTCGACAACGTCACGCTGTCGTTCTACGAGGGCGCCAAGATCGGCGTCGTCGGCCCCAACGGCGCCGGCAAGTCGACCCTGCTCAAGATCATGGCCGGCCTCGAGAAGCCCAACAACGGCGACGCGATGCTCGGCAAGGGCAAGACCGTCGGCATCCTGCTGCAGGAGCCCCCGCTGACCGAGGACAAGACGGTCATGGAGAACGTGCAGGAGGCGGTCGCCGGCACGCTGGCCAAGGTCGAGCGCTTCAACGCGATCGGCATGGAGATGGCCGAGCCCGACGCCGACTTCGACGCGCTCATGGCCGAGATGGGCACCCTCCAGGAGGAGCTCGACCACCTCAACGCGTGGGACATCGAGAGCCAGCTCGAGCAGGCCATGGACGCGCTGCAGTGCCCGCCCGGGGACACCCCCGTCGACGTGCTCTCCGGTGGTGAGCGTCGCCGCGTCGCGATGGTGAAGCTGCTGCTCGCCCAGCCCGACCTGCTGTTGCTCGACGAGCCCACCAACCACCTGGACGCCGAGTCCGTGGCCTGGCTCGAGGGCCACCTGAAGAGCTACCCCGGCGCCGTCCTGGCCGTCACGCACGACCGGTACTTCCTCGACAACGTCGCGGAGTGGATCTGCGAGGTCGACCGCGGCAAGCTGCACCCCTACCAGGGCAACTACTCCACCTACCTGGAGACCAAGCGCTCGCGCCTGCAGATCGAGGGCAAGAAGGACGCCAAGCGCGCCAAGATCCTCGAGCGCGAGCTCGAGTGGGTGCGCGCCAACCCGAAGGCCCGTCAGGCCAAGAACCGCGCCCGCCTCGCCCGCTACGAGGAGCTCGCCGCCGAGGCCGAGAAGAACCGGACCATCGACACCGCCGAGATCAACATCCCGCCGGGCCCGCGCCTGGGCTCCGACGTCCTGCAGGCCACGAACCTGACCAAGGGCTTTGGCGACCGCGTCCTGCTCGACGACCTGTCGTTCACGCTGCCGCGCGCCGGCATCGTCGGCATCATCGGCCCCAACGGCGTCGGCAAGACCACGCTGTTCAAGATGGTCACCGGCGCGGAGGAGCCCGACTCGGGCGAGCTCAAGGTCGGCAAGACCGTCCAGTTCAGCTACGTGGACCAGAACCGCGCCGGCATCGACCCGAAGAAGAACGTGTGGGAGGTCGTCTCCGACGGCCTGGACCACATCAAGGTCGCCAACTTCGAGATGCCCTCGCGCGCCTACGTCGCCTCCTTCGGCTTCAAGGGCCCCGACCAGCAGAAGCTCGCCGGCGTCCTCTCCGGCGGTGAGCGCAACCGCCTCAACCTGGCGCTCACCCTCAAGCAGGGCGGCAACGTGCTGCTGCTCGACGAGCCGACCAACGACTTGGACGTCGAGACCCTGCAGAGCCTCGAGGACGCGCTGCTGGAGTTCCCCGGCTGTGCCGTCGTGATCTCCCACGACCGGTGGTTCCTCGACCGCGTCGCGACCCACATCCTCGCGTGGGAGGGCAACGACGAGAACCCCGCCCAGTGGTTCTGGTTCGAGGGTAACTTCGCCGACTACGAGGCCAACAAGGTCGCCCGCCTGGGCGTCGAGGCCGCCCGCCCGCACGCGAGCAAGCACCGCCGCCTCAAGCGCGACTGACGAATTCTGGTTCGCGCCGGCCCCGGGGGATGACCACCGTCCCCCGGGGCCGACCCGTCTCAGCCCAGCGTGGTGACCTCACCGGTCGCCGGGTCGACGGCCTCGCCTTCGTCGAAGCCCTCCTCGACCATCATCGCCTCGAACTGGCGCGCCTCGTACTCGGCCCGCGCCGCGTCGGCGTCGGACTCGTTGGGTGCACTCGGGTCCTGTCGGATCCGGGCGCGCTCGAACAGCGCCGACCCGCGGCGGAGGTCGTGCCCCACCCACTTCGCGTCGATCGCGTACTCGTACTTCTGCACGTTGTTCTGGTCGACCCAGCGGTCGAGGCGCAGCTTGCCGCCGAGGACGACCGCGTCGCCCTTGCGGATGCTGTCGCGCACGTGCACCGCGAGCCGGCGCCAGCAGGTGACGCGGTACCAGGTCGTCGCCTCCTCCTGCCACCGCCCGTCGCGGAACACCGACGGCGTCACGCCCAGGCTGAAGCTGGCCCGGCCCTCGTACCGCTCGTCCTCGTGCCACTCCACGTTGTTGCCGACGTTGCCGGCGACCATGATCTGCGCCTCCATGGCGGACCCCTTCCTGTCGTTGTGGGAGTTGCCCGGAACCTTGGGCGGCAGGCGGTAGTTTGGTGCAATCACTTCCCGGGATTGTGGAAAACTCGGGTCAGTCCGACCACGACCCTGTGGACAGAAGGGGAGACACCTGGTGCTCGCACTCACCGAACTCGACGGGATGTACCACCTGGACCCCGCGCACAGCAGCATCGCGTTCGTCGCGCGCCACGCCGGGATCGCGAAGGTGCGCGGCACCTTCGAGTCCTTCCACGGCTGGGCGCTCATCGACGGGGCGCAGCCCGAGCACTCCGCCCTCCTGGTGAGCGTCAAGGTCAGCAGCATCAACTCCCGCGACGCCAACCGTGACGGACACCTCCGCAGTCCCGACTTCTTCGACGTCGCCCGGTTCCCGGCCATCACCTTCGTGGGCACCGACTTCCGCATCACGGGCGAGAACCTCGTGGAGGTCGACGGCGACCTGACGGTGCGCGACGTCACCCGCCCGGTGCGGGTGTCCTTCGAGTACGAGGGCGGCGCCAAGGACCCGTTCGGCAACGAGCGCATCGGCTTCACCGGTTCGACGACGATCAGCCGCGCCGACTTCGGCCTGACGTGGAACGCCGTGCTCGAGACCGGCGGCGTCCTGGTCTCCGACGCCGTGAAGCTCGAGTTCGAGGTGTCCGCCATCAAGCAGGCGGACGCCCCGCACTAGGCCGCGCTCAGCGCGCCTTCGCCGTCGCCTCGCGCGCGGCCACCAAGCGGTCGAGCTCGGCCTGGATCGGGCCGACCACCTCGACGGCGGTCACCTCGGCGATCGAGTCGGTCAGCGCCTTGCGCGCCTGGCGCGCCTTGACCCGCGCGCCGGCCTCGACGAACACCCGGCTGAGCAGGGCGAGCACGATTCCCCCGGCGAGGCCACCCGCCGCGAGCAGCGTCTGGACCGGCCAGCCCTGCCAGCTGATGACCGGCAGGTCCATCGGCACCTGGGCGAACGCCAGCACGAACGGCAGGGCCAGCCACACCACGCCCACGATCAGGGCCAGGAAGAACACCCACTGCAGGATCGTGACCAGCACCCACCAGCCGTGGCCCCGGTCCATCTCGAGGTCGGTGGAGGCCACCGCCCCGTCGAGCCGGTCGGCGAGCAGCTTGTCGTTGCCGCGGGCGACCGAGCGGATCTGGTCCGACCAGCCGCGCGGCACGCCCGCGGTCGCCACGTCCAGGACGCCGCGCAGCGAGGCGTCCAGTCGCGCCTTCTGCACCGAGGTGGCCTTGGGCAGCGACGTGCGGCTGACGTCGGTGGGGCTGAGCTCGCGCGGGGACAGGCCCAGGCGCAGCTTGCGCAACGGGTCGGGCTTCAGCCGCTTCAGCCAGCTGACCATCGGCCAACCGGTGGCGATCGTCCCCCGGTGGCGCCACGCCTTGAGGACGCCGTCGACGACGACCGGCACCGCGGCGGCCTCCGCCATCGACTCGTTGAGGCGGTCCACCACCCCGCGGTCGAGGCGCGGAACAGGCTGGTCCCCCAGCTCCTCGGCGAGCAGCGCCGCCTGGCGCGTCACGTCAGCGGAGAAGCGCTGCACCTTGGCCGCCTTGGCGTGTGCGACCTCGGCGAGCAGGGCGCGCAGCTCGGCAACGCCCTCGCCGGTGAGCGCCGACATCGCCATGACGCGGGTGCGCTGCAGCCCCTGGGAGTCGAGCAGGCGGCGCAGGTCGGCCAGGGCCGCCCGGCGCTGCTCGTCGGTGAACCGGTCGACCTGGTTGAGGACGACGACCATGACCTCGGCGTGGTCGACCAGCGGCTTGAGGTAGCCGTCGTGCAGGGCCGCGTCAGCGTACTTCTGCGGGTCGACGATCCACACCAGCATGTCGACCAGCTCAACGAGGCGGTCGACGGTGAGCCGGTGGCTGACCTCGGTGGAGTCGTGGTCGGGCAGGTCGAGCAGCACCAGGTCGGCGAGGTCGGACTCCCCCGCCGGGACGAGGCTGCGCCGGCTGACCCCGAGCCAGTCGAGCAGCTCGACGGGCTGCTCGGTGCCCCACGAGACGGACATGGCCTCGCTCGTGGTGGGCCGGGTCACACCCGTGCGGGCCAGCTGGG
Source organism: Propioniciclava sp. MC1595 (assembly GCF_017569205.1). Classification (GTDB taxonomy): domain Bacteria; phylum Actinomycetota; class Actinomycetes; order Propionibacteriales; family Propionibacteriaceae; genus Propioniciclava. The sequence continues at coordinate 2,274,649 of NZ_CP071870.1, forward strand.
TGCCGGTGACGGCGTTGAACGTGGACGACTTGCCCGAGCCGGTGGCGCCGGCCAGCGCGACGACCGTGTGGTCGCCGGCGATCGAGAGACGGTGGCCGGCCCGGTCGACCAGCTCGTCGGCGGCGTCCACCACCTCGTCGGACGCCCTCCCGCGGGCGAGGTCGATGGCCTCGTCCAGGTGCTGGAGGCGCACTGCGATGCTGGCGCCGTGCCTGCGGTCACGCTTCATCGCGCACCTCCACGCGGTACCCCTCGTCGAGCGGGCGGGGGTCGAGGACCTCGCCGGTCAGCGTGGGGCCCGGCTGCGCCTCCACCGCCAGGCGGGCGGGGTCGAGCTCGGCGCGCGGGGCGCCCATCGGAAGCGCCGTGGTCTCGGCCCGCTGGGCCGAGAGGGCCTGCGTGGCCTCGCGCACCTCGGTGGCGATGGCGGAGTCGGCGCCGGTCTCGGCAATCGCGCGCAGGTAGCGGTTGAGCTCGGCCGACATCAGACCCTGGATGTGCTCGTCGAGCCGGTCCTTGGCCTGCTTGGCGAGCCTGCGGACGGCGTCCTCACCGAACACCGCCTCGAGCAGGCGCTGCGCCAGCAGCGCGGTGCCGCCGGCCACGCCGACCTCGGCGCCGGTGATGCCGCCGGTCTGGCTGAAGACCACGACCATCAGCGCGACGCCGATGCCGTTCACACCGAGCGCGAGGTAGCGGGCGGTGTTGCGCTTGGACGCCCCCACCTCGGACACGATGTCGAGCACGTCGCCCTGCCAGTCGCGGATGGCCTTCGACACGGCCGCGGAGAACTCCGGCGAGCTGTGGGACAGGTCCTCCCGGCTGGACTGCAGCACCTGGCGCCCGGCCGCGTTGGCGGCCCAGGCGGCCTCGGCGCGCTCGGCGGCGGCGTCGCCCTCCTCACGGACGAGCGCCTCCAGCCCCGACTCGACGGCCAGCTTGACCTCGTTGGCCTGCGGGGGTTCGCCCTTGAGGGTCGACCAGATCTTGTCGCGCAGCCAGCCGATCTTCTGCTCGACGGCGCGCATGAACTCGCCGGTGCCCACGAAGTCCTGCCAGCGCGCGAGCACCTCGCCACGCAGCAGGGTGCCGTCGGCGGTCTGGACGCCGATGGTGCGGACGGCCTCGGCGTAGCTCTTCTCGGCGTCGGCGCGCAGCTGGCCGAGGGCCTCGACCTGGCCGTCCACGGCGTCCGCGATGCCGGGCGAGCGGGCGACGAGCGAGCCGATCGCCCCGTCCAGGGTCTGCAACACGACGGCCTGCCGGCTGACCTGGTCGGCGGCCAGCGTGGCCAGCCAGGACCGGATCGGGGAGACGGCGGCGTCAGGGAGGAGGCCCTGGGCGTCCACGGTCGTCTCGGGGACCGCGAACAGCGGCGAGTGGGCCAGCCCGCGCTCGGTCATGAGGCGGCCCAGATGCGGGGGCACCTCCCCCATCGCGGCGGGCGGGACCCGCTGGAGGACGACCGCCACGGCGGCGGCGCGGTCGGCGGCGGCGCGCAGGTACTCCCACGGCACGGCGTCGGCGTAGCGGGCGGCGGAGGTGACGAACATCCAGAGGTCGGCCGCGGCGAGCAGCTGGGCGGCCAGGGCCCGGTTCTCGGCGACGACGGAGTCGATGTCGGGGGCGTCCAGCAGGGCGAGGCCCGGGGGCAGCGACGGCTCGGCGACGAGCTGCAGCGTGCTGGTGTCGTGCGCCTGGTCGAAGGAGCGGCCCAGCCCGGGGAGGATGCGCTCGGAGGAGAAGTACTCCAGGTCGCCGGGGTGGTGCACGAGGACCGGGCTGCGCGTCGTCGGCCGGATCACGCCGGGCCGGGACACCTCGCGCCCCACCAGCGAGTTCACCAGCGTCGACTTGCCCGCGCCGGTGGAGCCGCCGATGACGGCCAGCAGCGGGGCGTCCAGCGTCGCCAACCGGGGCAGGACGTAGTCGTCGAGCTGGGTGACCAGGTCGCGGGCGGACTTGCCCGCCTCCGCGCTGCCCGGGAGGCCCAGCGGCAGCCTGACCGCGGCCAAGGCGTCCCGCAGTCGGACCAGTGCCTCGGCGAGTGCCGCAGTGCTCATGCCTTCCTACCCTTTCGGTGGCGCCCACCGGGGGTCGACCGGCGAGTACTGCGGTGAGCCTATCGGGCCTTGCCCGCTCGGGGCAGCAAGCCGGGAGGCACGGCGGCGCCGCCACCACTGCACCGGGTTGGGCAGCTTGGGCAGGTGGAAGCGCTGGACCTTCGGGTCGGTGACCGCGATCGGCCACAGCTCACGGGCGCGGTCGAGCAGTTCGCGCTCGCGACCGTGGCCCGCGGCGTCCACGAGCCCGCGGAGCTGGGAGTCGCGCAGGTGGACCAGGTCGGCCATCGTGCGCTGGAGCCGGAACGTCGCCAGCAACGGACGCCAGCCGTGGCTGACCGCGTTGAACAGGCTGTGCCAGCGGGTGCGCTGCCGGCTGAACGCCACGAGGGCCTCCTCGGGGAGCCAGCCCATCGCGACGTAGTCGGTGAGGCGGGCCCGGTGGCGGCGTCCCTCGGCGAGCGCCTGCCGCACGAGGTGGATGAGCAGGGAGACCATGCCGATCCAGCCGACGACGGCCATGACGTTGGGGTCCATGCCGGTGCTGGCCATGAAGTTGAACACCATGTGGGCGCCCGCGGCGAGCAGGAAGCCGGCCAGCGGGGCGAGGATGCGCACCACCTTGCTGGCCGAGCGCAGGGCGATGATGAGCCCGATGCCGGCCAGGACCGTGAACAACGGGTGGCCGAACGCGGTCTTGAGCCCGCGCAGCATCACGATCTCGGCGAGCGCGGCCTCGGGGTCGCCGGTCTCGATCGTCGTGGAGGAGTACACGATGACGCGGCTGTAGTAGAGGATGTTCTCGGTGAAGGCGAAGCCGGCGCCCGACAGCCCGGCCAGCGCCACCGCCTGCAGGCGGGTGACCAGCCGGTTGCGCAGGGCCATCGCGATCAGGAACAGGATCGTGGCCTTGGTGGCCTCCTCCACGAACGGGGCGACGAACACCGCCGCGCGGGCGCCGGTGGCGGGGTCGCCGTTGCCGACGATCGCCATCTCCTGGCCCGCCCAGGTGTTGATCACCATCGAGGACGCCGTGCTCACGCACGCGCCCCAGCCCAGCGCCAGCCACCACAGCACCGGCCGCATGGGCCGGAACCGGTCGACGAGGAGGAACACCCCGATCCAGGCGGCCAGCGTGGGCAGGGCGAGTTGCGCCGAGCGGCGGATCGCCGACGCGTTCAACCCCGGGATCACGCCCCCCTCGACGGGCGTCTCCTGGATGGAGGTCTGGTACATCCACAGCAGGCAGGCCGCGTAGATGAGGGTGGCACCGAGCGTCACCCACGTCCACGGGCTGGCGAGGGTGCGCCTGGCCCAGTGCTGCCTCGGCCCGGTGGGCTCGACCGGCAACCCGTTCGCGCGGCGTTCGCGCAGCGCGAGGTGGTCGAGACTCATGCGCCCCAGCGTAGTCGGGAAGACCGACGGCGTGCCCGGCAGCTTCACAGTGGTAGTTTGACGGCGTCGGCCGATGGCCGGCGCGTCGAATCCAGCGAAGTCGGTGTGATCCCGATGCTGTCGCGCAACGGTGATGCCCCGATCGAGGGGACGAGCCCGGTCGCCTGGCCCGGCGCCCCATCGTGGCCTCCGCAGCAGGGGCCGGAGAGGCATGCGATGTCCCGCCGCTTGATAGGGGTCGGCGTTGGTCCGGGCGATCCCGATCTTCTCACCCTCAAAGCCCACCGCATTGTCAGCACTGCGGATGTCGTTCTGGTCCCCGCAACCGAGGCGTCCGGCGACGGACCCGGACGCGCCGAACGTGTGCTCGCCGCCGCCTGCCCGGAGGCCTCCTCGAGGATCGTTCGTGTGCCTTTCAGCATGAGTGACCCGTCCGGCGTGACCGCGCGCCGGGAGGCTGCGTGGCGGACGTCTGCCGCGGTCGCCTGCGACGCCTTCGAGACCGGGGCCGACGTGGTGGCGTTCGCGACCGTGGGCGATCCCAGCGTGTACTCGACGTTCAGCTACCTGGCCGACGCCGTCCTCGAACGGTTCGGCGACGTCGAGGTCGAGGTGGTGCCGGGCATCACGGCGATGCAGGCGCTGGCCGCGGCGTCCCGGACGCCGTTGGTCGAGGGGGATGAGCGTTTGGGTCTCGTCCCGGTCAAGCGCGGCGTCGGCGACCTGGCCGCGCTGGGAGCCGAGGCGGACACGATCGTCGCCTACAAGATCGGCCGGCACTACGCCGAGCTGCGCGAGTACGTCGACATGTTGGGCGAGGACGCCGACGCGATCGTGGGCATCAACGTGGGGACGCCCGAGCAGGTCATCGGCTCCCCCGCCGACTTCGACGAGGTGCCCTACTTCGGGACCATGATCATCACCGGGCGCCGCGCCCAGCGAGGAGGCAGGCTGTGAAGGGAAAGGTCGTCTTCGTCGGGGCCGGTCCAGGCGCCCCCGACCTGATCACGGTGCGCGGCGCGCGCGTCCTCGCCGAGGCCGACATCATCATCTGGGCGTCCTCGCTGGTCAGCCCCGATCTGGTCGCCGGCCACAAGCGCGGTGCCGAGTTGATCGACTCCGCCTCCGCCTCGCTGGAAGACCTCACCCCGCTGTACGAGCGGGCCCGCGACGAGGGCCTGCTGGTGGCTCGGGTGCACACCGGAGACCCGGCCATCTACGGGGCCACCGCCGAGCAACGCGACCAGTGCCGCGCGGTCGGCATCGCGTTCGAGTCGATCCCGGGGGTGTCCGCCTTCTCGGCGGCTGCCGCCGCGGCGGAGGTCGAGTTGACGCTGCCCGAGGTGGCCCAGTCGTTGATCCTCACCCGCCTCGAGGGCGGCCGGACGCCCATGCCGCCGCGCGAGCGCGTCCGGGAATTTGCGCGCCACGGCACCACGATGGCGCTGTACCTGTCGGCCGCGCGCAACCGGGCCCTGCAGGAGGAACTGCTCGCCGGCGGGTACCCGCCCGAAACGCCCGTGATCATCGGGCACAAGGTGAGCTGGCCCGACGAGGTGCTGATTCGGTGTCGTCTGGACGAGCTGTCGGCCACGATGAAGGACCACCACTGGTGGAAGCACACGGTGATCCTGGTCGGCCCTGCCCTGGCCGAGGCCCCCGTGGCGAAGCGCTCGCACCTGTACCACCCCGGTTTCCGGCACGAGTACCGTGCCGCCGACCCGGACGCCGCCGACGACCTGCGCACGAAGGGGGCCCGGGCATGATCACCGTGTTCGGCTACCTGGGCTCCCCCCGCCCTTCGCTGGTGGACGCCCTCGCCACAGCTTCCCTGGTGGTCGGCGGGCTGCGCCATTTGGACGCGCTCGGCGTCCCGGAACCCCGACGCGTGGTCCTGGGTCCCATCACCCCGGCGATCGAGGCACTGTCTGCGTTGCAGGACGGCGAGGACGCCGTGGTCATCGCGTCCGGCGACCCACTGTTCTACGGCGTCGTGCGGCGGATCCGCATGGCAGGACTGCCCGTGCGTGTCGTGCCCGAGGTGGGCTCGCTGCCGGCCGCGTTCGCCGCAGTGGCCCTGCCCTGGGACGACGCCCTGTTCGTGTCCGCCCACGGCAATGACCCGACCCCGGCGCTGTTGGCGTGCGGGGAGCACCCGAAGGTCGGCGTCCTGACCGACCACCGGACGGGACTGCCACAGATCGTCTCTGCGACCACCGGGCTGGGGCGCTGGTACGTGTTGGCCGAGCGGCTGGGCGAGGCCGACGAGCGGGTCCGCGTGCTGAACGAAGCCGAAGCGCTGCGCGTCACCGAGCCGGCCCAGCCACACGTGGTGCTGGTGCTGGCCCACCATCCTGATGACCCCGCGGCCCTCGGCACCCAGTCCGGCCTCGCCGGCGCGGCCCCCGCGGCCACCCGTCCGGCGTCGGCACCGGCCCCGGTGCGCCCCGCTGACCGTGCCGCCCGCGTGCTCGGCCAACTCACCAACTCTCCCGCCGCGCGGGCCCACGCCGACGCCATCGATGCAGCCCTGGGGGCGACTCGGCGCTACGACGGCAAGGCGTCCGAGCACCTCGCCGCCGCGTGGGCCGAGTGCGACCTGATCATCAGCCACCTCGCCCTCGGCGCCACCACCCGGCTGATCGCGCCCCTTCTCGCCGACAAGAAGACCGACCCGGGCGTGGTGGTGGTCGACGAGGCCGCTGCGTTCGTCGTGCCCCTGGTCGGTGGACACGTCGGCGGCGCCAATGAACTGGCCCGCCGAGTAGCGGACATCCTCGGCGCGACCCCGGCGGTCACCACGGCCACCGACGCCACGGGTATCCCGGGACTGGACACACTCGGCTGGGCCACCTCCGGCGATCTCGCCGGCGTCACCCGCGCCCTGCTCGACGGGGCGCCCGTGCAACTTGTCCGCGAACAGCCGTGGCCGCTCCCGCCGCTGCCGACGAACGTCCGCGAGCCGGGGGTCGCGCGCGTTGAGCGCCGAGGTACCCACGAGACCGAGCTCCCCGATCTCGGCGACCCGGCCGCCCGCATCGTGGTCTCGGACGCTGAGGCTCCGCCGCCCGACTCCGCCGCCCACGACCTGCCGACCGTGACCCTCCACCCCAAGAGCCTGGTCGTCGGCATGGGCTGCAACCGCGGCACTCCTGCCACCACGCTCGACGCCCTGCTCAGCCAAACCCTCGCCGAGAGCGGGTGGGCGCGGGCGTCGATCACGGCGCTGACCAGCGTGGACGCCAAGGCCGACGAGCCGGGCCTGATCCAGCTGGCCGCCCAACTCGGGGTGCCGTTCATCACCTACCCCGCAGACGTCCTCGCGGACGTCACCGTCCCCAACCCGAGCGACGCCCCGCAGGCGGCGGTGGGCACGCCGAGCGTGGCGGAGGCGTCCGTGGTCGCGCACGGAGCGGACCTCATCGTCGAGAAGCACAAGAATGGCGAGGCGACCATCGCGATCGGCCGAATCGCCCCCACCGGCACGCTGGCCGTCGTAGGGCTCGGCCCGGGTGCCGACGACCTGTTGACGCCCCGCGCCCGCGACGTCCTGCGCGCATCCGCCGTGGTGGTCGGGTACCGGCCCTATGTTGCGCAGATCCGGCATCTGTTGCGCCCCGGAACCGAGATCATGGCCATCGGCATGGGCACCGAGGAGCACCGCATCGAGTTCGCCATCGCCAAGGCCCGGGAGGGCCGCTCGGTGTCGCTGGTCTGCGGCGGCGACCCGGCGATCTACGCGATGGCCTCACCGCTGCTCGAGAAGGGCACCGGGGGCGTGGACGTCCAGGTGGTGCCGGGCGTGACCGCTGAGTTGGCGGCGTCGGCGATCCTCGGTGCGCCGCTGGGGCACGACCACGTCACGATCTCGCTCAGCGACCTGCACACCGATTGGTACACCATCGAGCGTCGCCTGCAGGCAGCAGCCGACGGCGATTTCGTGGTCGCGCTGTACAACCCGCGCAGTAAGAAGCGGCTGGCGCACCTGCCCCGCGCCCTGGAGATCCTGGGCGCACGGCGTCCACCCACGACACCGGTCGCCGTCGTGCAGGATGCCTCCCGCCCGAACCAGAACCACCGCGTCGCCGCGCTGGCCGACTTCGACCCGGACTGGGTCGACATGCACTCGATCGTGATCGTGGGATCGTCCACGACCAAGCTCGTGCCGACGGGACAAGGGGCGTCCGCGATGGTGACCCCGCGGGACTACCACTGGATGAACCCCGACAAGGAGCCCCTGTGAACAACCCTGCGCTCGTCATCGCGATCCACGGCACCCGCTCCGCCGAGGGCCAGGCCGTCGGCCGCGCCCTCACACAGCGGGTGGCCGCCATGCTGTCCGACGTCGACGTCCGGGACGCCTACGTCGAGCTCGACACCCCCACCATCGCCGATGCGCTGGCGTCCGCGCTCGAGACGCAGCCCGACCGACGCGCCGTCGTCGTGCCGCTGATGCTGGGCCAGGGCGGCCACGTGTTGGAGGACATCCCTGAGGCGGTCGCCGAGGGCCGCGCCCGTGTGGGTTCCGCGACGGTCATCACGACCCCGCACCTGGGCCCGGACTCCCGCCTGCGCGCGGCCGTCATCGAGCGCGTCGCGGCGCAGCTCGGCGACTGGACGCCCGAGCAGGTCGGCGTCGTCTTCCTCGGTCGCGGGTGTTCGGTGACCCGGGCCAACGCCGATCACGCGCGCCTGACCCGGGTTGTCGGGGAGGAGGGCGGTTACGGGTTCACGGTGCCCGCCTACATCCAGGTGGTGCGTCCGTCGCTGATCGACGCGCTGAACCAGCTCAAGGCGGTGGGGTTCCAGCGCATCGTGATCGCGCCGAACTACATGTTCCCCGGCCGGCTGCAGAACTCGGCGGCCAAACAGGCGGCAGACTGGGCGACCAACCACGGGATCGAGGTCCGGCTGGCCGACGTCATCGGCGACTGCGACGCTCTGGCCGAGGTCGTCGTCGACCGCTATCGGACGGGCGCCGCCAAGGCATCGGCCGGGCGGCGGGGACTGCACACATCGTCCGGGGAAGGTTCGCCGATGTACCTGGCCGGGCTCGACCTGCGCGGCCGCCGGGTGCTCATGGCCGGTGCGGGCACGGTCGCCGCACGCCGCGTTCCCGCACTGCTCGCCGCGGGCGCCGATCTGCACGTCGTCGCCCTCGCTGCCTGCCCCGACCTCGAGGCCTGGGCGTCCGGTGGTGCCCTCACGCTTGAGCTGCGTCCGGTGAAAGAGTCCGACGTGGAAGGCGCCCGGTACGCCATCGCCGCCACCGACGATCCGGACGCCAACGCGATGGTCGCCGACGCCTGCGAGGCGCGTGGCATCTTCTGCGTGCGCGCCGACCGGTCCGACGCCGGCACCGCCCGGACGCCGGCCACCGGCACATTCGAGGGCCTCACCGTGGGCGTCATCGGCGACCGCGTGCCCCATCGCTCGAAGCGGGCCCGGGACGCCGCCGTCGCGGCCATCGCGTCCTTGTGAGACTGCCCCACCGGCGACCCGACGCCCCGGTGCGGCCGACTCCGGCCGACTCCGGGCAGCCGGGCGGGGCTTTACAGATTACATCGATGTGATTACTATCCGTAGTGCTGGTTCGCCAAGACACCCACAACATGTAGGGGTTGAGGCGAGGCAAGAGGGAACCCGGTGCGAATCCGGGACTGCCCCGCAGCGGTAAGAGGGAACGAACGGCGACATCAAGCACTGGCCGCACGGCTGGGAAGCGTCGCCCACTAGGCAAGCGCGTCCGCGCCCGCCCTCGAGTCCGAAGACCTGCCAGCGACCGGGCTCGCCCGGTTTCCGACCATCGGTCTCGTGGGAAGACCAGGGCGCTGTGCGCTCCCCTGCCCTCGAGTCCCCTTGCTTCGAGGAGAGAGCATGTCGACCAGCACCATCACCGTCTACAGCAAGCCCGCCTGCGTTCAGTGCACGGCAACCTACCGCGCCATGGACAAGCTCGGCCTCCACTACGAGGTGATCGACCTCGCCGAGGACGAGGCTGCCCTGCTCGACGTGATGGCGATGGGCTACCAGCAGGTTCCGGTCGTGGTCGACGGCGATGACCACTGGGCCGGTTTCCGCCCGGACCGCATCAAGGCTGCGGCGCAGCGCCTCCACGTCGCCTGAGCGCGCGACCTGCCGTGCGCGTCGTCTACTTCTCGTCGGCGTCGGAAAACACCCACCGCTTCGTGCAGAAGCTGCGGGTGGATGCCGCCCGCATCCCGCTGCGCGCCCACGATGAGCCGCTGACGGTCCAGGATCCGTACGTGCTCATCGTGCCGACCTACGGGGGCGGCAACACCGGCGGGGCTGTGCCCAAGCAGGTGATTCGGTTCCTCAACAACCCGGACAACCGGGCCCTCCTGCGCGGGGTGATCTCCGCCGGTAACACCAACTTCGGCGAGGCCTACTGCCTGGCCGGCGACATCGTGGCCCGCAAGTGCCACGTGCCGCACCTCGACCGCTTCGAACTGCTGGGCACGCCCGACGACGTCGAGCGCATCCACGAAAGGCTCTTGCACCCATGACCACCACGCTGCTCACCGACACCGGCGATGAGACCGTCGCCGGCGAACGCGACTACCACGCCCTCAACGCGCTGTTGAACCTCTACGACGCCGACGGCCGCATCCAGTTCGAGGCCGACCGGCAGGCGGCCCGCGAGTACTTCCTGCAGCACGTCAACCAGAACACCGTCTTCTTCCATTCGCTGCGCGAGAAACTCGACTACCTCGTCGAGGAGGGCTACTACGAGCCCGAGGTGCTGGCTGCCTACGACTTCGACTTCGTCAAGGCCCTGTTCAAGCGTGCTTACGCGGTGAAGTTCCGGTTCCCGACGTTCATGGGCGCGTTCAAGTACTACACCTCCTACACGCTCAAGACCTTCGACGGCCGCCGCTACCTCGAGCGGTTCGAGGATCGGGTCTGTCTGGTGGCGCTGACGCTGGCCGCGGGTGACCGTCCGCTCGCCGAGAGCATCGTCGACGAGATCATGGCCGGACGCTTCCAGCCGGCCACCCCGACATTCCTGAACGCCGGCAAGGCATCCCGGGGCGAGCTGGTCTCCTGCTTCCTGCTGCGCATCGAGGACAACATGGAGTCCATCGCTCGGGCGATCAACTCCTCGTTGCAGTTGTCCAAGCGCGGAGGGGGCGTCGCGTTGTCCCTGACGAACATCCGCAATGCGGGCGCGCCGATCAAGAAGATCCAGAACCAGTCGTCCGGAGTGATCCCGGTGATGAAACTGCTGGAGGACTCGTTCTCCTACGCCAACCAGCTCGGCGCCCGCCAGGGTGCAGGCGCGGTGTACCTGCACGCGCATCACCCTGACATCCTGGCCTTCCTCGATACCAAGCGGGAGAACGCCGACGAGAAGATCCGCATCAAGACCCTCAGCCTCGGCGTCGTGATCCCGGACATCACCTTCGAGCTGGCGCGCAACAACGAGGACATGTACTTGTTCAGCCCCTACGACATCGAACGGGTCTACGGCGTCGCATTCAGCGAGATCTCCGTCACCGAGAAGTACCGGGAGATGGTCGAGGACAAGCGGATCACGAAGAAGAAGATCAACGCCCGCAAGTTCTTCCAGACCCTCGCCGAGATCCAGTTCGAGTCCGGCTACCCGTACCTGATGTTCGAGGACACGGTGAACGCCGCCAACCCGATCGACGGTCGCGTGACGATGTCGAACCTGTGCTCGGAGATCCTGCAGGTCTCGACGCCCTCGACCTACACCGAGGACCTGGGCTTCGACGAGGTCGGCAAGGACATCTCCTGCAACCTGGGCTCGCTGAACATCGCCAAGGCGATGGATTCGCCACACTTCGGGCAGACCATCGAGACCGCCGTGCGGGCCCTGACGGCCGTCTCCGACCAGTCCAACATCGCCTGCGCCCCCAGCATCGAGCGCGGTAACGCGATGAGCCACGCCATCGGCCTGGGCCAGATGAACCTGCACGGCTACCTCGCGCGCGAATCCATCCACTACGGATCCGACGAGGGCCTCGACTTCACCAACCTGTACTTCTACACGGTGACGTTCCACGCCGTCGCAGCCTCTTGCCGGATCGCCCGTGAGCGCGGCGAGCGGTTCGACGGATTCGAGCGCAGCGCGTACGCCAGTGGTGAGTACTTCACCAAGTACATCGACGGCGACTGGACGCCGCGGACACCGAAGGTCGCGCGGCTGTTCGCGGACGCCGCCATCCACCTGCCCACGCCCCAGGACTGGCGCGCGCTGGCGTCGGAGGTGGCCGAGCACGGGCTGTACAACCAGAACCTGCAGGCGGTGCCCCCGACCGGATCGATCAGCTACATCAACCACTCCACCAGCTCGATCCACCCCATCGTGGCCAAGGTCGAGATCCGCAAGGAGGGCAAGATCGGCCGCGTCTACTACCCGGCGCCCTTCATGACCAACGACAACCTGGAGTACTACGCCGACGCCTACGAGATCGGCCCGGAGAAGATCATCGACACCTACGCCGAGGCGACCAAGCACGTCGATCAAGGCCTGTCGCTGACGCTGTTCTTCCCCGACACGGCCACCACGCGAGACATCAACAGGGCCCAGATCTACGCCTGGCGCAAGGGCATCAAGACCCTCTACTACATCCGGCTGCGGCAGCTAGCGCTCGCGGGCACCGAGGTGGACGGCTGCGTCAGCTGCATGCTCTGACCCATTGGAAGCGAGAAACAACCATGACCAGGAAACCCACCCTGCTGCGCGGCGTCCAGGCCATCAACTGGAACCGCATCACCGACGACATCGACCAAGACGTCTGGGACCGGCTGACCAGCAACTTCTGGCTGCCCGAGAAGGTGCCCCTGTCCAACGACATCCCCAGCTGGCGCACCCTCAAGCCGTACGAACAACTCATGACCACGCGCGTCTTCACGGGCCTGACCATGCTGGACACGATCCAGGGGACCGTGGGTGCGGTGTCGCTCATCCCCGACGCGCGGACGCCCCACGAGGAGGCCGTCTACACCAACATCGCCTTCATGGAGTCGGTGCACGCCAAGAGCTACAGCTCCATCTTCTCGACGCTGATCCCGACCGCTGAGATCGACGAGGCCTTCCGCTGGAGCGAGGAGAACGAGTACCTGCAGCGCAAGGCGCAGATCATCCTCGACTACTACTACGGCGAGGACCCCGAGAAGCGCAAGGTCGCCTCCACCATGCTGGAGTCGTTCCTGTTCTACTCCGGCTTCTACGCCCCCATGTACTGGTCCAGCCGGGCGAAGCTGACCAACACCGCCGACCTGATCCGCCTCATCATCCGCGACGAGGCCGTCCATGGCTACTACATCGGCTACAAGTACCAGCAGGCACTCAAGGAGGCCGACCAGGCCCGACGCGACGAGTTGAAGGACTACACCTTCGACCTGCTGTTCGAGCTCTACGACAACGAAGAGTCCTACACCGAGGACCTCTACGACCCGATCGGCCTGACCGAGGACGTCAAGATGTTCCTGCGCTACAACGCCAACAAGGCCCTGATGAACCTGGGCTACGAAGGGCTGTTCCCCAAGGACGCCGTGGCGGTTTCGCCGGCCATCCTGGCCGCACTGTCCCCCAACGCGGACGAGAACCACGACTTCTTCTCCGGGTCGGGGTCGTCCTATGTGATGGGCAAGGCCGTCAACACCGAGGACGAGGACTGGGAGTTCTGAGCGATCAACCGCCGCGCGCCGGCTCCCGGTCCCGACGCCGGAGCAGGTAGGTGTCGAACACCCACCCGAGGCGCGCGGCGGCGTCCGCACGCACCCGGATGATCTCCTCGGCCACGTCCCCCAACGGGCCGCTGACCAACAGTTGCTCAGGCGTACCCAGGTACGCACCCCAGTAGATGTCGAGCCCGGCCGGGTCAATGGACGCGAACGCCTGCTTGCCGTCGAGCATCACCACCACGTCGTCCACGCCCTCGGGCATACCGCTCGCCAGCATGCGCGCGGGCGAGATCTGCACGGCCCTGCCCTGCCGGTTCAGCGGAATCCGATGCGCCGCGGCCAGCGCCAACACGCTGCTCACACCGGGGATCACCCGGTAGGTGATCTCCTCGGACGCCGACGCCACCAGGTGTTCCACGATCGCCAGCGTGCTCTCGTACAGGCTCGGGTCGCCCCAGACCAGGAAGCCGCCACTCTGCCCCTCGCCCAGGTGACCAGCGACCGCCTGGCCCCACGACTCCAGTCGATGCGCCCGCCAGGCAGCCACAGCCGCCGGATAGTCGGGCACCGACTGCCACGGCCGGGGCGGGTCGAGCAGTTCGACCATCGTCAGCGGACGGGTCCGGTGCCGCTCGATGATCGAACGCCGCGCCTCGACGAGGTCGTCGTACTCGCGCTCCTTGACGACGACGAACAGGACGTCGATCTCCTGGATCGCGCGGACGGCCGCGAGGGTCACCCACTCCGGATCCCCGGCTCCGACCCCGATCAGCACCAGCTCACGCATCGGTGCGGGCCTCGTTGGTGGTCTCGGCGGTCGAGGCGATGGCGTTCACGGCCGCCACCGCGATCGCAGACCCGCCCCGGCGTCCGAGCACCGTGATGAAGTCGAGGCCGAACGGGTTCTTGGCCAGGGCCGCCTTCGACTCGGCGGCACCCACGAATCCGACCGGGATACCGACCACGGCGGCCGGCTTCAGACCCGTGTCGCGCACCACCTCGAGCAGCCGGAACAACGACGTGGGTGCGTTGCCGATCGCCACCACGGCGCCCTCGAGCCGGGGCTTCCACCATTCGACGGCAGCGGCCGTCTTGGTCGTGCCGAGTTCGTCGGCGAGCTCCGCCAGCCCGGGTGTGCCCAGATGGCAGATGACGTCGTTGTCGCGGGGCAGGCGGGACCGGATGATCCCGGTGGCGACCATCGACGAGTCGCACAGGATCGGCGCGCCCGCCACGAGCGCGGCCCGTGCCGCAGTGACCACGCCGGGTGTCCACGCGATGTCCTCGACCAGGTTCGTCTGCGCCGCAGCGTGGATCATGCGGGCCACCACCTTGGCCACGTCGTCAGGAAAGCGCCCAAGATCGGACTCCTCCCGGATCAGGCGGAACGACTCGGCGTAGATCGCAGCGCCGTCGGTGAGGTAGTCGTAGGAGGGGGCGTCCGGCATGGAGTTCCTTTCGGGTGTGTGGGAGGGTGGGGACACCATTTCATATCGCCCGACGAGCACCGAGGAAGCCGGTTCAAAGCCGGCACGGTCGCGCCACTGTGTCCCGCCTCAGGCGGGGAGTCAGGAACTCGCCTCGTCGGACCAGGATCGAGACGCGCAATCTCGAGAAAGGACGAGTGCACCCATGCACATCGCCGAAGGATTCCTCCCTGTCGCGCACTGCGTGGCCTGGGGGATTGCCTCGGCTCCCTTCGTGATCCACGGCGCCCGCGCCGTCATCCAGGAGTCGACCAAGAACCCCGAATCAAAGCTGCTGCTGGCTGCCGCCGGCGCGTTCACGTTCGTGCTGAGCGCCATCAAGTTGCCCAGCGTCACTGGGAGTTCCTCGCACCCCACCGGTACCGGGGCGGGGGCCATCTTGTTCAAGCCGCCCGTCATGGCCTTCCTCGGCACGGTGGTGCTGCTGTTCCAGGCGTTGCTGCTCGCCCATGGCGGCCTCACGACGCTGGGCGCCAACGTGTTCTCGATGGCGATTGCCGGCCCATGGGCGGCCTACGCGGTGTGGCGCCTCGTGCGTGTTGGCAAGGGCCCGATGGAGCTGGGCGTCTTCCTCGCCATGGCGGTGGCCGACCTGGTCACCTACTGCGTCACCTCGCTGCAGCTCGCCCTGGCCTACCCCGACCCCGACCTCCTCGGGGCGCTGGCCAAGTTCGCGGGCGTGTTCGCGCTCACCCAGATTCCTCTGGCGCTCATGGAGGGGCTGGTCGGCGTGCTGCTGTTCCGGTTCCTGGTCAAGGTGGCCGCGCCTGAGCTGGCGCGCCGCGGACTGATCAACACCGCCCAGAAGGAGGCCGCCCATGCGTAAGGACAACCCATGGGTCACCCCGATCCTGCTCGCCCTGCTCGTCGCCCTGTTCGCGCTCTCGTTCGTGTTGGCGCCCCGCCCCGGCTCGGCTGACGAAGAGGCCTTCGGCGGCACCGACGCGGCCGTCACCGCCCAGTTGGAAGAGGCCGGGCACGAGCCATGGTTCACGCCGATCTTCGAGCCGGGCTCCGGTGAGATCGAGTCGGGCCTGTTCGCACTGCAGGCCGCGCTGGGCGCCGGCGTGTTGGGCTACGCGCTGGGCAATCTGCGCGGCCGCAAGGTCGAGCGTGAGGCGCGCGACAAGGCCCCCGCAGGGTCCTGATGGCCCACATGACGGCCCTCGACGACGCCGCCTGGCAGGGGCCGTGGCGGCGCGTCCGGGTCGGCGAGAAGGTCGTGCTGAGCGTCGCCCTCCTCACCACCGCGCTGGTGGCCCCGCCGTGGCCGGGCTGTGCCCTGGTCGCCATGGCCTGCCTCGTGCTCATCTGCGGACCCGCCCACGTTCCGCCACGGACGTTGAGGCTCGCCATGGCGGCCCCGCTGCCCTTCCTGGTGATCGGCGGCGTCACCGTCGCCGTCGTTCTCGGCGGGACGCCCACAGCCACCGCCCTGTTCACGTGGGGGCCGCTGTGGGCCGACCCGGCGACCGTCACCAAGGGAATCACAGTATTCTCACGCGGGGTCGCGGGCACGCTGTCGATCATGCTGCTGGCCACCACCACGCCCATGGTCGATCTGCTGACGTGGCTGCGGCACCTGCGGGTTCCCGCGGCATTGGTCGAGATCGCCTCACTCACCTACCGCCTGTTGTTCGTGCTGCTCAGCTCGGCCCTTGCCATTCGTGCCGCGCAGACGGCCCGTCTCGGACGCCCCACGCTCGCGACCGCGGCAACCGCCATGGGCGCCCTGCTCGTCCGGTCCTGGACGCGAGCGTCCCGGTTGCAGGCCGGCTTGGAAGGGCGCGGCTACGTCGACGACCTGACCACGCTGGCCGTCGCACGCCGCGCCTCGCCCACGTTCATGGCGACTACGGCGCTCGTCCTCGCCGGGATCTGGCTGGCCGTCGTGGCCGTGAGCGTGCTGTGAAGCTCGTGGCGCGCGATCTCGTCGCCGGCTACCCAGGCCACCAGCCGGTGCTGCGCGGCGCATCAGTGACCCTGCCCAGCGGGGGGCGCATCGCCCTGCTCGGGGCGAACGGCTGCGGGAAAACCACCCTCCTTCGATGCCTGTCGGGCGCGCACCAACCCACCGAGGGCACCATCCATCGGGACGCCACCCCGCTCGACCACGGGCGCCGCGGCCTGCGTGCGCACCGCGAAGCGGTCCAACTCGTGCTGCAGGATCCAGCCGACCAGCTCTTCTCGGCAGATGTGGCCCAAGACGTGAGTTTCGGCCCGCTGAACATGGGGCTGCCCGCCGACGAAGTCGGCGCCCGCGTGGCCGACACGCTGCAACGCCTCGGCATCACCCACCTCGCCGAGCGCGCCACCCACCACCTCAGCTATGGCGAACAGAAGAAGGCGGCCATCGCCGGGGCGGTCGCCATGCGACCCGCCGTGCTGCTGCTCGACGAACCGACCGCCGGACTCGATCCGGTCGGAGTCGCCGACATGCGCGCCATCCTCGACGACCTCCACGCCGACGGCACCACCCTGCTCGTGGCGACCCACGACGTCGACTTCGCCCTGGCCTGGGCCGAGGACGCCGCGGTGATCCACGACGGCGCCGTCACGCAGGGGCCCGTTGACCGGATCCTCGCCGACACCACTCTGGTGGCCCAAGCCCGACTCGAGGCCCCCGGCCCGCTTCAGTTGGCGCGGCTGCTGGGCCTGACCGAACACCCCCGCACGATCGCGGAAGCGGCCGCCCTCATCGCGAACAGGACCATTGGGTGACCGCGCGATACGGCGTCCAACCCAGGAACCGCCCGATGGGCTCGGCCACCTCAACGCCCAGCCGGACCAATTGCCCCCCGTGGGCGCGAAACGCATCGACCAGCAACGCCTCAGTCTCGACGGTGACCGCATGCACGACGAGGCGCCCACCCGGGCGCAGGGCGTCCCAACACGCCTCGAGGACACCCGAGCTGGTGCCACCACCGATGAAAACCGCGTCGGGTCGCGGCAGGTCGACGACCAGAACCGCCGCGTCCCCCACGCGCACCTCGACCTGCCCGGGGGCCAACCGCTCCACATTGGCCCGGGCCCGATCAGCGCGCTCAGGGTTGCGCTCCAGCCCGATCGCCGTCGCACCGGCCGCGGCGCGACACCACTCGATCGCCATCGAGCCCGAGCCGGTGCCGACGTCCCACAACAACTCCCCCGGCCGGGGGCGCAGCAAGGCGAACGCGCTCGCCCGCTGGTGCTGCTTCGTGATCAGCCCGTCATGCTCGTACGCTTCGTCGGGCAACCCCGGTGTGCTTCCCCAGTCGTCCACGAGCCAGACCCTACAAGGAGCCCGATGACCACCTCAGCCCACACCACTCCGGGCAGCGTCACCCTCGTTGGGGGCGGCCCCGGCGACCCCGACTTGCTCACCCTCGCCGGCCTGCGCGCGCTGCAGTCGGCCGACATCATCCTCACCGACCACCTCGCTCCGGATGTGAGCACGCTGGTCAACGGCACCGAGGTCGTCAACGTCGGCAAGACCCCGCACGGCCCAGCGACCCCGCAGGAGGAGATCAACGCCCTGCTCATCGAGCACGCCCGGGCGGGGCGGCACGTCGTACGGCTCAAGGGTGGCGACCCGTTCGTGTTCGGGCGCGGCGGTGAGGAGTTCATCGCGTGCGCGGACGCCGGCGTCGCTGTCGCCGTCGTCCCCGGCGTCACGTCGGCGGTCGCGGCCCCCGAGCTGGCGGGCATCCCGGTCACGCACCGGGGCGTGTCGCAGGGGTTCACGGTGGTGTCGGGGCACGTCGCTCCCGACGACCCGCACTGCCACATCGACTGGGCAGCCCTCGCGCAGAGCGGGACCACGCTGGTGCTCCTGATGGGGGTGCGCCATCTGCCGGCCATCGCGGCGGCGCTGGCCGAGGGTGGCCTCCCCGCAGACACGCCCGCCGCGGTCGTGACCAAGGCAGCCAGCCCCGCCATGCAGGTCGTGCGCGGCACGCTGGCCACGATCGCCGACCTGGCGGTCAGCAACAGCGTGCGGCCCCCGTCCGTCACCGTCATCGGGGACGTGGCCGGGCTGGACCTGCGGTGAGCGCCGCGCTGGCCCACCGGATGGCGGCGTCGGTGTCGGTGAGCCTCGGGATGCCGTCAGGGTCGGCCGGGCGCGTGATCATCACGACCTGCACCCCCAGCGTCGCCGCCGCATCGAGCTTGGCGGCGGTGCCGGCTCCGCCGGAATCCTTGGTCACGAGCACGCGCACGCCTCGGTCGGCCATGAGGGCGTGCTCGGCAGCCGCGTCGAACGGCCCCCGGGCGACCACCAGTTCCCAACCGTTGGGGGTGACCCAGCCGGCGGTCGGCTCTGTGACCCGGGCGACCACGTCGTGCAGCTCCCGGTACGCCGCCAGCTCCTGGCGTCCGACCGTGAGCAGGACCCGACCCTTCCCGGCCGCCCCACGGACGGCCGCCGCATGGTCGGGCACGCACAGCCACGACGCGGCGTCGGGGCGCTCCAGCCACGACGGCCGCACCCACCGCGCCACCGGAACCCCGGCGCGGGTGCAGGCCTCGACGGCGTTGACCGTCATCCGCTGCGCGAACGGGTGCGTGGCGTCCACGACCGCGCCGACGTCGTGCTCGCGCAGCCAGGCGGCCAGCCCGTCGGCGCCGCCGAACCCACCGACGCGCACGCCCTCGTGCACAGCCCGGCCCCGAGCCGCCGCCGTCCGGCCCGCCACCGACTCCACCACCTCCAGCCCGGACGCCCGCAGCGCCTGCGCCGCCGCCTGCCCGTCGCCGGTGCCGGCGAGCACGAGAACCCTCATGGTCCCCGACCCTAACCGCCCGCGCGGTGCCCGATGAGCCGCGCCCTCGGCCTGGTGCTCGGCGTCGCCGCCGACGCGGTCCTCGGCGACCCACGGCGCGGCCATCCCGTCGCCGCCTTCGGGTCGTGGGCAGCGACGGTTGAGCGGGAACTGTACGCCGACTCACGCTCACGCGGCGCCGCCTTCACCGCGGTCGCGGTCGCACCCGTCCTGGCGTGCGGTGTCGCCGCCGAACGGCTGACCCGCCGCCACCCGGTCGCGCACACCCTGGCCACCGCCGTTGTCACCTGGGCGTGCCTCGGGGCCCGGTCGCTCGCCCGCGAGGGTCACGCCATGGCAGACCGGCTCGCCACCGGCGACCTGGGCGCTGCCCGCGCCCAACTCCCGAACCTGTGCGGGCGCTCCCCCGACGGCCTGTCCACCGATGACCTGGGCCGGGCCACCGTCGAGTCCCTGGCCGAGAACACCAACGACGCCGTCGTCGCCACCCTGTGCTGGGCGGCGGTGGCGGGCATGCCAGGCATGGCCGCCCATCGGGCCGTCAACACCCTGGATGCCATGGTCGGCCACCGCAACGACCGCTACGCCCACTTCGGCACCGCCTCGGCTCACCTGGACGACCTGCTCGGCTGGGCGTCCGCCCGGCTCACCGGCGCGCTCGCCTGCGCCGTCGCCCCGCTGGCCGGCGGCATCCCCCTCCGGGCCGCCACCACCATGCTGCGCGACGCCGCCGACCACCCCAGCCCCAACGGTGGCTGGTGCGAGGCGGCGTGGGCCGGGGCGTTGGGCGTCCGGCTCGGCGGCGCCAACACCTATGGTGACCGCGTCGAGGTCCGCGGTACGTTGGGCAACCCCGACTGGCCCCACCCGAGCGCCGGGGACGTCCGTCAGGCGGCCCGCCTGGTCACCGCCGTCACGGCTGCGGCCACGGCCCTGGCGGCCACCACCGCCGCCCTCGTCACCAGGAGGACCCGATGACCGGCCTGCTCATCGCCGGCACCAGCTCGGACGCCGGCAAGTCGCTCGTCGTCACCGGCCTGTGCCGTGCCTTCGCCCGCCGCGGCCTGACGGTCACGCCGTTCAAGGCGCAGAACATGTCGAACAACTCCGCGATCTGCGCCGACGGCGGCGAGATCGGCCGCGCCCAGTGCCTGCAGGCGCAGGCGGCGGGCGTCGAGCCGTCCACCCTGCTCAACCCGGTGTTGCTCAAGCCCGGCAGCGACCGGCGCGCCCACGTCGTGCTGCGGGGCCGGGACGCCGGCGTCCTCGAGGCCGGTGAGTACGCCACCGGCCGGGCCCACCTGGCCGAGTCCGCCTACGCCGCCTACGCCGAGCTCGCCGGCAAACACGACCTGGTCGTGGTCGAGGGGGCCGGGTCGCCAGCCGAGATCAACCTGCGCGAACGCGACTACGTCAACATGGGGTTGGCCAGGCGTTTCGACCTCCCGGTGGTCATCGTTGGCGACATCGACCGCGGTGGCGTCCTCGCCAGCCTGTACGGCACCTGGGCGCTGCTCGAGCCCGCCGACCAGCGCCTGTTGTCCGGATACGTGATCAACAAGTTCCGTGGCGACCAGACGGTGCTGGACCCCGGCCTGGCCGAGATCACCCGCCGCACCGGCCTGCCGTGTTTCGGTGTGCTGCCCTGGCTCGACGGCGTCTGGCTCGACGGCGAGGACGCCCTCGACATCGCCCGCTGGTCCGCAGGGGCCCGGCACCGCGAGGGCCACGAGCTGCGGGTGGCGGTGCTCCGCCTGCCCCGGATCTCCAACTCCACCGACGTCGAGGCGCTGGCCGCGACGCCGGGGGTGCGCGTCGACGTGACCACCGACCCGGCCGTGGCGGCAGCGTCCGACCTGCTGGTCGTGCCGGGCACGCGCGCGACGCTGAACGACCTCGCCTGGCTGCGCGACCGTGGCCTCGACCAAGTGGTGAAGAAGCGGCATGCGTCCGGACGCCCCACGCTCGGCATCTGCGGCGGCTTCGAGATGCTCGCCAGGACGATCACCGACGACATCGAGTCCGGTGCAGGCCACGTCGCCGGGCTGGGCGTGCTGCCGGTCGAGTTCGTCTTCGGTGAGCGCACCACGCGGCGGTCCTCCTACAGGTGGCGGAACCTCGAGGTGTCCGGCTACGAGATCCACCACGGCCAGGTGACGGCGCGGAGCGGGGAACCATTCCTGGACGGCGTCCGCGACGACGCGACGTTCGGCACCATGCTGCACGGGGCATTCGAGGACGACGCATTCCGTGTGGCCTTCCTGACCCACGTCACCGAACTGGCCGGCAGCGACTGGCGACCGACCCCCGGGCCGGGGTACGCGGCAGCCCGTGAAACCATGATCGACACGCTGGCGGATGCCGTCGAGACCCACCTCGACCTCGACGCCCTGCTGGCGTTGAGGAGTTGAGATGGCACCGTCCCACGGCGAAACCACGCGCGCACGGCGCACCAAGCCCCCGCTGATCGTCCACGCCGGCTGCGGCGCGCGGGGGCAGGCGGGCATCGCATGGTGACCGCACTGCCTCGGTTCGCCCTGGCCGCGCCCACCTCGGGGGCCGGCAAGACGACCGTGGCGTTCGGGCTGATGGCCGCACTGCGGGCCCGCGGGCTCGACGTCGCCCCGTTCAAGGTGGGCCCCGACTACATCGACCCCGGCTACCACGCGCTGGCCACCGGACGCCCCGGCCGCAACCTCGACCCCTGGCTCTGCGGGGCCGACCTGATCTCCCCCCTCCTGCTGCACGGCTCAGCCGGAGCCCACGTGGCCGTGATCGAGGGCGTGATGGGGCTCTACGACGGCAAGCTCGGCGAGGTCGACGGACGCCGGGGCTTCGGCTCCACCGCCCACGTCGCCCAGCTCACCGACACGCCGGTCGTGCTCGTCGTGGACGCCGCCCACTCCTCCCGCACCGCCGCCGCCGTCGCACACGGACTGGCCGTGCACCCCGACGCGCCGCGCGTCGCCGGCGTGATCCTGAACCGGGTGGGCTCGCCGCGCGCGCTGGCCGAGGTCGCCGACGCGTTGGGGCAGGTGAGCCTGCCGCTCCTGGGCTCAATACCGCGCAGCACCGCTCTCGTCGTGCCCTCGAGGCACCTGGGATTGGTACCCGCCGCCGAGCGGGCCGCCGCACAGGCGGTGGTCGATTCGGCGGCCGCGCTCGTGGCCGACCACGTCGACCTCGACGCGTTGCTGGACCTGGCCCGCACGGTTGCACCCCTCGACACCGAGCCCTGGTCGCCGGTCAGGGCACTGGCCGTGGACGCCCCCACCAGGTCGCAGCAGCGCCCACGGATCGCCATCGCGGCTGGACGGGCGTTCACGTTCCGCTACGCCGAGACCACCGAGCTGCTGGAGGCAGCCGGATGCGACGTGGTCGAGTTCGACCCCCTCACCGACCCCAACCTGCCCGACCGAACTGCCGGGCTGTACCTGGGTGGCGGCTTCCCCGAAGTGTTCGCCAGCGAACTCGCCGCCAACACCACGCTCCTCACCCACGTGAGAGCGGCCGTGGAGGCGGGGCTTCCCACCTACGCCGAGTGCGCCGGGCTGCTCTACCTGTGTCGGAGCCTCGACGGCGCCCCGATGGCCGGCGTCCTGCCGCTCACCGCTCGCATGTCGGAGCGGCTCACGCTGGGGTACCAGCAGTCCACTGTCCCCCACGACGGACTGACCGTGCGGACCGGCGAGACGTATCGCTTCCACGAGTTCCACCGCACCACGGTCGAACCGACCGACAGACACCCCCACCTCAGCAGGGGCGTCCAGGCCAGCTACCACCACGTCCACTGGGCCGGGCACCCCGAGCAGGCCCGGCGCTTCGCCGAAGCCGCCACGCACTTCCACCGGGCGCACCCATGAACCTCCGCCACCACGGGGACTCCGACACCGCCCCCGGCCTCATCGACCTGGCCGTCAACGTCCGAAGCCCGGCCCCCGCCTGGCTGCTGCACGCACTGACCCACGACCCCGCCCGCTGGGCCAGCTACCCCGACCCCCGAGACGCCATGGCGGCACTCGCGAACCGCCACGGCGTCCCACCCCATTACGTCCTACCCGTCGCCGGCGCGGCGGCGGCGTTCACCCTGGTCGCCGAATCCCTCCGACCGACGCAACCCGTCGTGGTCCACCCCCAGTTCACCGAACCCGAGTCTGCGCTGACCGACGCCGGCCTCCCTGTGACCAGGCACGTGCTGTCCGCACCCGAGTTCCTGCTCGACCCCGACAAGGTCCCCCACGGCGACCTCGTCGTGATCGGCAATCCCACCAACCCCACAGGCACCCTCCACCCCGCCGCGGGCATCCGGTCCCTCCGCCGACCGGACCGGATCGTGGTCGTCGACGAGGCCTTCATGGACTTCGTCCCCGGAGAGCAAGAGTCGGTTCTCAACGGCGACGACCTGACCGGGATGCTGGTCGTTCGGTCCCTCACCAAGATGTGGGGAATCCCCGGAATCAGGGCCGGATACGTGGTGGGAGACCCCCGCCTCGTCGAAGTGCTGGCGCACCGCCAGCGCCCTTGGGCCACTTCCACCCCAGCCCTCGACGCCCTCGTGGTCTGCAACACGCCCGAAGCCCTCGCTGAGGCCGGGGCTGCGGCCCGTCAGACCGACAACGACCGCGCTTTGCTGTGCTCAGCACTGGCCAACGTGGGGTTCCCTGTCGCCGGCACCCCCCGGACGCCGTTCGTCCTCGTCCCCAGCACCAGACTGGGGCGGGAATCCATCCGACCACGGCTCGCCAGGCACGGGTTCGCTGTCCGTCGCGGGGAGACGTTCCCCGGACTCGGCCCCGACTGGTTCAGGGCCGCCGTCCGCGACGAGGCCACGTCAACAGCCTTGGCCGAAGCCCTCGCAGCCATCGCACAGGCCGCCGGCAGCCACCCGTCCACGTCTGGCTGAGGTGCCGTCACGATGACACTGATTGGCGCCAATCAAGGCGCTGACCACGTATGACAGCGCCCCCGGCCCGACTCGAACGGGCAACCATCGGACTAGAACAGACCCTTGTCTCAAGCTACCCCGCGAACCCTTGAAACCCCTTGTCGCCACGCTCAAGAGTGCGGATGCGCGCGGTGTACCGGCTCCTCGGGCTGGTCCGCCGCTACGGCAACGCGCCGGTCGACACGGCGTGCTCCCGCGCGCTGGACCTCGACGTGGTGTCGGTCACCAAGATCGCCTCCATGCTCGAGCGGGCCACCGAGGACACCTTGCCGCTGCTGCCGACCGGCACCATCCCGGGTGGCCGGTTCGCCGGCCAACCCGCCGAGTTCCTTGATGCGATCGGACCTGAGCTCACGGGGCAACGCGATGGAGAGCACCGCTGGGACATCGCTGTTGATGTACTGCCCGGGGCGCCACAGGTAGGCAAAGCCGCGGCGCCGGAAGGCGACCTGGCTCTTGGTGGCTTTCATTGTCGTTTCGCTGAGTGTGCTCACTGCCTCTTGAACTGCGTGAAGGATCGCAGCACCCTCGGGGAAACCTTGAAACAGTTCCGCGGCGGCGGCGTAGTCGTCCATCGGCCGAGGGTAGATCCACCAGATCCGAGAGGGCCAGTCAGACCCCTGATGTGTGGGGACGACGGGGACGCCAGAGGGGCGGCTGAACGCTACCGGGCGGCCAGGACCTCCTGCGGCCGGGCCAGGTCCTCGAGGGCCGGGACGCCGATGGGCTCCCGCGTCTGGAGGGGCACGACCGCGACCCTGGGGGCGATGGCGCGCACTCGGTTGAGGTGTTCGGCCTCGTTGTTGGCTCGACGGACGAGCAACGGCGAGGTGGGAGCGGCGGCGCTGAGCGAGTTGTTGACGACCCATGCCCAGGGGTGGATGTGGGCGCGCTCGAGGTCCTCGACGAGTTCTTCGGCCTCCAGGATGGGGGTGGTCTCGGGCAGGGTGACGATGATGATCCTGGTGTGCCCGGGATCCTGGAGGCGCATCAGGGGCGTGGTGTTCCGCGCCCGTTGGCTCTCGTCGAGGTGGCGCATGATGTCGCGGTGGTAGGAGCCGGTGGCGTCCATGAGGAGCAGCGTGTGGCCGGTGGGTGCGGTGTCCATGACGACGAACTGCGTCCGGGCCTGGTTCACGGCCCGGCTGAACTGCTGGAAGACGGCGACCTCCTCGGTGCAGGGGCTCATCAGGTCCTCCAGCAGGGCGGCTCGGCCGGCGTCGTCGAGGTTCTTGCCCTTGGTGGCCATCACGCGGTCCCGGTAGGCCTGCGTGGCCTGTTCTGGGTCGATGGCGTCGACGGTGAGGTTGGCCACGCCGGCCTCGAGGGTGGCGCTCAGGTGGGCGGCGGGGTCGGTGGTCGTGAGGTGGACGCGGTGGCCCCGTTCGGCGAGTGCCACCGCGATGGCGGCCGCGATGGTGGTCTTGCCGACGCCGCCCTTTCCCATCGTCATCACCAGCCCGTGGCCTTGGGCCTCGAGGTCGTCGATCAGCGAGGACAGCCCTGCCGGAGCGTCCCCACCGACCAACGCTGCCTCCGGCGCCTCGCCGGGGGGGAGGTCGTCCGAGAACAGGTGCTCGAGGGCGGGCAGGCCGACCATGTTGGTCGGTTTGAGGGCGATCTCATCCGTGGCCATCCCGGTCAGGGTGGCGGGCAGGTTCGCGAGAACCTGTTGCTCGCGGTCGCGGATCGCTTGGTGGAGGGAGTCTCCCGCGCGGCTGGGGGGCAGGACGCCGTTGAGGACGAGGTGGGTCGGGCGGATGCCGAGCGCGGAGAGCTCGTCGTGGGTGCGGGCGACCTCGCTGAGGGTGCTGGTCTGGGCGCGGGCGACCAGCACCAACCGGGTCGTGCCTGGATCGGTCAGGGCCTGCACGGCCGCGCGATACGTGGCACGGTTCTTCTCCAGCCCGCTCATCGGGCCCAGGCACGAGGCGTCGCCCTTGCCCTGGTCGAGGAAGCTCGTCCAGCTGCCGGGCAGTTGCAGCAGCCGGATGGTGTGCCCCGTGGGGGCCGTGTCGAAGATGACGTGGTCGAAGCCCGCGGTCTCGGTGGGGTCGGCGAGCAGCATGGTGAACTCGTTGAACGAGGCGATCTCGGTGGTGCAGGAGCCGGACAGCTGTTCGGTGATGGCCGCGATCTCGCCGGGGGGCAGCAGCGCACGCACGGGCGCCAGGATCTTCTCCCGGTAGTCGGCGGCTGCCTGGGCGGGGTCGATCTCGATGGCGGACAGGCCGGGGACCTGCGTGATGGCGGTGACCCGGTTGCCGATCGCTGTGCCGAAGACCTGCCCCACGTTGCTCGCGGGGTCGGTGCTGACCAGCAGCACGCGCTTCCCGCGCCGGGCCAGCACCACCGCGGTGGCGCACGCGATGCTGGTCTTGCCCACGCCCCCCTTGCCGGTGAAGAACAGGTGGCGGGGCGGGTTGTCGAGGAAGCGCATGGCCGGGTCTCCTTCTGGCTCGGTGGGGAATCAGCAGCAGCCGGTGGAGCCGCCACAACCACCGGCGGTGGCCAGGGGCAATTCGATGCGCAGCGCCGGTGTGACGCCCGCCCACTGCTGCAGCTCCTCGCGCGTGGGGTAGCGGCCGGTGAGCACCGTGACGTCGTCCACCACGGTCAGGGGCAGGCCGGCGGAGCCGACGGTCTGGACGAAGGCCACCGCGATGGGGTTCGCCGCGAAGGCGCCAGGATCGGTGGCCAGGTTGGCCCGGGCGACGTCGACGCCCTCGCCCTTCACGGCGTTCAGGTCCGCGGTGAACCGGACCAGGCTCTCGTCGACGTCGGTGCCACACACACCGGTGTTGCAGCACAGTGCGGGTTCGAAGACGCGGATGACGGCCATGGCCCCTCCCAGTGACTAATTGACGCTCATCGATATAGCCCTAGGGTAGCCCATATCGACGTGCGCCAATGCGATCCCGGAGAAGTCGGCGTCGGTCAGCAGCAGCGAGGGCCCTCGGTGGATTCGCCGAGGAAGTCCCGCGCGACATCGAGGACGTTCCTCACCACGGTGTAGTGGGCCCAGCGCCCACGCTGCTCGCGCGTGACCAGCCCGGCCTCGGCCAGCTTCTTCAAGTGGTGGGAGAGGGTGGGCTGGCTGATGCCCAGGGCGTCCGGGAGGTGGCAGGCGCAGGCCGTGCCGTCCGGAGAGGCGGCCAGGTGTGCCAAGAGCCGCACCCGGGTCGGGTCGGCCAGCGCCTTGAACGTGTCGGCGAGGCAGCCGGCGCGCTCGGCGGGCATCACGTCGGGGGCCGCCGTGGCACACGTCTCGGCCTCGATGACGAGATTGCTGAGGTCCAGTGCCGCGCGTGCCATCCGGCCAGTGTAGCCGCCATATTGACAGGTGTCGATGCTATCAGGAAGGATGCGGATCGAACGTCGTCGATATGAGAGGTGCGATTGTGGCGCCCACCCAAACCCACTCGGCAGCCCACGCGCCCGTGGCCGCGAAGATGAGCGTCCTGGACCGGTTCCTCCCGGTGTGGATCATCGCCGCGATGGCGGTCGGGCTGCTGCTCGGACGCGTCGTGCCGGGCCTGGCCCCGGCCCTTGACGCGGTGAAGATCGGGTCGGTGTCGCTGCCCATCGCCTTGGGCCTGCTCGTGATGATGTACCCGGTGCTGGCCAAGGTCCGGTACGACGAGACCCACCGCGTCACGGCCAACAAGCGGCTGATGGCCCTGTCCCTGGTGCTCAACTGGGTGCTCGGCCCTGCGCTCATGTTCGCGCTGGCGTGGCTGTTGCTGCCCGACCTTCCCGAGTACCGGACGGGCCTGATCATCGTCGGGTTGGCCCGCTGCATCGCGATGGTGCTGATCTGGAACGACCTCGCCTGCGGCGACCGCGAGGCCGCCGCGGTCCTGGTCGCGGTCAACTCGGTGTTCCAAGTGATCGCCTTCTCCGCGCTGGGCTGGTTCTACCTGCAGGTCCTGCCGAGCTGGCTGGGCCTGCCGACCACCTCGGCGGAGTTCTCCGTGTGGGCGATCTTCGTGAGCGTGCTGGTGTTCCTCGGCATCCCGCTGGCCGCCGGGTTCCTCACCCGGTACGTCGGTGAGCGCGCCAAGGGACGCACCTGGTACGAGCAGCGGTTCCTGCCGAAGCTCGGGCCGTGGGCGCTGTACGGGCTGCTCTTCACCATCGTGCTGCTGTTCGCCCTGCAGGGCGACGAGATCACCTCCCGTCCGCTCGACGTGGCCCGGATCGCGCTACCCCTGCTGGCGTACTTCGCGCTGATGTGGCTCGGCTCGCTGTTGGCCTCGCGCGCGGTTGGCCTGGACTACGCGCACTCGGCCACCGTCGCGTTCACTGCGGCCGGCAACAACTTCGAGCTGGCCATCGCGGTCGCGATCGGCACCTTCGGCATCACCTCCGGCCAGGCGCTGGCCGGCGTGGTCGGCCCACTGATCGAGGTGCCCATCCTCGTCGGCCTCGTCTACGTCAGCCTGTGGCTGGCGCCGCGCCTGTTCCCCGGCGACCCCAGCCTCCCGTCCCGCTCGACCGCACCGACCCCTTCGTCCCGCTGAGGAGACCCATGACCACCGATCGCCGTCCCACCGTCCTGTTCGTCTGCGTGTCGAACGCCGGCAAGTCCCAGATGGCCGAGGCGCTGCTGCGCCGACGGGTCGGGGACGCCGTTGCCATCCACTCCGCCGGTACCAGGCCCAAGCCGGTCGAGGCCGGCGTGAACGCCGAGTCCGCGGCGTCCGTGGCCGAGGTCGGCGCCAGCATGGCCGACGCCACCCCCAAGGGCATCGATCCCGAACTCCTCCGCACCGCCGACCGAGTCGTCATCCTCGGTGCGGACGCCCAGGTCGAGCCGGTCGAGGGCATGAAGGCCACCATCGAACGCTGGGAGACCGATGAGCCCAGCCTCCGCGGCATCGAGGGCACGGCCCGGATGAACATCATCCGCGACGACATCGACGCCCGCGTCGGGGCGCTGGCGTCCGAACTCGGTGTCGAGCAGCGCCCCTCGGTCATGTTCGTGTGCGTGCACAACGCCGGGCGGTCCCAGATGGCGGCTGCCTATGCCCACCACCTCTCCGGCGGTGTGGTCGAGGTGCGCTCGGCCGGCTCGGCCCCGGCCGAGACCATCAATCCCGCGGTGCGGGAGGCGCTGCTGGAGGAGGGCATCGACATCTCGGCCGAGAAGCCGAAGGTGCTGACCGACCAGGCCGTGCGGGCGTCCGACGTCGTCATCACCATGGGCTGCGGCGACACCTGCCCGTTCTATCCGGGCAAGCGCTACGAGGACTGGGTGCTGGAGGACCCGGCCGGCCAGGGCGTGGACGCCGTGCGCCCCATCCGCGACGACATCAAGCGCCGCGTGACCGAGCTGCTCGCGTCGCTCGACGTACCCGTCCAGCCGCTGCCCGGCGACCGGTGAGGGGCCTGCCGTGATCCCGGACGCCTACGAGACCCTGAAGGCCGACCTCGAGTACAGCTACCGGGGCGTGTTCACCCCCGATGACGTCGCCGAGGCGGTCGACGCCGCGCGCGCCCTGCTGGAACCCCGCGCGCACGTGGAGACCTTTCTGCCCGTCCTCGTGGCGCGGCAGGCCCGCGAGCAACTGATGGCCAAGGCTCAGGCCGAGGGGCGGGTCGCGAAGAAGGTCCCCGAGGTCCTGTTCATCTGTGTCCACAACGCCGGACCGTCCCAGATGGCCGCCGCCCTCACCGAGCACCTGTCCGCGCGCCGGGTCCACGTCCGCTCGGCCGGCTCCCAGCCCACCGGGGACATCAACCCCCTCGTGGTCGAGGCGCTGGCCGAGCTGCCGAGCGGCTCTACGTCGGGCTGTCCCGCGCCACCGACAAGCTCATCGTGGTCGGCGATCCGGACGTGATCGCCACCATGGGCAGCGAGGACGTGTGCCGGCGCATGGGGCTCTGAATCCCGGCCAACCAAGGCCCGACAAGGGGTTTACCACCCCGCCCCGGAGGCCTACGATGCGCGGATGAGCACCCCTGCGGATTCGTTCAACCGCTCGGACTTCGGCCGCTGGATCAACAGCCCCGCCGGTCGTGTGTTCCGCCTGACGGGTGGCACGCTCTTCCTGGCCGCCGGGGTCGCCGCTCGCCGCTCCGCCGGCGGGAAGGCCTCCCTGGCCTGGGGCGTGTTCCCGTTCACCGCCGGCCTGTTCGACATCTGCTACATCAGCGCCGCGCTGGGTGGGCCCATTCGAGGCAGTGCCTGCCGGGACGCCTCCCGCTGACACACCCGCCTCGCCCAGATCGAGCCTGGGATAGCATCGTCGCGTTCGATCCCCAGGCTGTTGCCTGACCCACCCAGTTGTAGAACCCCCCACAAGGAAGCTTCATCATGACCACACCCACCCTTGCCCATCGTCTCTGAGCCGAGTTCCTCGGCACCTTCTGGCTCACCTTCGGCGGCTGCGGTTCGGCCGTGCTCGCCGCCACCTTCGTCACGAAGGGCGACTTCCCGGCCGGCATCGGCTTCCTCGGCGTGGCGCTGGCGTTCGGCCTCACGGTCACCACGGGCGCCTACGCGCTCGGCCACATCTCCGGTGGCCACTTCAACCCGGCCGTCACGGCTGGGCTCTGGGTCGCCAAGCGCGTCCAGTCCGCGATCGTCCTGCCCTACATGGCCGCGCAGGTGATCGGCGCGTCGGTCGCCGGCGGCATCCTGTTCATCATCGCGTCCGGCCAGCCCGGCTTCGACGCCGTCGCGTCCGGCTTCGCCACGAACGGCTACGGCGAGCTGTCCCCCGGGGGCTATTCGCTCGTCGCCGCCCTCACCATCGAGGTCGTCCTGACCGCCATCTTTGTCTGGGTCATCCTCGGCGTCACCAGCAACCAGGCCCCCAAGGGCTTCGCGCCGCTGGCCATCGGCCTGACGCTCACCCTGATCCACCTGATCTCGATCCCCGTCACGAACACCTCGGTCAACCCGGCCCGTTCGTTGGGTGTCGCCTGGTTCGCCGGTGCCGGCCCGCTCTCGCAGGTGTGGCTGTTCATCGTCGCCCCGATCGTCGGAGCGCTCATCGCCGGAGCGACCTACGGCAAGCTCACCGTCGACACGCCGGTCACCGAATCGGTGCAGCGCGCCTCCACCGAGGCCTGACCTCAACCGACCTCGGCCGGCCTCAGCGCTTCCGTCAGGCCCAGAGCAGGCCGGTGGCGAGGCCGGCCGGGAACACCGCCAGCCCCGTCACCCCCTGGGGCGTCAGGGTCGCCCCTGCCACGGGTGAGGTGAACCTCAGCCCCGCGTCAACGTCGCCGCCATCACGCCGTCCGCGCGGCGGAACTCGAGGTGGTCACCCTCGATGGAGTAGGTCGCGGCCGACTCCAGGGCGACAACGAGGGCGGACTCCTGCTCCATGACGCCCGCGGGCTCCTCGCACGACATCATCGTCGAGGCCAGCGGGCCGATCTTGATCGCGTTGCCGTCCACCTCGAAGCTGCCCGCCAGCTGGTTGCAGCCGCCCGTGCCGCTCACGGTGCCGTCCTCGGCGAACTCCACCGTGGGCGTCGAGCCCTGCACCGTGCTCACGACCGCAGAATCGCCGTCGTGGTAGCCGGTCACCACCCACGTGCCGGCCACCTCCTGGGGCTGCACGTCGAAGACCACCAGCGCCGCCCCGGCTCCGTCGGAGAGAGTCAGTTCCTCTGCGGTGACGGCGAACGAGCGTGCGTCGGCCAGCACCGTGAAGAAGGCCGCCTCCTGGGCCATCACCGCCTGGTCACAGGCCATCATGGTCGACGCGACGGCCCCCTCGATCGCGATCGTCGTGTCCGCGGTCGTGTAGGTGGTCCGGTAGCGGTTGCAGCCGCCCGATCCGGCCAGTGATCCGTCCGCACCGAACGCCGCGGTCACGGTGCTCCCCTCCAGCACGGGCGAGCCACCGAGTTGCGACGCCTCCCAGCGCGTGTCATCCAGCGAACCCGTCGCAGCGGTCGGCGCGGCCGTCTGTACGTCCGGTGTGGGGGCCGGCGTCGCTGGCCCGCCCTGGGAGCAGCCCGCCACGAGCAGCCCCACCAGCACAGCCAGGACGCTCCCGGCACGGAGGTTTCCTCGAAGGGTCACGATCATTCCTTTCTTGGTCCCGCCACCGCGGGATCCGTCATGGTGCTTCGGCCAGGGTCACGGTCACCTGCTGCGGCTGGCCCTCGCGGAGCAGGTCAAGGACCACCTCGTCGCCCACGGCCGCGGTGGCCAGCAGTCGGCCGATCGTGAACGAGTCAGCGGGCCCGCCGGCGATGCCGGCGATCAGGTCACCACCCCGGACGCCGGCCCGTGCGGCCGGCCCCCCCGCCGCCACCGACGAGACGAACAACGCCGAGGACACACCCCGGGCCTGCGCCGCGCCTGGCGGCACCACTGCGTAGGACAGCCCGAACCACGGGTGGGTGGCCCTCCCGTCGGCCACGATCTGGTCGGTGATCCGCCGCACGGTGCTGGCGGGCACCGCGAACCCGAGCCCGACGCTGCCGCCCCCTCCCTCGCCCGAGGCGCTGGGCACCGTGGAGATCACCGTGTTGATGCCGATCAGGTCCCCCGAGCAATCCACCAGGGGCCCGCCGGAGTTCCCCGGATTGATCGACGCGTCGGTCTGAACCATGCCGGCCAGCACCGTGGTGCCACCACCGCCGACCGGAGCGACCACGTCACGGTGGGGCGTGCTCACGATCCCGGCTGTGACGGTCTCGGACAGCCCGAGAGGCGCACCCAACGCGACGACCTGCTGGCCGACCCGCGGAGCAGTGCGGTCGCCGATGGCCAACGTGGGCAGCCCGGTGGCCTCGATCTGCAGGACCGCGAGGTCGGTCTTGGCGTCCGTCCCGACCAGGGTCGCGTCGAGGCGCTCGCCGGTGGCCAGCAGGACGGCGAGCCGGCTGGCCCCGGCGATCACGTGGTCGTTGGTGACGATGCGTCCGTCGGGGGTCAGGATCGCCCCGCTACCCGAGCCGCCGAACGCCAGGCCGTCGGGTCCGGTGCGTCCTTCGGCGAAAACCGTGACCACGGCCGGCGCCGCCGACTCAGCGAGGACAACCGTGCTGCACGAGCCCGCGAAGGGCGTGGTGCGCGCCACCGCGAACCCGGACACACCACCAGCCACCAGTCCCGTGGCCACGCCGACGGCGACGAGGCCGGCCACGGGCAGGCGGGGACTGCGACGCGGACGCGCAACGTCCGACGATGCGGGGCTGGGTCGCTTCATGGGGATGCTCCTCGATCTCACAAGAG
This sequence comes from Propioniciclava sp. MC1595, assembly GCF_017569205.1. Classification (GTDB taxonomy): domain Bacteria; phylum Actinomycetota; class Actinomycetes; order Propionibacteriales; family Propionibacteriaceae; genus Propioniciclava. The sequence goes on from NZ_CP071870.1 coordinate 2,308,182, forward strand.
GTTGGACAACAGGCGGGCCGCCGAGTTGCGATACCGGCGTGCCCAGCCCCACGATCGCACCTCGTCCAGCGTGACCTCGCGGCAGTCGCGCAGGTCGTCGTGGAACAGTTGCTCGTGCCGGGCCGTCACCTCACGGTCGTGGACCCAGACCATCAGGCACGGGCGTCTCGGGCACGAGCAGCGCCAACTCGGTCTGGCTCTCGATCGCCCGCGCGAACTGGGCGGCAGCGTCCCGCAGTGCGGCCGAGTCGACGGCCGCACGGTCACCGCCGCCGACGAGCACGAACACCGGGCCTTCGGCGGTGGGCAGGACCAGAGTGGAGCCCGCCTTCCCCTCGAAGCCCAACGCGGCCGCTCGCGTTGAACTCAGGGACGAGGCAGCGGGCGGTGCCTCCCCCACGAAAACGAGGTGGCCGACGGCGCCCGCGGCAGGGACGGACTCGGTGACGGCCACGGACAGGTGGCGCTGGGGAAGGGTGAAGGACGGATAGGGCGCCAGGTGGGTCATGGTCGGATGCTAGGAACTCCGACTGCGGTGCGGCATCACCCGCCGCGGGTGATGCCGCGCGCCGCACGCGGCGTAGGCTCAGACGGCACTCCGCAGCACGCGGTGCCCATTCTTGAAGGGGTCACGTTGAGCCCTGCCGTCATCACGCTCATCATCCTGGCGGTCACGGTCGCCATCTTCATCTGGGACCGCCTGCCCGTCATGGCCGTGGCCCTCGCCGTCCCCATCGCCCTGTGGGCCACCGGGGTGCTCGACATCACCGAGGCCTTCGGCGGCTTCGGCGACCCGACGATCATCTTCATCGCCTCCCTGTTCGTCGTCAGCGAGGCGCTGGACGCCGCCGGCGTCACGACCTGGGTCGGCGGGGCAGCCCTTCGCCTGGCCGGTGAGAGCCGGACGCGGCTGGTCGTCGTCATCCTCGCGCTGGTCGCCGTCGTCACGGCCGTCATCACCCCCAACGGCTCCGTCGCCGCCCTGACCCCGGTCGTGGTGGTGATGGCGATCCGCGCCCGCCGCTCGCCATCGGAGCTCCTGCTGCCCCTCGCCTTCGGCGCCCACGCAGGGTCGCTGCTGATGCTGACCGGATCGCCGGTGAACCTTGTCCTGTCCGACTATGCCGAGGCGGCCGGCGTCGGCCCCTTCGGGCTGTTCGCGTTCGCGGTCGCCGGCGTCCCGCTGGTGTTGGCCACAATCGTGACCGTCCTCCTGCTCGGCCCCCGTCTGATCCCACGGCGCACTCCGAGCCGGTCGCTGCGTGACTTGGGTGCGCAGACGTCCGTGCTCACCGAGCACTACGAGCTGGAAGCCGAGGCGCCCGTCCAGCTGAATCGCGAGATCGGACTGCTGGAGGCGGTGATCCCGCCGCGGTCGGAGTTCATCGGCGACCTCGCCTACGCCGGTCTGGTCACCGAGAGCGGACGCCTCGTGGTACGGGCCGTGCGCCACAAGGGCGAGGGTGTCGCGACGGAACCCCACCCACTGCATGTCGGTGACGCGATCCTGTTCGAGGGTGCCTGGCAGCACCTCACGGAGGCGGCACAGGACCCCAACATCCTCGTCGTGGACGACCCCGAGGACGTGCGGCGGCAGACGGTGCCGCTGGGCGTGGGCGCGCGCCGGACGCTGGTCATCCTCGCCGCGATGATCCTCCTGCTCGCCACGAATGTCGTGCCGGCGGCGATCGCCGGGCTGTTGGCCGCGCTGGCCGTCGTCCTCACCCGCGTGCTGACCGTGCCCCAGGTGTACAAGGGCGTCGGCTGGACAACCGTGATCCTCGTCGGGGGCCTGATGTCGCTCTCGGTGGCCATGGTGAAGAGCGGGGCGGCGGGGCAGTTGGCCGACGCCCTGGTCACGCTGGTCGGGGACGCCGGCCCGTACGCCCTGATGCTCGGTCTCTTCGTGGTCACCGCATCGCTCGGCCAGCTGATCAGCAACATGGCGACGGCCTTCATCGTCGCGCCGGTCGGGTTGGCCGCGGCCGCCGAGATGGGCGTGTCTCCGGCGCCCGTGCTGATGGGTATCGCCGTGTTCGCGGCCGGGGCGTTGCTCACCCCCGTGGCGACGCCGGCCAACCTGGTGGTCATGGAAGCCGCCGGCTATCGCTTCGGCGACTACTGGAAGCTGGGCGGGGTGCTGCTGGCGCTCTACGGGCTGGCCGGCATCCTCCTGGTCCCGCTGGTCTGGCCGTTCTGACTCCCCAGACCGTCGTCGATGCCCTCAGGAAGCAGGTTCATTTCCCGGGCGATGCGCACGGCCTCCCGGCGGCTGGACACTCCCAGCTTGCGGTGCACCGACTTGAGGTGCTGTTTCACCGTGTTCACCGAGATGCCCAGGGCCTCGGCGATTTCGGCGTTGGAGCGCATGGTCGGCAAGTAGACCAGCACCGCTTCCTCCCGCTCTGTCAGTGGCTCGGTCAACGAGGTCGTGACGGCGCAGGCGACCGGTCCGTCGAGCACCAGAAGGATCTCGTCGACGAACGCACGGTGCCTGCTGATCACCTCGCGGTGTCGGCGCAGGATCTCGACGAGCCGGTGGTTGTTGGCGCTCCTGAACGGCATCAACAGGTGTTCGCCCGCCGAGGCATCGAGGGCGCGCCCGATCGCTGCCGTGGCCCGGGCATCGCGGCGCAGGCGGTCCTCGGCCAGCGCGATGGTCACCCACGCGCACGTGCCGATCGCGCCGGGGCGCTCGGTGGCATCCTCGAGCGCCTCGCGAACGGCCTGCGGCTGCCCGGAGGCCAACAGGAGCCGGGCACGCATGATCGTGAGGGGGTCCGCCTCCATGGCGTCCTCGGGGCTCGCAAGGTTGCTCCGTGCCGAGGAGGCCCGCGCCTGGGCCAGACGGGTCTGCTCGCAGAGGTCGTCGTCGGCGAGTATCTTGGCGGCCGTTTCGACCGAGCGGTAGATGGTCAGTTCACCCCACACGGCCAGGGCGGTACAGGCGCGCCTGGCGTAGCGGAGTCCGGGGTACTCCGCTAGAACGCCGCGCGCCTGAGCCACCTGGCGTGCCCCGCCGGCGACCTCGCCGAGCAACCACAGGTGGCGCGCCCGGATGACGTGGAGGAAGACGTCCACGAAGGGATCGATCGCGTGGGCCGCCGCCTCTTCTGCGGACGTCAGGACCCGTTCGAGTTCGGCGCGCTGGTCCTCCTGCTGGAGGATGAGTGCCAGCGCCAGCCAGGCTTGCGCCGTCTCGGGAGCCACGGCGCTGCCCCGGCCGGAGGCGGCGCTGATGACCCCCTCTGCCATCGGACGAGCCCGCGCGGTGTCACCGCCGACGACCAGAGCGAGCGCCGTGTGCGCGGCGTGGGTGAGCTCGGCATACTCCTTGAACGCACCACCGGCGTTGGCCAGGCGCGCCTCGGACAGGGACGCGGCCGCCGCGGCCGGTCGGCCCGACCACAGGTATCCGACCCCAACCAAGGCGGAAGGCACGCCGCGGAAGTTCGACCAACCGGGAGCATCCTCGGCCTCCAGCCCGGCCAACAGCGACGCCCCGGCGAGACCCGCACCCAGCAGCCGGTCTCCGTCCCCCGGCACGCGCGCGAGCGCGGCCTCGATGATCCGCACGTTCAACATCGCGATCGAGCGCCGAGGTTCGGGAAGGTCGCCCAGCAGGAGCGCAGCGCGGGCCAGTAGGTCCGTCGCCGTCTGGTACTCCCGCCGACACTTGGCGCCCATCGCGCGCAGCACCAGCAGCTCAGCCTGGTCGGCCGGGCCGCTGGCCTGGATCCTGTCGATGGCGGCCGCGAGGGGTTCCCGCCCACCGGCATGGAATTCGGCCGTCGCCGAGCGAAGCCCGACCCGGATCGCGAGCGCGGTGTCTCCGCTCTCGATGGCATGGTCCAGGGCGGTGAGCCACTCCCCCTTGCTCTCGAACCAGGCACTCGCCCGGGCGTGCAGGCCGGCGATCTGTTCGGGGTGTTCCTCGCGCAGCCTGGAACGGAGAAGCTGCAGTAGAAGGGGGTGGTGACGGAACCACCCCGTGTCTGACAGCGCCACCATCAGCGGGACATTCCCCCACGTGGCCCGCAGCGAGTGCGGCAGGGCTTCGGCGCCCACGAGGGCCCGGGCCAGGGGGGGCGCAGATGCGGTCGGTGACGCTGGTCAGGGTCAGAACGTCGATGACCTCGGCGCTGACGCTGCGCGTCAGTTCCTCGGCGAGGTAGCCCGCGATCAGGGGTTGCTCGCCACTGAACGCGGCCAGCGTCCGCTTGGGGTCCTCTGCAGCGACCAACAGCAGCATCGCCAGCCGCACGGCGGCCACCCACCCGTCGGTCGCGCGGTGCAGGTGGTCGACGTCGCCTTCGTCGAGGGCCACACCGGCGTCGGTGGCCAGGAGGCGGATCTCCTCCCGCGTGAAGGCGAGCTCGACGCTGCGTACCTCGGTGAGCCGACCGGCGAGCCTGTGGCGGTGCAGCGACAGTACCGGGACGTGTCGTGAGATGAGGACCGTGTGGAGTCCCGCCGGAGGGTTCCGCAGCAGCTGGTCAAGGCCGCCCAGCACCTCGGTGGGCAGCTCGTGGGTGTCGTCGAGCACCAGCACGACCTCATGGCCCCAGAGACGGGTTGACAGGGCCTCGATGAACTCCTCGTCGACGTCGCGCGGCGGCCGCAACGACCCCAACGCCTCCACGCCGAGCGCGGACTCCAGCGCTGCGGCGATGGCTGCCCAGACCCGATGCGGGGTGGACAGGAAACGGTCGAGCGAGACCCACGCCACCGGCCCCGGGAAGACACCATCACGCGTCCACTCGGCGACGGCCGTGGTCTTGCCTGTGCCCGGACCGCCGGTGACGATGGTGAGGGGACGCCGCGTCGCCTCATCGAGTAGCCGGGTCAGGTGCGGTCGGATCAGCATCGACGACGGAGGCTGAGGGACGGAAATTCGTGCGGCCGCCAGACCGGTCACACCATCTGGGGAGCCCATGACCACACCCCCTGAATGACTCGTCGGTACGGTGAAATCAAAGCTACCCCTCAGGTGGCGTGGGGCACGACCTCCAGTCGACAGTGGACCTCCAGCACCTGCAGGGCGAGGGCTTCGAGGCGGGACATCACCGCGAAGAACGCCGTCTGGTCGGGCACCCTGACCTCGATCGTGGTTCTCGTCGACTCGGTGCACACCGCGGTGGCGAATTCCTCCGACAGGTAGTCAGCCACAGAGCCGCCGACCTGGATTCGTGCCACCGCCTGCCCTGCCTCCAGCTCCACATGGTGGAGGTGCTCCACGTCCTCCACGACCAGGCCTGCCAAATGCAGCCGCTGCAGCACTCCCAGCAGGGCCGCGTGGTCGGGCACCGTCCCGCACAGGAGTTGGCCGCCCGGCAGGGGACGATCGACGAAGCCCTCGAGTTCTTCGCGAACGGCGTCATCCAGCTCGCCTCGCAGGCTGATCCTTACGTGGAGGGGAACCATCCGGCCATCACATCGATCAAGGCGCCCGGCCGCATCCCCCGCGAAGGGTCAGGCCGCGCCGACGTGGCCGGGGCCGATGGTGTCGATCACGGTCCGCGCCATGACGAAGCGTCGCTGTTGATGCCGTGCAGCAGCACGATGACCGGCCCATCGCGCTCGTCGAAGCGGCCGTGGAGCCTGAGCCCCTCCACCTCCGTCATGGATAACTCGCGCGGAGGTTGGCGGTGGAGCGGCGACGCAACTGCGTGACAATGCCGGCGATGACCAGGACGAGATGGGCCACCGCCAACCAGGTGTGGTCCTCGATGAGCGGGGCAACGACGTCGGGGTCGAGGTTCCCTGCGGGCACCAGGCCCACCAGGAAGGCGACGCCGGTCACGATCGCTGAGGCGCCCCCGATCGCAGCGACGACGATGAGCAGCACCGCCGGCAGGTTGGTGACCAGGGCGATGACGACCAGCAGCAACGCTGCGGCCACCCCGGCCGGAAGGTACATCCAGGCGGGCAGCCCGAGCAGGCCGGCGACCGTGGTGCCCAGCGCGTAGCCTACCGAACCCATCGTGATGATGACCGCCGCGGCGTAGAACGCGTACGCCAGCCAGGCCAGGAGCAGGGCGCCCGCGATCGCCGCGACCCACGACAAGGGGCCCGTCAACAGGCCCTGCTGGGTGATCGAGGCGAACAGGGTGGCGCCGACCCCGAAGCCGACGAACCCGGCCCAGAGCCCGATCACCGTTCGCATGGCGAGGTAGCCGCGGAAGCAGAAGATCAGCCCCGCGATGATGGCGAGGATCCCCACGGTGATGTTGAACACGGTCGCCTCCTTGTGCGCGCTCCTAGAGCGTACGCGGGGCGCAACTGGCCCGGGTCCGCCATGATGCGGAGTGTCGACACACCACTGCGGAGGGGATACGCCATGAGCGAGCAGACGGACGGTGCGGGACAGCACGTCCTCCACCGGTGGATGTTCACGGCGGCGATCATCCTGTCCCTGACCACGCTGTTGTCCGCCTGGACCGGTTATGAGGCGACCCGGTGGGGCACGGTGTACTCCTCGGCGACCCGGGCCTCGACGGTCGCGCGCGTCGACTCGGTGACGGCATCCGACGTGGCGAACCGGCAGCTGACCACCGACATCCTGCTGTTCTCGGACTGGTTCCAGGCCGAGGTGGAGGGCAACACTCGGGTGGCCGACGAGATCCGGGCGCACTTCCGTCAGGAGTTTGTGCCGGTGTTCGAGGCGTGGCTGGGCACAGCGGCTGAGGGGGGACTCCCCGCCGGGACGCCCTTCGACTCCGACTACGAACTGGCCGCCGACGTGGAGGCGGATCGGTTCCGGGAGGTCGCGACCGAGGCGTCCCTCGAGGCCGACCGGGCCGGCCAGACCCAGGACAACTACGTCCTGGCCGCGCTGCTCCACGCGTCGGTGCTGTTCCTCGCCGGCATCTCGTCGAAGATCTCCGGCCGAAGGGCCCAGCGCCTGACCGTCGTGCTGAGTGGCGTCGCCTTCGTCGTGGCGGCGTTCTTCACGTTCAGCCTTCCTGTCCTCCTGTGAGATGATGCGCGCGTCGTCCACGCGGCCGTGATCCTGAGGGGAACCGCATGCTTCGCTTCTTGGCTTCCACAGCCCTGCACCTCATCGGCAACGCGATCGGACTACTCGTCACCGCGCTCGTCCTGCCGGGGTTCAACGTGCAACCTTTCGGCTTCATCCTCACGGTCATCGTCTTCACGGCCGTGGAGATTCTGCTCGGACCGTTCGTGCTGAAGATGGCGATCAGCCACGCCCCCGCGCTGCGCGGCGGAATCGCACTCGTCACGAGTTTCCTCGGCCTCTTCCTCGCCCACACCTTCTCAGCAGGGCTGCGCATCGAGGGCCTCACCACGTGGGTGCTGGCTCCCCTGATCGTCTGGCTGAGCGTGCTCATCGCAGCCATCCTGTTGCCGATGGTGCTGTTCAAGAAGGTCCTCGGCGAGGTCCGCTCGTCCGGAACCTGACGGACGCCGCCCGGCGCATCGCGACGAAGCGGTCTTCGGTGCCGCGCAACTCGTCGCGGCGCAGGGCTCGTGACTTCCTCCCAGCACGTCCCCCCGGAGTGCCTCGCCGAGGTCCACGGCCCCCTCCACCCGCCCAGGGTGATCTCCCGCGGGCTGGGCCGCGTTCATCATGGGGTGGTGCCCGCGCAGAACGCTGATCCGAGCGGCCGACGTCCACGACGGCTCCTTCCCGTCGGCCGCGTCGGCCCCTCAGGCGTCGGTGAGGTGATCCGCCGGGCCGTCTTCCTCGACGTCGACGGGACACTCGTCGATTACTCCGGACGCATCCCCGCCAGTGCGCGGCACGCCGTCCGTGCGTCCCGCGCGAACGGGCACCTGGTGTTCCTGTGCACCGGGCGGTCGCGCTCCGAGTTGTGGCCCGACGTCACCGACATCGGCTTCGACGGCATCGTCGGCGGGGCCGGGGCCTACGTCGAGGTGGGCGGGGTGGAACTGCTGCACCGGCGCCTGGAGGCCGGCCAGGTGCGGCAGGTCATCGACTTCTTCGGACGCCACGGGCTCGACTACTTCTTCGAGGGTGCGGGTGGGCTCTTCGGCACCCCGGGCATCCAGGCGCGGTTGCGCGGACTGTTGCGCGGTGCCGTGCCGGACGCCGTCGCCCTGGCCCAGCTGGAGGGCGGCCTCTTCGCCTACCTCGGTGAGATTGTGGTGACCGAGCAGCCGCCGACCGTGCCGGTGAGCAAGGTGGTGTTCGTGTACGGGCCAGGGGTGACGTTCGCGCAGATCCGTGACGCCTTCGCCGCGGATTTCGACGTCATCGCGTCGTCGGTGCCGCTGTCCGGTGCGACCATCGGCGAGATCCAGCTGGCGGGCGTGCACAAGGCCTCCGGCATCGAGCAGGTCACCGAGCATCTGGGCATCGCACGCCGGGACACCCTCGCGATCGGCGACAGCGACAACGACCTGGAGATGCTGCGGCACGCCGGCGTCGGCATCGCGATGGGCAACGCCCGGCAGCACGTGCGGGAGGCAGCAGACGAGGTCACCTCCCCGCCCGAGGAAGGCGGCGTGCACGAGGCCTTCGTGCGCCACGGCCTCATCGACGCCTGATTCGACATGACCGTCCGAGTCGGACTCGGCTCGCCCGACGAACGGGCCACCCCCTCCGGGTGATCCCGGAGCACCGGGGCGGCGCAACCATGGGGCCAACATCGCTGTCGGAAAGGACCCCTCCCATGCCCCTGGCACCCGTGGAGTTCGCCTTGTTCGCGTTCGATGACACCAGGATCACCGGTGACATCGTCCCGGCGCTCACCGCTCTGGTGGAGAACGAACTCGTGCACATCATCGACCTCGTGTTCGTCCGCAAGGAGGCCGACGGCCAGGTCACCGCGTTCGAACTCGACGACCTTCCGGCGGACGCCGCCGCGGCGTTCGCCGACCTCGACCACGACATCGAAGGTTTGGTCAGCACCGAGGACCTCGACCACGAGGCCGACCTCCTCGAACCCGGGACCTCGGCGATCATCGTCGTGTGGGAGAACCTGTGGGCGCAACGCTTCACGGACGCCGTGCGCGCGGCCGGCGGCGTCCTCGTCGACAATCAGCGCATCCCGGCCGAGGTTGTCGAGGCCGCACTGGCCGACGAGCTCGCCGACCGGAACCTCACCTGACCACGAACCGCTCGACCAACCGTCTACCTGAGGAGCAACTGTGATCCGTCCACGTCGTGGAGGCCCCGGCCTCATCGGGACCGCCGCCCGCACAGCCGTCATCGCCGGCACGGCGACCCGCGTGTCGGGCAATGTGGCCGCCAGTCAACAGGCCAAGGCCCAGCAGCGGGTGCCGGTCCAGCAACCTCCCCAGCCGACCGTCGTGGTGGCGGCGCCCGCCCCCCCGGCCGAGGACACCATCGCTCAACTCGAACGCCTCGCGGCCCTGCACCAGCAGGGGGCTCTCACCGAAGCGGAGTTCACCGCCGCCAAGGCACGACTGCTCGGCTTCTGACCTCAGCGCTTCCGTCGGCTCCAGAGCAGGCCGGTGGCGAGGCCGGCCAGGAACACCACCAGCAACGTCACCCACTGGGGTGCGCTGAACTGGAACGTCAGCAGGTCGACCTGGACCGAGTCCCGGTTCTGCAGGATGAAGGCGATCGCCAGTACCGCGATCGCGAGTCCCAGCCAGATCCGCGGGTTCTTCGCGAGCTCCTGCCAGCGCCCCTTGCCTCCGTCAGCGCTCATGGCGCCTCCCCTCCTACGCGGTCATGTGTCCTTGCCAAGCATCCTCAACCATCCCTTGGTCGCGCCCGCACAGGATCACCCGTGCCGGGTGATGCCCACGCGGACGCCGGCCTGAAGGATGGGGCGCACAGAGCCCCTGCGCACATCGCACCGGGCTGAGAGGAAGGCACCACATGTCAGAGCTCATCATCATCGGTTACGACGACCACGCAGTGGCGCAGCAGGCGCACGACCGCGTCGTCAAGCTGCAGCGCGACCACATCGTCAACCTCGCCGGCCTCGCTGTCGTCCGGGTCGACGACGACGGCAAGAAGCACGTCGACACCCCGGCCAAGGGCATCGTGGGTGCGACCGCGGCGTCCGGCGCCCTCTGGGGCATGCTCATCGGGCTGCTGTTCCTGGTCCCCGGCGTCGGCCTCCTCGTCGGCGGCCTGTGGGGCGCGCTGGTCGGACGCCTCGGCAAGTCGGGCATCAACGCGGGCTTCCGGGCCCGGGTGGACGGCCTGCTGGAGCCGGGCAAGGCGGCCGTGGTCGTGCTGGCCTCGAAGCTGACCGAAGACAAGTTCGCCGCCGGCATGTCGGAGTTCGGCGGCACCGTTCTGCAGACCTCGCTGTCCGACGAGGACGAGAAGGCTCTGGCCGAAGAGCTCGCCTGACCCCATGCCGTCCTCTGGTTTCGTCTCGACCGGGCACCTGCCCGCCGCCCCCGATGTGGGGGCGGCGGTGCAGGAGGCTTTCGCGCGGTTCAGCGACGCTCGCGACGGCGAACCCTCCACCGTCTACCCGGCCCTCGAGCGTGTTGATCCCGACGCCTTCGGCGTGAGCCTGATCGACGTGCACGGCACGGCGTGGGAGGCCGGGGACGTGACCACCCCGTTCACGATCATGAGCGTCGCCAAACCCTTCGTGTTCGCGCTCGCCGCCCGCGCCCTCGGGGCGGATCGGCTCGACGAACTCGTCGGCGTCGACGCCACCGGCCTCCCCTTCAATTCGCTCGAAGCGGTCGAGGCCGGCCCCGATGGCCGCACCAACCCGATGGTGAACGCCGGCGCGATCGCGACGACGGCGCTGGTTCCCGGCGCCACCACCGACGAGCGCTGGGCCGCCATTCGCGACGGGCTGTCGGCGTTCGCGGGGCGCCCGCTGACCGTGGACGACGAGGTCTACGCCTCGGCGTCCGCCACCAACGACCGCAACCGCGCCATCGCCTGGCTGCTGAACAGCCGTGGGCGGTTGGCCGGGGAGCCCGACGACGCGCTCGACCTGTACACCCGGCAGAGCGCGCTGTCGGTGACCGCGCACGACCTCGCCGTCATGGGGGCGACCCTCGCCGACGGTGGGGTGAACCCCCTCACCGGCGAACGCGTCATGCCGGCCGAGCTGTGCCACCACGTCCTGGCGGTGATGCTGGTCGCGGGCCTGTACGAGACCTCGGGCGCGTGGTTGTACCGGGTCGGCCTCCCCGCCAAGAGCGGCATCGGCGGTGGGATCGTCACCGTCTCCCCCGGCAAGGGCGGCTTGGGCACGTACGCGCCGCGGCTGGACGCCCAGGGCAACAGCGTCCGCGGGCAGAAGGCTGCGCGGTTCCTGTCGTTCCGGTTGGGTCTCGATCTGCTCGCGTCCCGTCCGGCCCCGTGACCCCGTGGCCGAATCAGCGACCGGCCTGACCGAGGCCCAGGCCCAGGCCCGGCTGGAGGCCGGCCAGGAGAACACCACCAACCTCAAGCCGTTGCGCACCCTCCAGCAGGCTCGTCGCGAGAGCATCTTCACGGTGTTCAACCTGAACATGGTCGGCCTGGCAGTGATCCTGCTGCTCCTCTCCGAGTGGATCGGGGCCGGCGTGACGTTGCTGCTGCTCGGGTTCTCCACGACGATCCGCAACGTCCACGAGTCCCTCGCCGCCAAGCGGCTCGACGCCGTGCGCCAGGCCGGCCGGACCAGGTCGACGGTGATCCGGGACGGGCGTCCCCGCGCCATCGACAGCGACCGCATCGTGCCCGGAGACCTGATCGTGATCTACCCCGGCGACCAGTTCCAGGTCGATGGAATCGTCACCGGGGCCGGCGCCATGCTGGTCGACACGGCCCAGGTCACCGGCCAGCGCGGCTGGGAGCGCGTCCAGGCCGGGGACGAGGTGCTGGCCGGCAGCGTCTGCCTCTCGGGGCGCGGGCGCTACATCGCCCAGCGCGTCGGCGCCGACCGCCTGATCCAGGCTCAACTCAGCCAGCGCACGGCTCTGGCGTCCCGCCCCACCCCGCTGGAGCGGCTGGTCGCGCGCATCCTCAGCGGCCTGCTCGTCGTTGTGTCGGTGTACGCACTGATCCTGCTGGCGAAGTACTTCCGCCTCGACGTGGGCGAGCCTGGGGACGCGTTCGTGGACGCTGCCCCGGTCATCTTCTCCCTGCTGCCCACCGGCCTGTACTTGATGATCGTGGTGGCCTACGCCACCGGAACGGCAGACCTGGCCCGGCTCGGTGCCGTGGTCCACAGCGCCCGCTCGGTGGAACTGCTGGCCGAATCGACGGTGATCTGCTTCACCGAGGTGGACCTGCTCTCGGGCACCGACCTGAGGGTCGAGCCCCTCCCCCCGGCTGAACCGGAGCGGCACGACGGTGCGGCCGACGATCCGGACGCCTGGCCGAGCATCGCGGAACTGAGGCGAACCCTTGGCGACATCGCCCTCAGCGCCACGGAGCGTGGCCCGCTGGTCGACCTGTACGCCCGCTCCTGCGAAGGTGAGGAGCGCGCCATCCTCGTCCAGGCGTCCCACCTCGCCACACTGGGCTGGTTCGCCGTGGCCTTCGACGACCCCGACGACCCGTTCCTGTACGTGCTGGCCGAGCCCACCCTGCTCGGACGATCGGGGGCGTCCGACGAGGCGCTGGTCCTGGCCCGCGGCCCGATCGACACCACGCTGGTGGACGCACACGGCCACCCCCGCCTCCCCGAAGGGCTCGTCCCCCTGTGCGTGATCGAACCCCGACGCCACCTCCACCCCGACGCGATGGGTGTGGTCCGCGCCTTCCAGGCCTCCGGCGTCCACCTCAAGGTTTTCGCCAGGGACGCACCCGTCGAGGTGCTCGCGGCGCTGCGCGCGGCAGGACTGTCCGAGGAGGACGAGCGTGCCCTGCTGCCCAACGGTGGCCTGTCGGGCGCCGAACTCGAGGCGCTGCCACGCGACCAGTGGGCGACAGCGGTGCGCGAGTACCGCCTGTTCGGGGGCCTGACACCGGCACAGATGGGCGACGTGGTCGGAGAGCTCCGCGACGGCGGCGAGCGGGTGACGGTCGTCGGCGACGGGCTCACCGACCTGCCCGCGATGCAGCAGGCACAGCTCTCGGTGGCACCGCCGGCGAGCGCGCAGGCCGCGCTCGGCGTGGCCGACATCGTCCTGACCGACAGTTCTCCGGGGCTGCTGCTGGTCGTGCTGCACCGCGGCCAGTCGATCGTGCGCGGCCTGCTGGACGTGATGAAGCTCAACCTGTCACTGGTCGTCTGCACCGCCCTGCTCATCGGCATGGTCCGCCTGTTCGGGGTGGGCTTCCCGTATGTGGCGGGGCAGGGCTCGCTGATCTCGATCCTGCCGATCACCGTCCCGTCACTCCTGCTGCCGCTGTGGGCGCGGCCGGCCCCGGTGTCGAGCCGGAGTTACCTGAGCATCCTGGCCGGGTTCGTCGTGCCGGCCGGCGTCCTGCTGAGCGTGGCCGCGTTCGGGGTCTACCTGGCCCTGGTGTCCCGGACCGATGATGTCCGCGTGGCCCAGTTCGGCGTCACGTACACCCTGCTGTACGCCGGGCTGACCCTGTCGGTGCTGATCCAGCCACGCCTCCGCACCGCCTTGTTGGCGATCTCGTTGGCGCTCCTCGGTTCCCTGGCACCGGTGATCCCCCTTGCGCGGTGGCAGTTCCGCCTCGACCTGCTCCCCGAGCCGACCGACTACCTCATCGTCCTGCTCGCGGTGGCCGCCTGGACCGTGGCAGTCCACCTCGTCCGGCGCGCCGTCCGTCACTCCGAGGTGGCGTGAGGGTCGACCCTGCGACGGGTCAGGTTGAACCGTGGTTCGCGCGGACGTTCGCGGAGCGGCGGCGCGGCTTCAGTCGATCGGTGGAGCGGCCGAGTAGTCCGCGTTGGTGACCGGCTCAAGCCACTGGACGGCTGGGTTCTGCTCGTCGGACTCGTTGATGGCCAGGTGGACCATGAGGCGGTTCGGGGCAGCGCCGTGCCAATGCTCCTCGTTGGCCTCGAACAGCACGCGGTCGCCGGCCCTGATCACCTCGACCGGGCCCCCGCGTCGCTGGCACAGCCCGACACCCTCGGTGACGTAGACGGTCTGGCTCAGCGCGTGCAGGTGCCAGTTGGTGCGCGCGCCCGGCATGAAGTGGACCAGGTTGGCGGTGAGGCGGGACGGCGGCGGCGCAGCGGCGACCGGATCCAGGTAGACATCCCCGGTGAACCAGTCGGCGGATCCCCTGGTCGTGTCGAGAGAAGTGCGGGTGATCTCCATGACTCACAGTAGGCCTGCGCGCTTCCCCGCGCCACGGTGATGACGCCGATGCCCCGCGCACAGGTCGCCGATGGCTCACGTCCCGGCAGGTTCCTCCTCGGGCACCGCTGCGAACCGATCCCAGACACGGTGTTCGGTCAGGAGCCGTGCAAGCTGTTCCACGGACTCGCCCGGTTGGCCCACCACAACGCCGGCGGCATCGGCGGGAACACCCGCAGCCGCAAGGACAGGTTGGGCGTCCGGCGAGCAACCGATCGCCTTGGAATGCCGGAACATCTCGGCGACCACCTTCACGACCCGTGGATCCACCGGTTTCCCGTCGGTCGATTGGCCCGCCTTGGCGTCGAAGGTCGGGTCGGCGTCCGGTGCCGGGACGGGGGCCGCCAACAGCAGGGCGGCGTCGAACTCGATCGACGCAGCCGTGAGGAAGGTCCGGTCGACGACCACGTCGCCGAGATGCCCGCCGGCCGGCGCAACGACGAACGGCAGCATGCCCGCTGCCGTGACGGCCTCCTTCGCCTCGCTGATGAGGGCGGGCGCGGTGTCGGCGTCCGCGACCAGGGCGATCTTGCGTCCGGTCACCGGCCACGTGCCCCCGACCTGCGACAGCGCCGGGCTGGGACGGACGTCCGTGGCCGGCTCGATGGTCGGCTCCGGCGCGGTCAGGCCCAGGCCCTTGGCGACCTGGGCACACAGATCGGCGTCCACGTTGGCCAGGCACTGCAGCTGGCGGACGCGGATCGCCTCCTGGTAGCACTTGCCGAGCTCGAAGGTGTAGGCGCGCGCCAGGTGCTGACGCTCGACACCGCTCAGCGATCGAACGAACAGTGTCACCTGGCTGAAGTGGTCGTCGAAGCTGGCCGCGAGCCTGCGGACCTTCTCGCCGGCCACGGGTAGCGGGACGTCGATGAAGGCGCCGTCCGCTTCGCCGGCCTCGGCAGAGTTGCCGCCATCCAGGGAGTTGGGACGATAGGGGGCGATCCCACCGTGGACCGCGTGTTGGTGGAACCCGTCGCGGAACATGTCGTTGACCGGGCAGTGGGCGCGGTTGATGGGGATCTGGCTGAAGTTCGGGCCGCCCAGACGGGTGCTCTGCGTGTCGATGTAGGAGAACCACCACCACGCCACGCCCAACACCCACCGGACGAAGCTCGCGATCGCCTTCGCGATCACCGCCACGATCCTGGTCGCCGAGGTGATCGGCGCCCTGTGGACCAACAGCCTTGCCCTGATCATCGACGCAGGCCACATGCTCGTCGACGCGTCGGGCCTGCTGATCGCCCTGCTCGCGGCCTCACTCGCGCTGCGCCCACCCAGCCCCGAACGGACCTGGGGGTACCGCCGCGCCGAGGTGCTCGCCGCCGGCGCGCAGGCCGCCGTCCTGCTGGCCGTGGGGAGCTACGCGTTCATCGAAGGCGTCAGGCGACTGCTCGAACCTCCCGACGTCACCGCCACCGGCCTGCTCGTCTTCGGCGTCATCGGACTGCTCGGCAACCTCATCTCGATGATGGTCCTCAGTTCGGGACGTGGCGCCAACCTCAACATGCGCGCCGCCTTTCTGGAGGTTGTCAACGACGCCCTCGGGTCGGTGGCCGTCATCATCAGCGCCATCGTGATCGCCCTCACCGGTTGGACCCGCATCGACGCCCTCGCCGGCATGCTCATCGCCGCCCTCATCGTCCCCCGCGCCGTCACCATCCTCCGCGAGGCGAGCAGCATCCTGCTCGAATCAACACCCCCCGGGCTGGACCTCGAGGACGTCCGGAAGCACCTGCTCGCCGTCCCCCACGTCCAGGGCGTCCACGACCTGCACGCCTCCACCATCGCCACCGGCCTGCCCGTGCTCACCGCCCACGTCGTCCTCGACGACAGCTGCTTCCACGACGGCCACTCCGCCTGCATGCTCGGCGACCTCCAGGAGTGCGTCGCCGCGCACTTCGACGTCAGCGTCGAGCACTCCACTTTCCAGCTTGAGCCCTTCGACCACGCCGAGCGCGAACACGCCACCCACACCTAGCCAGCTCGGCCGGAGCGTCGGGTTGAGCGTCGGGGTGAGCCGCCGTGCACCGGTGCCCAGAGCCTGCCCCACTGAGCAAACTGTGACGTGAACCCCGTACTGAGCAGGTTTCATGACCGCCTTCGGGCAGAAGCCGATGGCCCCGGCAGTGGCAGGCCGTATGCAACGGTGACGTGCGGTTCTTCGAAGCGGCCCGCGTCGCCCGAGCGTGCGTCTTGGCGGGCCTGGACGCCGCAGCGTGCGCCTTCGTCGACCGGCAGTGCACCATCGCGCTCACCATGCAACCCTGGTCGAGGGTCCGTGGCCGGGTCGACGGTTGGATCCTCCTGGCCGATCCCGCCCTGGCCGCCGAGCGTGAACGCGAAGCAGCCGGGGCCCGCACCATGATCGTGGCCGGGTTCAAAGACGGCCACTGCGACATTTGGGGCCGTGTAGGAGCCGCGGACGGGCTCGACCTCGACCAAGCGCTGGGCGCCATCGCGAAGACATTACCCACCGACACGCCGCTGCAACACCGGCGTGCCGCAGCGGTGGGCGTGCTCGCCCGGCAGGCCCTGGGTCACACTGAACTGCCCCGGACCGCACAGATCATCGTCGTCTCGGCCATACCACCAGCGTGGGCAATGTAGACAAATTCGTCTACCTCTGACGAGCGGCCTGGCAGGGTATTGCGAGAGTGGAGGGGATGAGCCAGTCCATTGTTGGCCGTGGGGTCAGCCTGGCCCTCGCCCTCGCCCTCGCGGGCGCCGTGTCGATGGCGTCCGCCGGGACGCCGCCGGCCGCAGCGGCGGGATGTCAGGATCGCCCGGATGCCACTCAACTGGCCGTTCGGCCCCACACGAGCTGGCCGCCGCCGCGATGCTACGGTGAAACCGTGGAAGAGTACCTGTGGGTCCTGAAACGCTCTGAGCTAGACCTCATTCGTGAGATCGAACCAGAACGAATGTCCGAGCTCAGCGAAGACGAGCTGCTGGTGCTGCACAAGCGCGTGCGCAAAGCGCGGAACAAGCACGTCGGCAACTACCGTCGCAAAGGCGCCAAGCGAGTTTCCGAGGTGGGTGGCCGCGGCGCCGCGCGCCCCGGAAACAAGAAGTCACTTCTGCGCGCCGAAGCGTTCGAAGAGGCGCTGGCTCGCGTGTCCGATCGTTTGGCCGAAGTGGCTCACGAGGAAGCAGAGTCGCTAAAGGCAGAGCGCCTCGCCCACGCTCAGTAGGGCACGTGGTCTCACCTTGCTCGACAAGGAACTCGTACCCTCCCTTTGGCAGGGCGTCAGGGTGTGAGGGCGAGGCCGCGGAGCAGCGCCGTGACAGAGCGTCGCACTGACGCCTCGTAGGTGGACTGGGACAGCGTGGCGCTGAGGCCGGAGACCCGGTCGCGAATCAACCCATCCAGCATGGCGGCAACGGGCCACGCGGCGTCCTCAGCGTCGGGGATACCGGCCCCGTCGAGCAGGCGGGCCAGAGCGGTGCGGAGGCGGAGGGCCTGCTGGTCCATGAGCGCACGGAGTTCGGGTTGGCGCGTGGCCTCGAGCGCCAACTCGTATCGCGCGATTGGCCTCTCTGGACGGTCACGCGCGATGCGAACGACCCCGGCCACCAGTACGTCCAGCACCGACACGTCCGGGCTCGCCGGGAGGATCGCACTCTCGTCCAGGGCCAGCAACCGGTCCAGGCAGGCGGCGAGCAGGGCCTGGCGGGTGCGCAGGTAGTACGAGGTCGAGCCGGGCGGCAGCCCGACCTCGGCGTCCACCGCGCGATGGGTCAACCCACGCAGCCCGCGGTTGGCCACGAGGTGGATGGCGGCGTCCGCGATCGCGTCCCGCCGCTCCTCACCGAGCACGACAGCCTTCTTCACGTGACCCTTCTTCCCACTCGCACTCTACAAGCATAGAGTAGCGGAATGCGGACAGCGGTCGTGGTGGGCGCCGGGATCGGCGGGGCTGCGGCGGCGGTCGCCCTGCAGCAGGTGGGGTGGCGCGTCATCATTCTGGAGCGGGCCCAGACGACCGGCGAGGTCGGTGCCGGACTGTCGATCTGGCCCTCGGCGGTCGCCGTGCTGGGTCGACTGGGCGTGGTGTTGAGGCGGACGCCGCGCCCGGGGCCTTGGGGATGCGGTTGGCGAGCGGCCGCTGGGTCGTCCGGGGCACGGACCTCGGCGCCAGGTCGCCTGTCATGATCCACCGTGCGCAGTTGTACGACCGGATCACCGACCAGTTCGGTCCACACATCACGGTCAGGACGCGGTTCGCCGTCACTGGGGTGGACCCTGACGCTACCGGAGTGACTGTCCGGGGCGCTGCCGAGGAACTGCGCGCCGACCTCGTCGTGGCGGCAGACGGTATCCACAGCACGGTCCGGGGCGCGCTACACCCGCGCTACAGGGGAGCCTTGTACGCGGGGTACACGTCCTACCGGGGTCTGGCGGAAGTGGAAACCCACGAGGCCGGCGGGGAGACCTGGGGGCGGGGACGCAGGTTCGGGTTCGCTCGACTGGTCGACGGCCGCATCTACTGGTACGCCACTGCCAACCAGCCCGCACGTCACAGGGACGACCTGGCCTCCGTCCGTGCCGCCTTCGGCGACTGGCACACTCCGATCCCGGCCATCCTGGCGGCGACGACGGACCTCTTGCAGCACGACACCCACGATCTCGCCCTACCACTGGCACCCTTCGCCTTCGGACACGTCGGGCTGCTCGGCGACGCCGCCCACGCAATGACGCCCAACCTCGGGCGGGGTGCCTGCTCCGCGATCGAGGACGCCGGGGCGCTGGCCCAGCATCTGAACGCGGCGGACTCAGTGACAACGGCGCTGGCGGCCTACGATGCAGAGCGGCGACCGGCCACGACGCGACTGGTGAGCGCCTCTCGCCGCGTCGGGCGACTTGGCCAGGTGCAGAGCCCGGTGGCGGGCGCCTTGCGTGACGGAGCGCTCGCGGCCGTCGGCACGATCTCCTCCCTCCGCCGCCCCCGGGGCGTTGACACGACCAACTCCGGTCCGAACCCCGTGGGGTGACACCCCTTCGGAGACGGCCTCACCTTCTGCCACAAGGTCGGCCACGGTGTCCGAGACCAGGTCAACCAGCCCCAGGGGCGGCAATTGCGGATGTTCGGGCTCGGGCGTTGACCACGCCACCTCGGCAAGTTATTTTGGAGTCGTGACGGAGGATCCCATCCTCGCCCCGTCCGCGCTCAAGCACGGACTCGACGAGACCGAGATCCTCCACGCATACCGGAACCCGGTCCGCATCTGGGACCTCGGCGACGGATTCACCATGATCGTGGGCCCCAACCAGGCCGCGATCTTCCTGGAAGTCGGATACGTCGATGGCGACCAAGCACACGTCATCGTCCACGCCATGCAAGCTCGCGATAAGTTCCTGAGGTGATGACCATGCCGCGCACTGTTGAAGAGATCCTGCAGCACGCCGACGAACTCGCGGCGCGCTTCGAATCCTACGAACCCAACCCGGCCGACGAACTCGACACCGGGGCTGTTGCCCTGCTTCGCGCAGCGGTCGCGGAACGTTCCCAAGCCGAACGCCACCTGATCGACGCCATCCGCAAGGCACGCGAAGCCGGCATGCCCTGGTCCGCGATCGGCACCTTCGTGGGCACCAGCGGCGAGGCTGCCCGTCAGCGGTACGCGAACAAGGTCGCCTGACCCACGCACCAGGCGCGGCAATTGCGGATGTTCGGCCGTGGGTAGCTGGTGCTTCCCGGCGGTCATTGATGTTCTTGCCTTGACGGCCGGCCGCAGGATTCCTTGAGCCGGCCGCGGGATTCCTTGAGGGTCAGGTGCAAGTGGGCTGACCCCGTTTCGTAGGTCCAGTCGTTATGAGAGTCGTCCTTTTGCCCGCGGTCGCGGGCAGGGAGACTGGTCAGATCATGACGAACAGCAGGAAGCGTCACACCCCGGAGCAGGTCGTCGGTAAGCTCGGGCAGGCCGACAGGATGCTCACCGATGGTCAGGACGTCGCGGCGGTGTGCCGGGAGCTGGGGGTGTCCGAGCAGACGTACTACCGGTGGCGGAACCAGTACGGCGGCCTCAAGGCCGACGACGCAAAGCGCCTGAAGGAGTTGGAGAAGCAGAACGCGACCCTGAAGCGTCTGCTCGCGGAAGCGGAGCTGGAGAAGGCCGCGCTCAAGGAGCTGGCTGAGGGAAACTTCTAGGGGCTACTCGTAGTTGAGCGTGGTGGGTCGTTGATGCAAGGGCTCGTGGCCTTGCGCTGGGATGGGTGTTGCGAAGCATCCTCCCGGACAAGGACCACGAGCTGTGATCGAGCCTACGTGCTCGCGGCGTGACGCTGCGAGCGTGATCTTCAACCTGCCCGACTACCACGTGATCGACGCGGTCGACCTGCCCTTGGGCGGTCGACGCGTGATCGTGCAGGCCGACACTGTGGCCGATGGCTGCCCTGACTGCGGGGTGGTGTCGGCCCGGGTCCATGCCTGGTGTCGGCAACGCGTGAAGGACATCCCGCACGCTGGCAGCGTCGAGGTCATCGTCGTGAAGCCGCGGCTGGTGTGTGCGGAGGGGGCGTGCTCGCGGCGGACGTTCACCCAAGCCACAGCAGAGTTGCCGGTGCGGGCTCGGTGCACGAGTCGGCTACGGCGGGGCCTGTTGGAGGCCGTGATCGATCACGGCCGGCCCGTCGCCGCTGTGGCCGCCAGCTTCGGGGTCGCCTGGTGGACTGCCCAGAAGACGGTGAACAGCGCGATCGACACGCTGCCCGATACCAATGCTCTGCACGTCACCCAGCTCGGCGTCGATGAGCATCGCTACCGGAAGGTGCGCTGGTACCGGGACCCCGACACTGGCGGCTGGTCCCGGGTCGAGCCATGGATGACCACGATTGTGAACACCCGCTGCGGCCAGGTCCTCGGCGTCGTCGATGGCCGTGACAGCGCCGCTGTCGAAGGCTGGTTGACCGCCCGTAGCCAGGCCTGGCGGGACCGTGTCACAGTGGTAGCGATCGACCCCTCGGCCGCGTTCAAGAAGGCCGTCACCGGCTGCCTACCGAACGCGAAGATCGCGGTCGACCCGTTCCACCTAGTCCAGCTGGGAAACCAGTGCGTGACCCGGGTTCGGCAACGCCTCGCCCACGAGGTGCACCAGCGGCGTGGCCGGAAGGTCGACCCGGCCTGGGCGCACCGGATGCTGCTGCTACGCGGCTACGACACGCTCAGCCCACGCGGACGGGCACGCCTGGAACAGGTGCTCGCCGCCGACGACCCGACCGGCGAACTGGGCGCTGCCTGGGGCGTCAAGGAAGCCCTCAGGCTGATCCTGGCCAGCCACACCATCGAGGAAGCCCGCGCCGCGAAGACCCGCTTCGACGCCTGGGTGGTCGCCGCCGACACCGACGAGACCGACCGGTTCGCCGCGACCATCACCGCCTGGTGGCCCGCCATCGAAGTGACCATCGCCACCGGCGTGACGAACGCCCGCACCGAAGCAGCGAATACCGCAATCAAGCACATCAAGCGGACCGGGCGCGGCTACCGCAACAGCGACCACTACCAAGCCCGTATCCTGCTCCGCAGCGCCCACCGGGCGCGGCAACACCGCTTGACCAGCCAAGGCACCACAGCCAACTGCGAATAGCCCTCATACCTCGGCGGCCCGTCGGAGGCGATCGCCGACCTCCCCGTGTTCCGTGACACATTCAACCGGCGGGCGATCGCCTTGATCGCCATCCCCTCCGCCCGATGCAACCGGCGGATCTCAGCCCAGTCCTCCACGCCCAACACCCTCCACGACCCCCCCCGACTCGAATGAGCCGAGAGTCAGCCATGGGGGTCAGAATTCGACCGGCGACACGGGGTCAGTCTTCAACCGGCGTCGACAGCCGCGAGCTCGGTCGCGCTCTGCCTTGAGGCGCAACGCCTTCGCTTCTCCCCCCGCGGCCGTAACACGGTAGTGCGCGGTGCGGAGGGTCGCCTGCCGTTCTACTGCGTCAAGCGGCCCCGTTTTCCCTTGAACCTGCGATCCTCTGGATTACCCGGGTTGACGCTAATTGGAAGGGTTGTCCCCAAAGCGGGTGATGAGGCTTTGTACTCCTCCTCCACCGAGGGGCGTCACCTCCACGGAGTACTCGGTCGAGTCCAGGCTCCGGAGACCGATTACCCACCCACCCTCCACCAACTCCCGCTCCCGGGTCACGATCAGCGAGCCTCGGTCTACCCCGTAGGCCAAAGCAACTCGCCACGTCGCCGTGTTGATCGCTCCGTCGCGAGGGATCGGAAGATGGCTCGCTTCTCCCATCCGCTCGGAGACCTTCTCAAAGAACCTTCGGACTACCTCGCCCAAGACGGCTCCCGCCGCTAGATCGCTAGCGCGCCCCAAGACATGCAGGACTGCCTCGAGCACCGCCGCGTCCGCTCCCCAGGAGGTGTGACGCTCTTGAATATCGAACAAGATGCCGTCAGTGATTCCGGCACGCGGTGGAATATCTCGGAGTTCGGACTTCATGGCGCTGTCCCAAGCACCTTGGACGTCCAACGCGAGTACTTGGTAAGGGGGCAGCTCGCGGTCTCCAACAACGCCGACCATAAGCGATACTTCATTGAACATGTCGTGCGTCACGACCACCATTATGCGCGAGCGGTGGTGTTTTTCAAGGAGCACAAGTCGCACACGGTGGGGCTGCCCGAACTCTCCGAGGATCACCCTCGTGTCGTTCAAGCTGCCATCTGTCAAGATGCGTAGAGAACTCAATTGCCGCGGAGCCCACGGCCGGAGACAATCGTTGGACTTCGAGTATCGGGACGAGGCGGGGAAATGGCATCACGGCAACCGGGTCAGCCAGAGCGACAGCGCAACCCAATCGGGTCGGCTGCTACACGTCTAGGAGCCTGCTGAACAATCTGTCCGCGTGCCCACGGGACTGACCGGCAGCTGGCTGGAATTGTTGGGTTGTGCAGGGTGAGTCGAGTCCGCAGCGGGATGTGTTGGACGTGGAGTCGCTGGCGGGGCATTTGTTGCCGGCTGGCAGCGTGTTCCGGTTCTTGGCCGAGCACCGGCACCGCCTGTTCCCGGACGCGTTGTTCGCCGACCTGTTCCCGTCGGGGCGGGGCCGGCCATCGATCCCGGGCGAGGTGATCGCCTCGGTGATCGTGCTGCAGGCGTTGAACGGTTTGTCCGATCGGGAAGCCGTCGAAGCGCTCACGTTCGACCTGCGGTGGAAAGCGGCGTGTGGCTACCCGGTCGACAAGAAGGCGTTTGATGCGTCGTCGTTGACGGTGTGGCGGGCTCGGCTGGCAGCGTCGGAGCGGCCGCAGCGGATCTTCGAGGTGGTCCGGGACGTGATTGACGCCACGGGTGCGGTGAAGGGCCGGACGCGGCGTGCCCTGGACTCGACGATCCTGGATGACGCGGTGGCAAGGCAGGACACGGTCACCCAGCTGATCGCGCAGGTGCGCCGGGTGGGCCGGGAGGTGCCCGGCGCCCAGCAGGTAATCGAGCAGCGCTGCACCCGGCTGGCCGCGCTGACCGGCCAGGGGTACGACAGCACCGGCAAGCCGCGGATCGCGTGGGACGACCGCCAGGCCCGCGACGAACTGGTCACGGCGCTGGTCAACGACGCGCTCGCCCTGCTCGCCGGCCTGGACGCCGAAGCGATCACGGCTGCTGGCGGCAAGCCGGCCGAGGCGGTCGCGTTGCTCGCCTTGGTGGCCGGTCAGGATGTTGAACCAGCCGAGGGTTCCGTCGGCACGGATGGCCGGTGGCGGATCGCCCGCCGGGTCGCCCCGGACCGGGTCATCTCAACGGTCGACCCTGATGCGCGGCATGCGCACAAGACCGTGGAGCGCCGCCAGGACGGGTTCAAGGCCCACGTGGTGATCGAGCCCGACACCGGCCTCGCGACCATGGTCGAGTTGACCAAGGCCGCCGGGCCGGACAACAGCGACGCCACCGTCGGTGCCAGGCTGGTGGTGGCTGATCCGACCATCGACAGCCCGGTCGAGGTGCTGGGCGATTCGGCCTACGCCACCGGCGACATGCTCGCCGTCCTTGAGGCCAAGAGGTGGGTGCCGCTGGTCAAACCCTGGCCGATCCGGCCGGCCGTCGAGGACGGGTTCACCATCGACGACTTCACCCACGACCCTGCCGCCGGCACCCTGACCTGCCCAGCAGGAGTAACGAAGACCATCACCAAGACCCGCAAGGCGGTGTTCGGCATCGCCTGCCGGGCCTGCCCGTTCAGGCAGCGATGCACGACCGCCGCGAAAGGCCGCACCATCCAGCTGCACCCCCACGACCTGCTGCAACGCGCACACCGCCAACGGGCCGCCGGCGAGGGCTTCCAAGCCACCTACCGCCGGTACCGGCCCATGGTCGAACGCACGATCGCGTGGCTGGCCCGAGGCAACCGAAAAGTGCCCTACCGAGGCGTCACGAAGAACGACAACTGGCTCCACCAACGAGTCGCGGCGATCAACCTCCGCCGCCTCCTGAACCTCGGCCTCAGCTTCGGCAACACCGGCTGGGCGATCGCCTGACCAGCCCCGGAACGAGCTTGAACACCAAACCACACGGGTCCACCACGACCCTCAGACAAGCGCGACGACCCCGCTGTCGCACTCAACTGCGCTGACTCACACTCGCGGCTCGACAGCCGCGGCGGCGTCCCACCCGCCACCCACGTCCAACCCGCCGTCAGATAGACGCCTTGTTCAGCAGGCTCCTAGGCAGGTGCGACGGCGTCGACCAGGCCGGGACGATTCGTGTAAGGCGCCGGCGACTGAAGTCGCGACCCTCGCCGAGTTCGGCCTCCACCGCGACTCTGCGATACTGCAGACACTCGACTCTGGACCATGTCAGCAGAGATGTGACAATGATCGTCAAGATGGACCGCACTTCCGGCGGTATGAGCGGATCACTGCTCGTCACCTGGGCGTTCTTGAGCTCCATCCGGGCAGGAGCGGCTTTGCACCAATCGCAGCCGAAGCGTTGGGGACCGGCCGGAACTCCCCAAGTCCCCCTGAGGATTCACTCGTCGCCGGTCACTCAAAGGAGTCGCAACTGCGGGAATGGTGCTCCATGATGTTCCCCATGGGTGGGTGGCAGCATGACCTTCGAACTGCAGCAACGGCTGGCAGGCCACTCCACGCGCCAACGAGCGGAGCAGCAGATCCAAGCCACCCAGATCCCTCGGATCCCAAGGCCACGCCGCTGCGCGCAGAGGAACTTCGTGTGCTCCTACTGGACCCGACCTTGGCGCCCGACCCGCGAGGGCTGCGACTCGTCGGCGCCCGCATAGCGGGCACCCTTGATCTACAAGGTGTATCCCTCGACTACCCCGTGGAACTCGAGCAGTGCTTCTTCACCCATCAGCCTGACCTAAGACGAGCGACGATGCCTGCTTTGAGCTTCGCGGGCAGCTACCTTCCTGGGCTAGACGTGCAGGGACTGCGTATCACCCACGGTTCGCTGAATCTGTCTGACATCAAAGCCTCTGGAGGGGTGGATGCCAGCGGTGCGAATATCAACGGACAACTCGAAATGACAGGCGCCCGCGTCGAAAGCGCGACCGGCGTCGCGCTAAGCATGGACGGCACGCGCATCTTGGGCGGGCTCTCACTGGGACGGCTACGCACTTCGGGCCAACTTCGCGCCCCGGGCGCGGTTATCGGTCTACAACTCCTCATGAGCGGCGCGAACCTCTCAAGTGACGACGGATTCGCGATGATATTAGATGGCGCCCGAATCGACGGCAACGTGGTCCTGGATGAGGGCTTCAGAGCCACCGGAGAGCTACGAGCAATTGGTGCAACTATTAGCGGAACAGTCGAAATGTCAGGAGCATGCCTCAGGAATGACTCCGGTGTTGCGCTGAACTTGGAAGGGGCCCGCATTTCTGGTTCCGCCTTCCTCAAGGATGGCTTTACCGCCTCGGGCGCTCTCCGGCTCATTGGGGCAGTCATAGATGGCCCGCTAGTCATGGCTGGCGCGACACTCAAGGACGAGGGCGGCCAAGCCCTCCATTTGGACAGGGTGCGCATCGGCGGCGGCCTCTTCTTGAACGACGGGTTCACTGCAACGGGTGAGGTTCGCGCACTAGGTGCCCACATCGGCGGCCAGGTGCTGATGGCTGGTGCTTGTCTTGATAATGGATCAAATCCTGCACTCAGTGTGGATGGAGCGCGAATCGCGGAGAGTGTTTTACTGAATGACGGATTCACCTACTCGGGTGAAGTGCGAGCTGCTGGCGCTGAAATTGGCGGATCTTTGGTAATGACTGGCGCCCGGTCGATGGATAACGCGCAGGGGATCCTCAACCTCGAGGCAGTCAGAATCGGCCGTGAATTGACCTTGATGAGAGTGGAACTAAGTGCAGTGTATGCTCCTCACGCATCTATCGGTGGGAGCGTTCGACTCGATTCAGCAACACTTGATCGCAAACAAATGAGGATGATTTTGAACGGGGTCGGCATGGATTGGGCTTCCAAGCCCGTGCTCGAAATTTCAAACGCTCGCATTGGCGGAAACCTGATGCTGGATGGATTGGAAACAAATGGGCCGATTTCCGCCTTAGGCATTAAGATCGATGGCCAACTCTCGGCGCGCGGCGCAACCTTCGACTACCTTGGAGAGGAGACTCTCGCGCTCGATCGTGCGGTCATCGGAGGAAGCTGTTTCCTAGATGCTGGATTCTCCTGCGCCAGTCAGGTTCGCGCCCCAGGGGCCGAGATCAAGGGGAGGATATATTTGCGAGGCGGCAGTCTTGGGGGGAATGGGGATTGGCCCCTCAACCTTGAAGGGGCGAACATTGGAGGGTTAGTGCTTGATAGTGCCTCTTTATCGGGTGGAATGAACGTGACGCAGGCCCAAGTGGGCGTCTTGGAGTCTCACGGCAGCCCGCCTATGGAACTTACAGCTGCGGGATGGCGCATAAATGAATTGGGCGGCAGCTTGACCTCGGTCGCCGTCATGAAGACGTGGCTGTCCTCGGTGAATAGCACTGAATTTTCCATCCAGCCTTGGCACGAGATCGCATCAGTGTTTGAGCGCCACGGTCGCCCATCGGACGCTAAGAGACTGCGGTTTCACGCGGCCACCATTACGACCAATAAATCTCCCTTGTGGGCGAGAATGGCTCGCAGGACCTATGGGATGTTCGCCGGATATGGGTACTATCCCTTGCTCGCTGGCGTCTGGCTCATTGGTGCCGCAATCGTCGCGAGTGCCCTAACCTACTGTTTCGGACCAAGTACTCTGAATCCTTGGCTGTACGGGACGGCAGTGGTAATTCCCTCGGCGGCCGCAGTCATCCCATCGACTTGGACCGTCGTCGAACCACTGTGGCTGGCATGGTGCTTGATTGTGCTGAAGGGGTTCGGTTGGCTACAGACGGGCATCTTGCTTGCAGGATTGACAGGCCTGCTCAAGAAGCAGTGACGCGGCGGCCGGACCTAGGAGCATACGCAGTCACATCCCACGAACATCTGCGGACGCACGCCCATGGGCAGTTGAGTAACCACACGCCCGTCGGCAGAGTCGAGCACACCCGATGGGCGCCCAAGGGGCCGCGCCACTCGGCCGGGGTCTGCAGGTAGAAGGACTGCCCGCGCCCGCGCCCGAGCCAGCCGCGCATCGGCGGGCGCCGCGGCCGCACCGGCGCTGGCTTGCCGGCTCGTGTTCCCCGGCCGGTCCGCTGCTGGGTCTGGTCTGTCGTGGTCACAGCTTCTCCCTCAGCTCGGCCGGGATCTTGATGTGCTTGGGCAGCACCAGGCCCAGCGGCAGGGCGGCCGCGAAGGCGGAGTCCTGCGAGCCGTACACCGGGCGCAGCCGCAGCCGGGCGGTCGCGGCCAGGTTGTCCACCGCGGCGCGCGCGTCGGCCTCCCGTGCCAGGTCATCGACGGTGGCGGTGACGAGCATGCCCTCACCCGAACGGCCACAGGTGTGCTCCGTCGGTCGTGGACCGACGGAGCACACCGATCGGTGCGGTGGGGTTCGCCCGGCTACCGATTGCCGTGATCCGGGGCAGGCGTGTGTCGGAGCTGACTGTCCATGTCCTCGAGCTCGATGCCCGCCGTCTCCTTGACGAGGTGCTTCACGAGGAAGAACGACGCGAGGGCGCTGAGTGCGTAGAAACTGTACGAGCCGGTCAACGAGATCGCCGCCATCACGGGGAAGGTGGTCGAGATGGCGAAGTTCGACAGCCAGTTCACGGCGGTCGAGACGGCCATCGCCCCGGCACGGATTCGGTTGGGGAACATCTCGCCGAGCAGCACCCACATGACCGAGCCCCAGGTCACGCCGAAGAAGGCGACGAACAGGTTGGCGCTGACGAGGGCGACCACACCCCAGACGCCCGGCAGCAGGACCTCACCAGCGACGGTGGTGATCGCCTGCGAGAACGCGAGTGCCATGAGCCCGAGGGTCACCGCCATGCCGAGTGACCCGGAGAGCATGAGCAGGCGCCTGCCAACCTTGTCGATGAGCAGGAGCGAGAGCACCGTCGCGCTAATGTTGATGAGGGAGGTGATCGCGGTGATGAGCAGTGCGTTCGACTCACCGAATCCGACCGAGCGCCAGAGGGTGGTCGAGTAGTAGAAGATGACGTTGATACCGACGAACTGCTGGGCGGCCGCGACGAGGATGCCTACCCACACGATCGGCTTGAGCCCGAACGCCCGACCCGCGAGATCGCGTAGCGATGCGCGGCGGTCCGTCTGCAGCGAGCCACGGATCTCCTCGATCTTCGCGCGTGGGTCGGCCAGGCCCGTGCAGGTCCTCAGCACGTGCTCGGCGTCCGCGTCGCGCCCGAGGCCGACGAGGTATCGCGGTGACTCCGGCACCCTCAGTGCGGCGACGCCGTAGGCGATGGCCGGAACCGCCTCGAGGATGAACATCCACCGCCACGCGGGCAGGTCGAACCAGAGGGGGTTCGCGGCACCGCCGGCCTGCCACGCCAGGCCGGCATCGACGAAGAGCGAGACCGCGATGCCGGTGACACCCGCGAGGCCCTGCACCGAGACGAGGCGCCCGCGCATGTGTGCTGGAGAGATCTCGGCGATGTAGGTGGGGGCGATGACGGAGGCGGCGCCGACTCCGAGACCGCCGACGACCCGCCACACGATGAGATCGGTGATGCCGAACGCGAGGCCAGTACCTATCGCCGACACGAGGAAGAGGACGGACGAGGTGAGCATGACTGGCACCCGGCCGACGCGGTTCGACAGCGGGCCGGCGAACCACGCGCCGATGACGCAACCGAGCAGGGCAGAGGAGACCGCGAAGCCCTTGAGGCCACTGCCGAGGCCGTAGTGGTCGGCGAGCGCGTCGATAGCCCCGTTGATGACGGCCGTGTCGTAGCCGAAGAGGAAGAAGCCCAGCGCTGCGGTCACCGTGACCAGGACGAGCCTCTTGCTCACCGATGCCGAGGGGGTCGATGCCATCACTGCTCACTCCCCTTGAGCACACGGCAGATCTGGGCCTCCCAGGGGCGCAGCCGCTGCAGGACCGCACCCTCGGGCGGCTCGTGGTGAGTCCCGAGTATCAGCTCGGCGGCACCGACGGCGCCGCCGAGAGCCGCAGCGACATCGAGCTCCTCGTCGGAGAAGTTCGCGACCACGATCCATCGCTCGTCGCCGAGCGTCCGCTCGAAGGCGTACAGGTACTCGTGGTCGCGGGCGAGGAGGCGGTAGTCACCGAAGACCACGATGTCATTGCTGTGACGCAGCTCGATGAGGCGTCGGTAGTGGGCGAGGACCGAGTCC
Organism: Propioniciclava sp. MC1595; assembly: GCF_017569205.1. Lineage (GTDB taxonomy): Bacteria > Actinomycetota > Actinomycetes > Propionibacteriales > Propionibacteriaceae > Propioniciclava. The sequence continues at coordinate 2,338,091 of NZ_CP071870.1, forward strand.
GCGTCGTCGATCTGAGCCTCGACGTTGACCTCGGAGGTGTTCGGGTTGAGCGGCAGCCACGGAGTACCGGTGGTGAATCCCCCGTGCTCCGACGCGTCCCACTGCATGGGCGTGCGAGCGTTGTCGCGGCCGTTCTGGCGCAGGCCCGCAAGGAGCCGTTCCGGCGGGACACCCAGTGCCCGGCCGTACGCCCACGAGTTGTGCGCATCGATGTCGGCGAACTGCTCGATGCTCGCGAACGGGTAGTTGCGCATGCCGATCTCGTCGCCCTGGTAGATGTAAGGCGTTCCACGGTGCAGGTGGAGAACCGTGGCGAGCATCTTCGCCGAGGCGACCGCGTGCGCCGGCGACCGGGAACCGAAGCGGGAGGCGACGCGGGCCTGGTCGTGGTTGCCGAAGTAGAGACTGTTCCACCCGGAACGGCCCAGTCCTTCCTGCCAGCGTGCCATGGTCGATTTCAGCGCGAGCAGGTCGAACGGCCTCGGCTCGTACCGTCCGCCCCAGCCGGGCGCGTGATCGACGTCCATGTGCTCGAACGTGAAGATCATGCTGAGGCGGGGGCGCTCACCGCCGGTGACGGCGAGCCCGTCCTCGACGGTCGCCCCCGGCATCTCGCCCACCGTGAGCAGGGTCTTCTCGGCGGTGTCGAACACCTGGTCCCGCAGCTCGTCGAGGAACTCGAGCATCCGTGGCCCGCAGGTGTACTGCGAGGAGGCATCACCGTAGTGGCTCGAGTGCGGCGTCGGCACGTCCTGCAGCGGATACCTCTTGGAGATGAGGTTGATGACATCGAGGCGGAACCCGTCGACGCCGCGGGCGAGCCAGCGGCGCAGCATCGCGTAGAGCGCTTGGCGAACCTCCTGGTTCTCCCAGTTGAGGTCGGGCTGCTCCGGGGCGAAGAGGTGAAGGTAGTACTCACCGCTCTCCTCGTCGTACGTCCACGTCGGCTGGGCGAAGAAGCCGAGCCAGTTCGTCGGCTCCGCGCCGGGCGTGCCTGGTTCCACCCCGTCCCTCGGGGGCCGCCAGATGTACCAGTCGCGTCGAGACGACGAGCGCGTGCTGCGCGACTCCACGAACCATGGATGGTCGATCGACGTGTGGTTGAGGACCACATCGATGATCACCCTCATACCACGGCGGTGGATGTCGGCGATGAGATCGTCGAGGTCCCCCTCGGAACCGAAGCGCGGGTCCACCGCCTCGTAGTCACTGACGTCGTACCCGTTGTCCGCCATGGGCGAGGGGTAGAAGGGCGTGAGCCAGATGACGTCGACCCCGAGGCTCTCGAGATGGTCGAGGCGCGAGCGGACACCCGCGAGGTCCCCGAGACCGTCGCCGTCGGCGTCGGCGAAGGAACGCACGTAGATCTGGTAGACAACCGCCTCGTGCCACCAGGCACGGCTGTTCGTGGGCATGCCAATCTCCTCCATTGGAAACTTAAGCGCTGCACTTATGCGCATAACTAATATAGGGTGGAGTCGCGGGCCCGTCAAGGGTCGGCAGTTCATCCGGTTCGTGATCCTCGTCACGGAGGTGAGGCAGTGGTGCGACGCCCGACGTTGGCGGACGTCGCCTCCGCAACCGGCGTGTCCACGGCAACCGTGAGCTACGTCCTCAACGACAAGCCCGGTCAGAGCATCCCGGAACACACGCGCGAACGCGTGCGTGCCGCCGCCGCCGAGCTCGGCTACGTCCGATCGGGTGCCGCCCGCGCGCTCGCCCGGGGACGCAGCGACCTCGTGCTGCTCGTCGTCCCCGACGTCCCGGTGGGCCCCGTCCTCGTCGGGCTGCTCGAGCGACTGACCACGGCCTGCTCACGCGCCGGCCTGCACCTGCTCGCCAAGCTCTCGTTCGCAGGTGACGACCTCGGTGCTCTCTGCCGGGAGCTGCTGCCGGCAGCCGTCATCGTCCTCGTCGACCTCGACCCCGAGCGCATCGACCCGATCCGTGAGCTACGGATCCCCGTGGCGCGGTGGACGGTCTCGCACTCATCGGCACGGGACGCCGACGGAGTCCACGACGTGCCCGTTCCGACTGCGGCGGTCGGACGCGCCCAGGCCGAGGCGATGGTGGCCGCCGGACGTCAGCGGCTCGCGTACGCGCTCCCGGCGGACCCTCGCCTCACCGGCCTGGCCGAGGGGCGCCTCTCCGGGGTGACGGCCGTCTGCCGCGAGCTGGCGCTGCCCGATCCCCTGATCCTGGGGTCCCCGAGTGGCGCGGTATCGACGGCGGAGCTCCGCTCGTGCGTCGAGGCCGGTGTCACCGGGGTGTGCGCCTACAACGACGACGTCGCTCTGGCCGTGCTCACTGCTGCCCGGGCCGCCGGCATCGAGGTGCCCGCACGGCTCGCGGTCATCGGCGTCGACGACATCCCCGCCGGGCGACTCGCACAACCGGAGCTCGCGACGATCTCCTTCGACCTCGACGTGATCTGCGCCCGCCTCATGCTCGCCGTCACGAAGAGCCTCGGCAGCACCCTCGCCGGAGCACCCGGACCTGCGTCAGAGCTGAGACTGCACCCGCGGGCAAGTCTGGGTGACGGCGGCGGCTGATCCACGCCGACGGCCCCGACGCCTGCGACCGGTGAACTCTGTCCGTGGATGGGCCAGGTTCACCGGTCGCAGGTGGCGAGGCGGGCCAGTGCCCTACTGACCCGGCCGCTCCTCGTCGCCTTCCGGCCGGGCGGGCGGAGGCGCGTCGGGCGCCGGCGGAGTGTCGGGCGCCGGCGGCACCGCGGTGCTCGGCGGACCCGCGGTCGGGCCGGGCTGGTTCGCGCTCGGCGGCGGGGGCGGGAACTCCTGCCCCGGCACGGTCCCGGCCGGCGGCGCGAACCGCGACTCGTCGCGCGGCCGGGTCCGTCCGGCGTCGCGCCGCTCGCTCTCGGCGGGCCGCTGCCCGCGCTCGGCCGAGCGGGAGAACGGGCTGCCGGAGCGCTCACCGGCCGCGGTCGCCTCGGAGGTCGCCTGCTGCGCCTCGCTGCGGGCCTGGGCAAGCGCCTCGTCGGGGTCCTGCAGACTGGTCTCGGCCAGCCCGGAGGCCATCATCGGGCCACCCGGGCCGAAGTCGACCTCGGGCGTGGGTCCGGAGTCGTCGTCGTCGGACGGGCCGCTACCGCCGGGCGAGCCGCCGAAGCCGCGGGCGATGGTGCCCAGCGCCGCGGTGAACTCGGTGGGGATGACCCACAGCTTGTCCGAGGTGCCGTTGGTCAGCTCGGGCAGCATCTGCAGGTACTGGTAGGCGAGCAGCTTGGAGTCGGGCTTGCCGCGGTGGATCGCGTCGAAGACCTGGAGGATGGCGCGCGACTCACCCTGGGCCTGGAGGATCGCGGACTGCGCCTGCCCCTCGGCGCGCAGGATCGCGGCCTGCTTCTCACCCTCGGCGGTGAGGATCTGGGACTGCTTGACACCCTCGGCCGTGAGGATCGCCGCACGGCGGTCACGCTCGGCGCGCATCTGCTGCTCCATCGAGCCCTGGTCGGTGTCGAACGGGGTGTGCCATCGAGGTGCTGTCAGATGGTTTGTGTAAGCGGTCCTTCTACCGGAAGGAACCATGATGAGTGTTGTGACCGATACGACGAATCATTCGAACAGGCTGTCTGCTGCCGAGCGACGTGCTTTGCGGGCTGAGGCTCCGGGATCGAAGGCTGCCGCTGACCTGGTGGCTTCGGGCGCTCTGGACGGTTTGTTCGCCCGCATCGATGCCGGCGAGATCGATCTGGCCGGGGATGGCGGGTTCATCCCGGGTTTGATCAAGGCCGCCCTCGAGGGGGGTGTCAGATGGTCTGTGTGGGAGGGGTCCCTGACTCAAGGGAGTAGAGACTGTGACGATGACGACGAACGACGAGACTGTGTCGGGGCCGTTCGGGCCGCTGGAGGGTGCTCGCCCGTCGGCGCGGGAGGCGATCCAGGACATGTTGGACGCCGGCCTGCTGGACGACTTGATGGGCCGGATCGACGACGGCGACCTGCAGCTGACCGGGGATGGCGGTTTCATCCCGGAAATGATCAAGGCCGTTCTCGAGCGTGGGTTGGGCGCCGAGTTGACCTCGCATCTGGGTTACCGGAAAGGCGACCCGGCGGGTCGGGTGTTGCCGAATTCCCGGAATGGGACGACCCCGAAGACGGTGCATTCCGAGGTCGGGTCGATACCGTTGGACATTCCGCGGGACCGGCACTCGACCTTCGAGCCCCGGCTGGTGCCCAAGGGCGAACGGCAGGTCGGCGGGCTGGCTGACATGATCATCAGCCTGTACGCGGGCGGGATGACGATCCGTGACATCCAGGCCCACCTCGCGCGCACGATCGGCACCGAGCTGTCGCACGAGACGATCAGCAAGATCACCGACGCGGTCCTCGACGAGGTCAAGGCGTGGCAGTCCCGGCCGTTGGACCCGGTCTATCCGGTCATCTACCTCGACGCGCTGGTGGTCAAGGTCCGCGACAGCCACCAGGTCCGCAACAAGGCCGCCCACATCGCGGTCGGTATCGACCTGGACGGAGTGAAACACGTACTCGGGATCTGGGTTCAGACCAGCGAGGGCGCGAAGTTCTGGGCCGGCGTGCTGGCCGAGCTCCGTAACCGCGGCATCACCGACACCCTGATCGTGTGTTGCGATGGGCTGACCGGGTTCCCCGAGGCCATCGAAGCCACCTGGCCGCGCGCGATCGTGCAGACGTGCACGGTGCACCTGATCCGCGCGTCGATGCGGTTCGTGTCCTACACCGACCGCAGGCGGGTCGCCGCGGCGCTGCGGCCGGTCTACACCGCACCGACCGTGGAGGCCGCCGAGACCGCCCTGCTCGAGTTCGCTGCCAGTGATTTGGGCAAGAAGTATCCCGCGACCGTCGCGACATGGGAGAACGCGTGGGAACGCTTCATCCCGTTCCTGGAATTCCCACCCGAAGTGAGACGGATCATCTACACGACGAATGCGATCGAGTCGCTGAATTACCAGCTACGCAAGATCATCAAGAACCGCGGCCATTTCCCCAACGACGACTCCGTGGTCAAGCTGTTGTGGCTGGCGATCCGCGACATCGAGGACAAGCGGGCCCGCGCCCGAGCCAAGGAGGCCGGCAAACCCAAGGGAGAGCCCCGCACCGCACCGGGCTACCTCGTAGAAGGCGCCACCACCCAAGGCTGGAAGGCTGCCCTCGGCGCCCTCCTCATCGCCTTCCCCGACCGACTCGACAACCACATCAACTGAAAGTGAACCGACCCACTCACACACAGACAACTTGACAGGCTCCCCTCGAGCGCGGCACGCAGGTCGAACTCACCGACCACCTCGGCTACGAGAAGGGTGACCCGCACGCCTCGGCGTTCCCGAACTCGCGTAACGGGACGACTCCGAAGACGGTCGCGACCCAGGTCGGGGACGTCGACTTGGACCTCCCGCGGGACCGGCTGGGCACGTTCGAGCCACGCCTGGTACCGAAAGGGACGCGCCGGTTGAACGAGCTCGATGAGATGATCATCGCCTTGTACGCCGGCGGGATGACGGTGCGTGACATCGAGTACTTCCTGCGGTCCACGCTGGGTACGGAGTTGTCACACGAGACGATCAGCAAGATCACCGACACCGTCGCCGATGAGGTCCTCGCGTGGCAGCAACGCGCTCTGGACGCCTTGTACCCGGTCATCTACTTGGACGCGATCATGGTCAAGGTCCGTGACGGCGCGCACGTGACGAACAAGGCCGCCCACCTGGCCGTCGGGGTGGACATGGACGGCATCAAGCACGTGCTCGGCATCTGGCTGAGTATTCGGACCGTTGAGCACCACTGAATATTGCGATTGAGCACCACCGGATATTGCGGTTCGGCACCAGCCGATATTGCCGGTGAGCACCGCCCCTCGCGGAGCAGCGCCCACCGGCCCGGTTCAGCTGTTCGTGGCGGTGTGTTCGCGCATGTTGACGTCGCCGGTTTCGATCCAGACGGTGTTGTGGACGATGCGGTCCATGATCGCGTCGGCGTGGACGCCGGAGCCGAGGCGTTGGTGCCAGTCCTTCTTCGCGTACTGGGTGCAGAACACCGTCGAGGTGGCGTCGTAGCGCCGTTCGAGGAGCTCGAGCAGCATGGACCGGACGTCGTCGGTGGGTGGGTCGAGGAGCCATTCGTCGATCACGAGGAGCGTGAACGCGGCGTACTTTCGCAGCCACTTCTCTCTCCCCGCTGGCCGGTCCCGTGCAGCGGCCCAGGATTCTTCGAGGTCGGGCATCCGGATGTAGTGCGCCCGGTAGCGGTGCTGACACGCCTGCTTCGCCAACGCGGACCCGAGGTAGGACTTCCCGGACCCGGTGAACCCTTGGAAAACGACGTTCTGCTGCCTGCCGATGAACTGGCAGGTCCCGAGCTGAGCGATCACGCCCCTGTCGAGCCCGCGTTGCTCGAGCATGTCAACGCGTCGCAGGTCCGCGTTCGGGTAGCGCAGCCCGGCCCGGCGGATCAGGCCCTCGACCTTGGAGTGGGTGAACGCCGCGTGGGCGTCGTCGACAGCGATCTTGATCCGCTCCTCAAACACCACCCCGATCGTGAGGGCATCGTCCTGGGCCTCGAACGCGTCGACCAGCGACGCGACGCCCATCTCCCGCAGCTTCCGCTTCGTCTCCGAGTCGAGCCGGCTCATCGGGCGTCTCCGGCGTAGTAGTCGGCGCCGCGGACATACCCGGCCGGCTCCGCCGCGGGTGTCGACCATGCCTCACGGCCTGCGGGGTCGTCTTGCCTGGTCTCGAGGATGGGCCGCAGGTGCGCGTAGCGCGGCGACCTCACCCTCGACGCGAGAGCGACGCCGGCGGCAGCTTCGACGCGGTCGGCGGAGTACCGGCGTGTCATGCGGAGCACGGCCAGTGCGGCGCTGATGCCCTGCTCGTCGACGGGCACCGACTCGAAGATCCGGTTCACGACGATCGTGGTGTTCTCCCCGATCCTCGCCGCCCATTCCCGGATCCGTGGGGCGTCCCACTGCCGATACTGCGGACCGTCGGGCAGATCGCTGTCGTGGGTGCGGTACTCGTTCACCGTCCCGACCGGGGCAAGCAGATGACTGGTCAGTCTGTCCTGCCCGGCGAACACCTCGAGCATCCTGTCGGTGACTCGCAGATCGACCGCGCGGCCGATGTTCACGTAGGGGACGGAGTAGAAGTTCTTCTCGAACACGACATGCCCGTTCTTCTGAACCTTGCGGCCGTAGACCCACTGGGAGATCTCGAACGCAACGGTCGGGAGCGGCCGCAGCAGCGGCTTCTCCTCACCCTCGAACACGCCCAAGCGGGAGCCGGCGCGCTTCTGGAACGGTTCCGCGTTGAACGCCGTCATCCGCTCGTAGACCGCAGCCCGCAACTCCGGCAACGTCGCGAACGTCTGGTTCCGCAGCGCCGCGATCACCCAGGTGGCGATGTTGCCGACGGTGTTCTCGACGCTCGCCTTGTCCTTCGGCTTCTTGATCCGTCCCGGCAGCACCGCCGCCGAGTAGTGCGCCGCGAGCTCCCGATACGCGTCGTTGAGGACCACCTCACCCTCCGCCGGGTGGGAGATCACCCCGGTCTTCAGGTTGTCCGGGATGATCCGCGGGACGGAGCCGCCGAACCAGTCGAACATCGCGACGTGGGCGCGCAGCCAGGTGTCCTGCTTCATGTCCAGCGTCGGCTCGACGAACGCGAACCGTGAGAACGGCAACGTCGCGACGAACAAGCAGACCCGCGTCTGCTGCCCGGTGACAGGGTCGGTCAGCTGCATCGTCTTGCCCGACCAGTCGACCTCAACCGACTGCCCGGCCTTGTGCCCGACCCGCGACGCCGCCCCGATCACGAGGACGTGCTGCTGGTAGGTCTTACAGAACCTGTCGTAGCCCATCGCCGGCGACCCGTCCGCCCGGCAGGCGTCGACGTACTCGCCATGCAGCAGCTTCAGCGTCACCCCGACCTTCGCGAGCTCCTTGTGGACCCGGTCCCAGTCCGGCTGCGCGCGAACACTCTCGTGCTCACCCCGCCCCGGAAACAATCGCGCATACACCTCCGCGTCGTCGACATCGGCGACCTCGCGATAGTCGATACCCTCACGGTCGGCGGCGTCGAACACCGCGATGACCGAGTGCCGCGACATCCCCTGCGCCTCGATCTGCCGCGCCGAGAACCCCTCCGCGCGAAGCCTCAACACCAGCTTCGCCTTGATCCTGCGTACCATCCGAACTACTCCTTCTGCCGCGTGATTGGCCACGCGGCAGAAGGAGCCTAAGAAGGTGGTGCTGAAGCCGAATACTCGGTGGCGCTCAACGACGAGAACACGCGCACGAACAAGTGGTGCTCAACGGCAATACCGGTGGTGCTCCGAGACACCAATACTCATCTGGCTGCAAACCACCGAAGGAGCGAAGTTCTGGGCCGGCGTGTGCGCCGACCTGGCCAACCGCGGCATCCGCGATGTCCTCATCGTGTGCTGCGACGGCCTGGTCGGGCTGCCGGAGGCGATCGAGGCGACCTGGAACGAAGCGACCGTGCAAACCTGTGTCGTCCATTTGATCCGGGCTGCGATGCGGTTCGTCGGCTACCAGGACCGCAAGGCCGTGGCGGCGGCGTTGAAGCCGATCTACACCGCCTCAGACGCGAAGGCCGCGCGCAGCGAGCTGGACGCGTTCGCTGACGGCCAGTGGGGCAAGAAGTACCCCCACGCGGTCAAGACGTGGGAGAACGCGTGGGAACGCTTCATCCCGTTCCTGGCCTTTCCGCCGGCCCTGCGGAAGGTGATCTACACCACCAACAGCATCGAGAGCCTGAACTACCAACTACGGAAGGTGTCGAAGAACCGCGGGCACTTCCCCAACGACACTGCGGTGGTCAAACTCTTGTGGCTAGCGATCTGCACCATCGAGGACAAACGCGCTCGTGACCGCGCCAAGGAAGCCGGCCAACCCGCCGGCAAACGCAAGGCCCCCGGCCGGCTCGTCGAGGGACAGATCGTGACGAACTGGAAACAAGCTCTGGCCCAACTCGCCCTCGTCTACCCCGAACGCATCAACCGCTACCTCTAGATTCGAACAACAACAAGAGGATCCCTTACACAGAAATCTTGACAAGCTCGCCATCGACGTCATCGTCCGCACACGCATGAGCTTCGACCCAGGCACACGCGCCTACGTCGAACGACGCCGCACTGAAGGGCTCACGCCCCGCGAAATCCGCCGCTGCCTCAAACGCTACGTCGCCCGCGCCCTCTTCCGCGAACTCCAAACCCGCATGACTTGACATCAGGCATAGAAGCGTCATTTTCCCGGCAAGTTGGCCTGCGACAAATACGCCGCTGCCCGACGCAGGATCTCGTTCTCCTGCTCCAGCAGCCGGTTACGGCGCTTCAACTCCCGCAGCTCGGCCGACTCCGCGCTGGTCACACCGGGCCGGTGGCCGTCCTCGACATCAGCGCGCTGCAGCCAGTTCCGCAGACACGACTCACTGATCCCGAAGTCCTTGGCGATCTGGGCAATCGGAGCCTCGCCACGACGGACCACCGCGACCACGTCGTCACGGAACTCCTTCGGATGGGGTCTGGGCATGGTCAACATCCTTCCAGCAGGACCTCTCGGCCCCACAGATCGAATGTCACCTCCTCGTGCAGCAGTCCCCCCCGCCGAGTACGAGGCAGCCCACTACGCGACCCTCACCCGAGAGCCGCAACCCGTATAAGAGCGGCACGAAACCTAGGGCGCTTCAGTCGGTGAGGAACAGGAAACGCGCCTTCACCAGGGCCGAACGCGCCAAGGTGCTCGAGCATGCCGACTCCTTGGCGCGAACCGCGACCAATCCCCGCACCCAACGCAAGTGGGCTGCCACAGCAGACCTGATGGCCTTCATGGCGGGAACCGGTGCGCGGATCAACGAAGCGCGCCTGCTCTTGTGGGAGGACGCCGATCTGGAGACCGGGCGGGTCCGCATCCGGGGGACGAAGTCGACCAGCTCCGACCGCATCAACAACCTTCCGCAGTGGTTGCTCGGGCGGCTGCGCCACCGACGGCAGGTCATGCTCGGGTGGGAACACCCAGATCCCTACGTGTTCTCCCTCGGCTTCCCTCAGGAGCACGTGCTGCCGAACGGCCTGCGCAAGTATGGGCCGAACAACGTCCCGCCCGGTGACAGCAACCTCGGCAAGTGGACGCGTGATGTCCTGGACGGCGCGGGCTTCACCTGGGCGATCCCCCACACCTTCCGCAGAACCGTTGCCACCCTGTTGTCCGAGGCCGGCGTGCCGGTGGCCGTAATCGCCGACCAGCTCGGGCACTCAGATGCATCCATGACCATGAGTGTCTATTTGGGGCGCGACCCCCTCGGCGACAAGAGCGAAATCGGGCCGCTCCTCTAGGCGTTTCGATGTCGCCCAAGACTCAAAGTTGGTACCAAAGTTGGTACCAGGGCCCTTTTCGGGCCTCCTCGCCGAAACCGATATGCCTCTGACTAGGGGATCAGCGCCCCCGGCCCGACTCGAACGGGCAACCATCGGATTAGAAGGCCGGTGCTCTATCCATTGAGCTACGGGGGCTCGACGGACAAGTCTAGGGCGTCCGGGCGTCCAGGAACTTCTGCAGGGTCTCCAGCTCGGTCGCCTGCGCCTGCAGCATCGACTGGGCGAGCTCACGCACGGCCGGGAGCGAGGCGTGGTCGACGGCGTGCTGGGCCATCTCGACGCCGCCCTGGTGGTGCGGGATCATCAGCTCGAGGTAGGTCCGCTCGGCGTCGACGCCGGACGCCCCCTCCAGCGAGTTCAGCTGCTCCTGCGTCGCAATCCCGGTCATGGGCGCATCAGCCGCGTGGTGGGCGTGCGACCCACCCATCCAGCGCATCGGCGGCTCGTCGGTGGCGAACGGCTCGCCCCACAGGGCCAGCCAGCCCTGCATCTGGCCGACCTGGTTGGTCTGGGTCAGCACCATGTCGACGGCGATGGCCTTCAGTTCGGCGTCGCTCCCCCGCTCGCGCAGCAGTTCCGACATCAGCACGGCCTGCTGGTGGTGGACGGCCATGTCGCGGGCGAACCCCACGTCCACGGCGGTGGGCCGGGTGGCGGACTCGCCGACGCTGAGGCGTCCGAACAGGAAGGATGCGGCAGCGAGCGCGACCGCAGCCACCACGGCCGCGATGAGGACGTAGCGGCGGGTCATCGGCTCGGCGTCCCGACGCCACCGAAGCAGGACGCCCCGCGCTCGGGCGTCTGCGGGCCCTGCATGTACGTGGCCAGGAAGCTCGGCAGGCGCTCGTCGGAGGCCGACTCGGCCGTGATCTGCAGGCCCCACGCGCTGGCGACGATCGGTGCGGGCAGGCCCTCCATGGGGCTCAGCATCGCGTAGGGCTTGTTGCGCGCCAGCGCGCGCAGTGTTCCGACCTCATCCGAGGACAGGGAGGGGTCGTAGGTGATCCACACCGCACCGTGCTCCAGCGAGTGCACCGCCGGCTCGATGGGGTCGATCGGCTCGTCGTAGATGCCGCAGTTCTGCCAGTAGCCGGTGTGGTCGCCGCCGACGGGCGGGTGCTGCGCGTACTGGACGGCGGTCGAGACGTGGTTCGCGGTCAGCCCGCTGAACGTCTGGACGCCCTCGATCGGGCCCGACGCCACCGGCGTCTCGTTCGAGCGCATCCCCATCGCCAGGGGCAGGACGAGGGCGACGACGAGCGCCACCACGGGGATGGCGGCGGCGGCCGCGATCCCGATCCGCCACCGGCGCTCCTTGCGCGCCTGCTCGGCCCGCATCGCGGCCACGCGCGCGGCGCGATCGCTCGACGCCACCTTCTTCTTGCCCATCACCAGCTCCCCCACTAGTTGCTCTTTCAACCATGAGCGTAGCGGTCACCCCCTCCCCTCCCAAGGGCCCGGGTGTAGGTTCTGGCGACGTGACCGACGAATCGCTCTCCGGCAAGCAGTGGCGCCGGCTCGCGATCTCGGTCTACCTGCCCACGACCCTGTCGTTCATCGGGTTCGGGGCGGTCACGCCCCTCATCGCGCTCACCGCGCACGACCTCGGCGCCACCACCGCCCAGGCGGCGTTCGTCGTGGCCCTGCTCGGCATCGGCGGCCTGCTCGGCGCACTGCCGGCGGGCGCGCTCACCCAGCGGGTGGGCGAGCGGCGCGCCATCGTCGGCTCGCTCATCCTGGACGCCGCGTGCATGGCCGTCGCCGGCTTCGCGACGCACCTGTGGGTGCTCGCCGCCGCGGTGCTCGTCATGGGCCTGTCGGGCGCGGTCCTCATCATCGGACGCCAGTCCTTCCTGACCGAGTTCATCCCCTTCCGGTTCCGGGCCCGCGCCCTGTCGACCCTCGGCGGCGTCTTCCGCGTGGGCGCGTTGCTCGGCCCCCTGGCCGGCGCCGCCGTCGTCACCGTGTTCGACCTGCGGGCCGCCTACTGGCTGGCGATCATCACCTCGCTGGCGGCCGCCGCCACGAGCGCGCTGCTCCCCGACCTCCCCGAGCCCGAACACCACGACAGCGGCGAACCGACCAGGATGGCGTCCGTGCTGCGCGCGCACACCCGCACCCTGCTGACGGTCGGGATCGGCGCCGCCGCCCTCATGCTCGTGCGCGCCACGCGGGACGCCCTGCTCCCCCTCTGGGCCGCCGAGATCGGCCTCGGGCCGGCCGAGACGAGCCTGATCTTCGCGGCGTCCTCGGCGATCGACCTGACCCTGTTCTACCTCGGCGGCTCGATGATGGACCGGCTCGGCCGCCGGGCCGTGGCCGTCCCCGCGATGGTGATCATGGGCGCCGCCTTCGGCCTGCTGCCCCTCACCGCGACGGCAGCCGGCCTGACCGCGATCGCGCTGGGCCTGGGCGTCGGCAACGGCATCAGCTCGGGCATCGTCCTCACCCTGGGCTCGGACGCCTCCCCCGCGGTCGGCCGCCACCAGTTCCTCGCCGGGTGGCGACTCGTCACCGGGCTGGGTCAGGCCGCGGGGCCGCTGCTCGTCAGCGGGCTGGCCGCGGTGGCGTCCCTGTCGGCCGCCGCCCTCACCGTGGGCGCGATCGGCCTGCTCGGCGGGGCGTGGCTCTGGTACTGGGTGGGTCCGCCCCCGCGCCGGGAGTGACGGAGGTGATCAGTCGCCGACCGTGTCGCGGCCGCGGCCCACGATGTTGGGGTCGGGTTCATACACGACCGAGTCGTCGCGCCCGTCGTAGTCGAACTTGCTCAGGAACGCGCGCATCGCGTTGAGGCGCGCGCGCTTCTTGTCGTTCGAGCGGATCGTGATCCACGGGGCGTGGTCGGTGTCGGTGCGCTCGAACATCGCCTCCTTGGCGGAGGTGTAGTCCTCCCACCGGTCCAGCGACTCGAGGTCCATCGGCGACAGCTTCCAGCGGCGCACGGGGTCGATCTGGCGGATCGCGAACCGGGTGCGCTGCTCGCGCTGGGTCACCGAGAACCAGAACTTGGTCAGCTGGATGCCCTCGTCGATGATCATCTGCTCGAACGCGGGCGCCTGCCGCATGAAGGTCTCGTACTGCTCGTCGCTGCAGAAGCCCATCACGCGCTCGACGCCGGCCCGGTTGTACCAGGACCGGTCGAACATCACGATCTCGCCCGACGTCGGGAAGTGGTTGATGTAGCGCTGGAAGTACCACTGCCCCTGCTCGGTGGTGGTCGGCTTGGTCAGCGCCACCACGCGCGCGGCACGGGGGTTGAGGTGCTCGGTGAAGCGCTTGATCGTGCCACCCTTGCCCGCGGCGTCCCGGCCCTCGAACAGCAGGATGTGGCGGACGTCGTTGTCCTGGCTCCAGTACTGCAGCTTCAGTAGCTCGACCTGGAGGAGGTACTTCTCGGCCTCGTACGCGTCGCGGGTCAGCAGCTCGTCGTAGGGGTAGTCCTCCCGCCACGTCTCGACCGCGCGGCCGCCCGGGTCGATGAGCGCCGGGTCGGGACCCTCGGCGTCCCCCACGGTGTAGCCCTGGTTGACGAGCTTGTCGATGAACTGCCGCAGGTTCTCCCGCTGGGCCGGCGCTTCCTCGAGGAACTCCTGGAGGTTGTTCGGATCCATGGGTGCACTCCTGACGAACGGGACGGTCGGGGACGCCATCAGCCTAGCCACTGACGCCCGGCCACGGGACCCTCACGGGTCAGTAGTCGATGCCGCGTCGCGCCCGGACGCCCGACTCGTAGGCGTGCTTGATGTTGCGCATCTCGGTGACCGTGTCGGCCAGGTCCACCAGTGCGGGCGGGGCGTTGCGCCCGGTGCAGATGACGTTGGTGGTGGACGCCCGGCCGCGCAGGGCGTCCCACACCTCGTCGGCAGGGATCCAGCCGTAGTTGATCGCGTAGGTGATCTCGTCGAGCACGACCAGCCGGTAGCGACCGGACGCCAGCGCCTCGGCCGCCAGCGCCCAGGCCTCGCGGGCGATGCCCGCCGACCGGTCGAGGTCGTCGCTCTCCCAGGTGAAGCCGTCGCCGTGGGTGTACCACTCGGCGCCCAGCTGCCGGGCCGCGACCACCTCGCCGGCGCGCCACTTGCCCGACTTCATGAACTGGATGACGCACACGGGCCAGTCGCGGGCGACCGAGCGCATGATCATGCCGAACGCGGCGGTCGACTTGCCCTTGCCGTCGCCGGTGTTGACCAGGACGATCGAGTCGACCGTGCGGACCGGGGGCGGGGCCTGGTCGTGGCGGGGCAGTTCCTGGGTCATGGCAACCTCCTGGCTACGGCCCCGCGGACGGGGATGACAGCCGGCCCGGCGGGCCGGGACAGCACCTCGACCTGGGCGGCATAGGTGCGGGCGAGCATGTCGGGTTCGAGGACGTCCTCGGGGGCGCCGTCGGCCACCACGCGCCCCTGGTCGAGCAGGACGACGCGGTCGGCGTACTGCGCGGCCAGCGTCAGGTCGTGCATCGCGGCCAGCACGGTGATGCCGCGCTGGCGGCGGTGCCGGTCGACGAGTTCCAGCACCCCTTGCTGGTGGCCGATGTCGAGGGCGCTGGTGGGTTCGTCGAGCAGCAGCAGGCGAGGTTGCTGGCACAGGGCGCGGGCCAGCATGACGCGTTGCAACTCGCCACCGGAGAGGCTGTCGGCGGCCCGGTCGACGAGGGACTCCAGGCCCAGGTGGGCGATCTCGGCGTCGACGGCCGCCCGGTCGGCCGGCGACTCGGTGGCGAAGCTGCCCAGGAAGGGGGTGCGGCCGAGCATGACGAGGTCGCGCACGACCATGCCGGGCGGGACCACGGGGTGCTGCGGCATGAGCGCCACCAGCCGGGCGAGTTGCTTGCGGGACAGGGTGCGGGGGTCGTGGTCCAGCACCGACAGCGATCCGCTGCTGGGCAGCAGGGCAGACACGGCGTGCAGGAAGGTCGTCTTCCCCGCCCCGTTGGGGCCGACGAGCGCGACCCACTCCCCTGCCCGCACGACCAGGGACAGGTCGTCGATGACGATGCGCTCGCCGCGCGGCACCTGCAGGTCCCGGCACTCGACGACGGTCACGTGAGCCTCCGGTTGCGACGTAGCACGACCAGGAAGAAGGGTGCGCCCACCAGCGCGGTGACCACGCCGATCGGCAGCTCGGCCGGGGCGACCAGCGACCGGGCCACCACGTCGGCCAGGACGAGGAACACCGCACCGAACAGCATCGCCATGGGCAGCAGGATGCGGTGCGAGCCGCCCATGATGATGCGGACCGCGTGCGGCACGATGATGCCCACGAAGCCGATCAGGCCGCTGACCGACACCACGGCCGTGGTGCCCAACGTCGCCGTGAGCACCAGCACCAGGCGGACGCGCGGCACGTTGATGCCCAGGCTGGCCGCCTCGATGTCGCCCACGGCCAGCACGTCAAAGGTGCGTCGGTGCAGGAGCAGCACCACCCAGCTGACCACGACGTAGGGCAGCACCATCAGCACATCGCTCCAGCCGTTGGTGCTCAGCCTGCCGAGCATCCACGAGTAGACGGCCAGCAGCGAGTCGTCGAACCACTGCTGCCAGGTGGTCTGGATGGCGCTGAAGAAGGCGGCCACGGCCACCCCGGCCAGGACGATGACGCTGGAGGAGCGCCCCCCACCGACGCTGGACCCCAGCGCGTAGGTGGCCCCGACGGCCAGCAGCCCGCCGATGAACGCCGACAAGGGCACCGACAGGGAGCCGGCCTGCACGGTGAGCGCGATGGTGGCGCCCAGGCCGGCGCCCGCCGACACCCCCAACAGGTAGGGGTCGGCCAGCGGGTTGCGGAACACGCCCTGGTAGGCGGCGCCCGACACGGCCAGGGTGGCGCCCACGAGCGCGCCCAGCACCACGCGCGGCAGGCGGATCTGCCACAGGATGGCCTGCTGTTGCGCCGACAGCCCCGAGTCCACGTGGATGCCGGGCAGTGCCCCCACCAGTTCGAGCAGGACGCCGCCCGGGGTCAGCCCGGCGGGCCCGATCAGCGCGCCGGCGACCAGGGCGAGGACGAGGACCAGCCCGGCCGCCAGCCACACCCCGACGCGGCGCAGCCTGCGGTACCCCACGGCGGGGGTGTCGAGTGCGCTGAGGGGGACGCCGGCGGCGCGGGCGGTCGAGGACGTCATGCCTGCGCCGGCTCCAACGCCTTGACCTGCTCGGCGACCGAGGCGGCGAAGTCGGCGACGCGCGGGCCCCAGCGGCTGGCGATGTCCTCGTTGACCGAGTGCACCCGTCCGTGTTCGACGGCCGCCATGCCGGCCCAGCCCGGGCGCTGCTTGACCTGCTCGAGGGTGACCCCGCAGCACTGGGTGTCGGACAGGAAGATCAGGTCCGGGTCCTGCTCGACCACGAACTCCTCCGACAGCTGGGGGTAGAGGTCGGCGGTGCCCGCGGCGTCCCCGATGCTGGTCAGGCCGAACAGGCCGTAGATCTCACCGATGAAGGTGCCCCCGGTGACGGTGTACAGCGTGGGGTCGAGCTCGTGGAAGTAGGTGGTCTCGCCCTGGCGCTCGGGCACGCTCGCGACGGCGGCGTCGATGGCCTCGTCGGTCTTCGCGACCAGTGCCTTCGCCTCGGCCAGGCGGCCGGTGGCGGCGCCGAGGCGCTCCATCTGGTCGTAGGCCTCGGTGAGGTTCGCCGCCGAGGGCAGCACCAGGGTCGGGACGCCCGCCTTGGCCAGGCTCGCCACGACGTCCTCGTCGGCCCGGGCCATGACGACCAGGTCGGGCGCCTCGCCCAGGATCGCCTCGACGTTGGGTGTGAAGCCCGACAGCTCAGTGCGCGGGGCGTCCGCGGGGAAGTTGGACTGGTCGTCGACGGCCTTGACCTGCTCGCCGGCGCCGATCGCGAAGAGGGTCTCGGTGGCGGTCGGGCTGAGCGAGATGATCGCGTCCGGACGCTCGGCGATGGTGATCGTCGTGGTCGAGCCGGCGCCGCCGCTGGCAACCTCGACGGGGAAGGCGGAGTCGCCGGCGGGTGCGGTGGCAGGTGCTGTGGCCGCGGACTGGGCCGGGCCGGGGGTGGACGCCGAGGGTGCGGGTGCACCGCACGCGGCGAGCACCGCCAACCCCAGGACGCCGGCGAGTGCGCGCGCGATGGCGCGATGGTGGTGGTTCACAGGTGATCCTCCGATCAGTACGGAGGACGAAGTAGTCGGCTGCAACGGACTGGTCCATGCCGCACGAACTGCCCTTCGTCCGAGGACAATGCGTGGTCGTGGGCAGGTGACCTGGCTCATCCGACTCCCGTCGGCTTCACAGTTGCGGCACAGCGCCGGATTCTCACCGGACTTCACTGGGATTCCACGACAACCCCACCGGCAGTGGGGCCTCGGCCAACCTAACACATGGGGCTGCCCCTAGAGTGGTCGCCGTGAACGACCGACTGGTGTGGATCGACTGCGAGATGACCGGGCTCGACCTCGGCACGGACGCCCTGATCGAGGTGGCCGCCCTCGTCACCGACGGCGAGCTCAACGTGCTCGGCGAGGGAGTCGACATCATCATCGCCCCGCCACCGGCCGCGCTCGAGGCGATGGGCGACTACGTCCGCACCATGCACACCACCTCGGGCCTGCTCGAGCAGCTCGCCACCGGCACGACGATGGCGGACGCCGAGGCCCAGGTCCTCGCCTACGTGCGGGAGTGGGTGCCGGAGGTGCGTAAGGCGCCCCTGGCCGGCAACACCGTCGGCACCGACCGGGCGTTCCTGGCCCGGGACATGCCCGAACTCGAGGGCCACTTGCACTACCGCAACGTCGACGTGAGCACCATCAAGGAGTTGTCGCGCCGCTGGTTCAGCAAGGCGTACTTCAACTCGCCTGCCAAGTCGGGCAACCACCGGGCGCTGGCCGACATCCAGGAGTCCATCGAGGAGTTGCGCTACTACCGTGACGCCGTCTTCGTGCCCTCCCCCGGCCCGACCGCCGCCGACCTGCGCACGATCGCCCGCCGCCACCAGGGCGCCCTGACCGGCCACCGGCACCCCCAGGCGCCCGCCGTCGAGAGCCCGCCTGTCAACTGAAGGCAGTCTGTGGTCGTGCCTCCCGCTGCGCCGCGGCGCGGATTCGCGAACCGCGCGCCGACGGGTTATGATGTCCTTCGCTGTTCGCAGCAATGGTGGGTATAGCTCAGCTGGTAGAGCACCTGGTTGTGGTCCAGGATGTCGCGGGTTCAAGTCCCGTTACTCACCCCAAACGGGTCAGGTTTGAACTTTCGACCAAGGTGCCGCCCTTGGTCGGGGGTTCAGCCTGGCCCTCTTTTCGTGCTTGGGCCGCCCAGCTCAGCGCGTCAGCGTGGCTCGGTAGACGTCGGCTGCGTTGGAGAGCAACTTCAGTGAGCCATCGAGGCTCTCTCTCGCCCCGGGTCCGGTCACTCGTCGAGAAGCGAGCGGGCGATCTCGGTCAGACCCGCTTCCATCGCTTCCGGACTGGGCAGTGAGGGTCCGCTGGAGGCGACGAACGCCTCGAGAGCTACCCTCCACGCGTCCTGGCCCTCGCGCACCTGGAGCTGGGTGTCGTTCAGGATGAAGGCCTCGTCACCCAGACCCGTGACCTCCCGGTACATCTCCGCGTTGTCGCTGTGATCCCGCTTGAGTGCGTCGTGGTTCAAAGCACCCGGTTCAAACGCCGCGTGCAGGGCTCCGTACTCGGCGTTCGTCACCGGAAGCTTGCACCTGACCTGGTATGAGGACGGCTCGGGCTCGCCGAAGGTGAGTTCGGCGAAGACGGTATCCGGATCCACCGCGGTCAGCGCCTCGCACACCCGCGTCGCATCACTGGAGTCCGCGGAGTCGCCCGAGCCTTGAGTGTCGATCTGCTCGGAGGTCGATTCGGTGACAGGATCGGCGTCATTCGTGGTCTCGGCGGCACCTCCGCCGCATCCGGCGAGCAGAGCCACGGCCAGGACGGGAGCCGCTGCGGCGAGCAAAAAGCGTCGAATGCTTCGTGGAGGATACATCGGCGGACCTCTCGCGGAAGGAATCTTCCCACACTAATTGGATCGCATCGCGCATGCAAGCAACCGACGTGCCTCACTTTGACGACGCACCTCGTCGAGCGCGTCGGTCGCCCACTTCACGACATGGAACGGGTGCGCGCGGCGATGGTCACGCCCTGCTCGAGCAGGACCGGATGATCGACTCGACCGCGTGGGCCAGATGGTCACCGACGAGCGCGTCCACCTCGGAGGCCGTGAGAAAAGTCTGAGCCGTCTCGACCGTCATCATGTCCGGGCTCAGGCGTCCCGGCGGGCCAGCACGTAGAGCCGGTCGAACCGCTCCGACCCGTGCGGCGGCCGCAGTGCGCCGCGCGAGTAGGACTCCAGCACGGTGAGCCCCGCGGCCTCGGCGGCGGTGACCACCTGCGCGCGGTCGTGCAGCACGACGTCGAGGTCGACGGCGTGGCCCAGCCACTCATCGCCGTGGACGATCCCCTGCCCCTCGTGCAGGGCGACCAGCACCCAGCCCCCCACCCGCACCGTGCGGGCCAGGGTGGCCAGCGCGCCGGGCAGCTCGGACGCCGCGAGGTGGATCAGCGAGAACCACGCGACGACGACGCCCCAGGCCTCCGCCGTGCGGGGCCGCAGGAACTGCGCGAGGCTCGCCTGCTGCACCTCGAGTCCGGGGTGGGCGGCCCGGGCGGCGGCGAGCATCGCCGGCGACGGGTCGAACCCGACGACCTGTGCCCCGCCCTCGGCGAGCCGCGCGGTGACGTGGCCGGGCCCGCAGCCCAGGTCGGCGACCGGGAAGTCCTCGGCCAGGCCGGGCACCTCGTCGAGCAGCCACGCCTCGAAGGGGTGCCGCACCTCCGAGGACGGGTCGGCGGCGTAGGTCTCGGCGATCGTGTCGTAGGCGGCCACGACCTTGGCGTCCCGCGCCTGCGCTCCCCCGGCCAGCACCGACTCGCGGTCGACCGCGGGGCCCGGCCCGGCGTCCGGGACCACCGGGCCCAGCAGGTGCACCCAGCGCCGGTCCTTCTCACCCGGACGCCGGTCCAGCTCACGCACCAGGGGCGGGTCCGCGGCCGCCAGGCGGCGCAGGGCGGACTCGGCGGCCTCCTTGTCGGCGAAGGGGTGCAGGCGCTCGGTGCGGGTGCGCAGCTCGCCGGCGGTCTGCTCGCCGCGCAGCAGCAGCACGGTCAGCAGGGCGACGCCCTCGTCGTCGAGGCCGAGGGACTCCTCCAGCAGCTGGTGGTGCTTCAGCACCCGCGAGCCCTTGCCCGCCCAGACGACGCGCAGCAGGCCGCGGCGCATCAGGTCGCGGCAGCGCTCCTCGAGCTCGGCCTCCTCGTGGTGGGTGACCGGATCGCGGCTCGTGGTCTGGTTGCACGCCGAGCGCAGGGCGTTCAGCGACAGCGGGTAGGACGCCGGCACCGTGCGCTGCTTCTCCAGCAGGGCCCCGAGGATGCGCTGGTCGAGGGCGTCGAGGACGGGCAGGTCGGCCATGGTCCGATCGTACGGCGACCCGGTCACCCGTGGGGGTGGCGCGTCCCGGGACGCGGGTGGCCAGAGTGGGGGGACGAGGCGGTCACCATCAATGGCGCCGACCCCGACTTCCACCGCCGCGACCTGTACGGCGCGATCGAGGCCGGCGACTTCCCGCAGTGGGACCTCGGCGTCCAGGTCTTCGACGACGCCTTCGCCGACAGCTTCGACTTCGACGTGCTCGACCCCACCAAGCTCATCCCCGAGGAGCTGGTCCCCGTCCGCGTCGTGGCCCGCCTCACGCTCGACCGCGTGGTCACCAACGTGTTCGCCGAGACCGAGCAGGTGGCGTTCATGACGCAGAACATCGTGCCCGGCATCGACTTCAGCGACGACCCGCTCCTGCAGGGCCGCAACTTCAGCTACCTCGACACCCAGCTCAAGCGCCTCGGCTCGACCAACTTCAGCCAGCTGCCGGTCAACGCCCCGCGCTGCCCGGTCGCGCACTTCCAGCGGGACGGGCACATGCAGGGCACGCTGCAGGAGGGGCGCGCCAACTACGAGCCCAACTCGTTCACCGGCGCCGAGCGTGGCCCGCGCGCCGACACCGCGGGCGGCTTCGCGACCCACCCCGACGGCGACGTCGGCCCCAAGCGCCGCATCCGTGCGGAGTCGTTCGCCGACCACTACAGCCAGGCGAAGCTGTTCTGGGACAGCCAGACCCCCGTCGAGCAGGACCACATCGCCGCCGCGTTCGAGAAGGGCGGGGCCCTGGTGGACCTCATCGGCCCCTCGGTCGGCCTCGAGGTCGGCGGCCGGCCCATGGACCACGCCGTCGCGGCCGCGCTGTTGGAGGCGGCCGGACTGGCCGAGGCGGTGGGATCCGACGGGGTCCTGGCCGTCGAGGACTCCTCGGTGAAGGCGTTCTGGGAGGCCTGCGGCGGCATCCGGGTCTGGGACCGTGACGTCCGGCCCTGAGGGGGCGGACGCTAGGGTGGGTGGCCCAGGCGTGGTCGACTGACTGCGGCAGCGAGTAGCGAGGGCGACCCCATGATCGAGCTGACCGGCGTCACGAAGCGGTACCCCGACGGGACCGTCGCGGTCGACGACTTCAGCGCGCAGTTCCCGCCGCACCGCACGACGGTGTTGCTGGGCAGCTCGGGCAGCGGCAAGACGACGATCCTGCGCATGGTGAACCGGATGGTCGACCCGACCTCCGGCACCATCACCATCGACGGGACCGACATCGCCACGCGCGACCCGGTCCGGCTGCGCCGCAGCATCGGCTACGTGATGCAGAACGGCGGGCTGCTCCCCCACCGCACGGTGCTGGACAACATCGCCACCGTCCCGCTGCTCAACGGCACGGCGAAGGCGGACGCCCACGCCCGCGCCCGGGAGCTGATGGGTCTGGTGGGGCTGGAGGAGAAGCTCGGACGCCGCTACCCCAGCCAGCTGTCGGGCGGCCAGCAGCAGCGGGTGGGCGTCGCCCGCGGCCTGGCGGCCGACCCCAACATCCTGCTCATGGACGAGCCGTTCGGCGCCGTCGACCCCCTCGTGCGGCGCGAGCTGCAGGACGAGCTGCTGCGGATCCAGTCGACGCTGGCCAAGACCATCGTGTTCGTCACCCACGACGTCGACGAGGCCCTGCGCCTGGGCGACCAGGTCATCCTGCTCGCGCAGGGCGGCAAGGTCGCCCAGCGCGGCACCGGCCCCGAGTTGTTGGCGAATCCGGCCTCCCCCTTCGTGTCCGGCTTCCTCGGCCTCGAAGGGGGCGAACGCGAGCTGACCGAACGTGACGGCGTCCTCGTCGACGCCCACGGCCGCGCGGCCGGGGTCCTGCGCCGGACCCCGCCCGGGGCGACGGAGCCCGGCCCGTGAACTGGGTCCTGGCCAACCTCGACGTCGTCGGGCGCCACACCGTCAGCCACCTGGTGCTGGCGCTCCCGCCGATCGTGCTCAGCCTGCTGCTCGCGGTGCCGCTGGGCTGGCTGGCCAACCGGGTGCGCTGGCTCCGGACGCCGCTGCTCACCGGCGCCGGGCTGTTCTACGCGATCCCGTCCCTGCCGTTGTTCGTCGTGCTCCCGGTGTTGATCGGCACCGGCATCCGCGACCCGCTCAACATCATCATCGCGTTGACGCTGTACGGGCTGGCCCTGCTCGTCCCGGTGGCCGCGGACGCCCTCCGCCAGGTCGACCCGCGGGCCCTCGACGCCGCCGACGCCATGGGCTACCCGGCCGTCCGGCGCTTCCTCGCCGTGGACCTGCCGCTCGCCGGCCCCGCCCTGCTGGCCGGCCTGAGGGTGGTGGCCGTCAGCACGGTCTCGCTGGTCACGGTGGGCGCCGTGCTCGGCATCCCGAGCCTGGGGATGCTGTTCACCGACGGCTTCCAGCGCGGGATCATCGCCTCGGTCCTGACCGGCATCGTCGCCACGGTCGTGCTCGCGCTCCTGCTCGACGCCCTGCTCGTGCTCGGGGGCCGCGTCCTGCTGCCCTGGACCCGCCGCGGCCCGCGCCCGGTCGCCGACCTGGCCACGAAGGCGGCGGGCGCATGAGGTACCTCGTGGACGCCCTCGCCTGGATCGCCGACCCGGCCCGCTGGCCCGGCCCCGACGGCATCGCCACCCGCCTGGCCGAGCACCTGGGCTACTCGGTCGCCGGCGTGCTCATCGCCTGCCTCGTCGGCATCCCCGCCGGCTGGTGGGTGGGCCACACCCGCCGCGGCCGCGGGCTCGCGGTCGGCCTGTCCGGCACCGCCCGCGCCCTGCCGACCCTGGGCCTCGTCACGTTGCTGGGCATCCTGCTCGGCATCGGCCTGGTCGGCCCGATGGTCGCCTTCGTCGTCCTCGCGCTCCCGTCGGTGCTCGCCGGCGCCTACTCCGGCGTCGAGGCCGTCGACCCACTCGCGGTGGACGGCGCCCGCGCGTCCGGGATGACCGAGGCCCAGGTGCTCACCCGCGTCGAGATCCCCCTCGGCATGCCCCTGCTCGTGGGCGGCGTCCGGTCGGCGTTCCTCCAGGTGATCGCCACCGCGACGCTGGCCGCCTACGTGGGCGCCGGCGGCCTGGGCCGCTACCTGTTCCTCGGGCTCAAGACCCAGGACTACCCCCAGATGCTCGCCGCGTCCCTGCTCGTCGTCGCCCTCGCGCTGGTGTGCGACCTCGCCTTCGCCGTCCTCCAGCGCGCCGCCACGCCCGCCGGCGTCCGGCACCCCTGACCCCCACGAAAGGAAACCCGTCATGTCCCCGCTCTCCCGCCGCCGCCTCGTCGGCCTCGCCGCCCTCGGCGGTCTCGGCGTGCTCGCCGGCTGCTCCACCTCCGACCCCCTGCAGTCCTCGGCACCCGCCCCCGGCACCGCAGCGCCCGGCACGACCGCGGCGGGCGGCGGCACGCTCGTCGTCGGCTCGCAGCAGTACTACTCCAACGAGATCATCGCCGAGCTGTACGCCCAGGCCCTCGAGAAGGCCGGCTACACCGTCGAGCGGCAGTTCCAGATCGGCCAGCGCGAGGTGTACCTGCCCGAGCTCGAGGCCGCGAAGATCGACGTGCTGCCCGAGTACTCCGGCAACCTGCTGCAGTACTACGACAAGGAAACCCAGGTCTCCGACGCCGCCAGCGTCACTGCGGCGCTGGCCTCCGCCCTGCCGGACGGCCTGCGGGTGCTGGCCGCGGCCGACGCGTCCGACCAGGACTCGTACACGGTCACGAAGGCCTTCGCCGACGAGCACGGTCTGGCCTCGATCGCCGACCTCGCCAAGGCGCCGCAGCCGGTGAAGCTGGCCGCCAACAGCGAGTTCGCCACCCGTCCCTACGGCCCCGAGGGCGCGAAGGCGACCTACGGCGTCGACATCGAGCTGGTTCCGGTCGAGGACTCGGGCGGCCCGCTGACCGTGCGCGCGCTCAAGGACGGCACCGTGCAGGTCGCCGACCTCTACACCGCCGACCCCGCCATCGCCAAGGAGGGCTTCGTCGTCCTGGAGGACCCCGAGGGCCTGATCCTGCCGCAGAACGTCGTGCCGCTGGTGTCGGAGAAGGTGGACGCCGCCGCGGCGGCCGCAATCGAGGCGGTCAACGCCAAGCTCACGGCGTCCGAGCTGCAGCAGCTCAACGCGCGCAGCGTCGACGAGCAGGCACGCTCGGCCGACATCGCCCGCGACTGGCTCACCGCCCAGGGACTCGCCTGAGGAACTCGCGGACGGCCGGGGTCACCCGTTCCGGCCGGTCGCGCTGCACCCAGTGCCCGGCGCCGTCGACCACGAGCAGGGTGGCGTCGGGCAGGGCCTTCGCCGCCGCCTTGGCATAGGCCACCGGGACGCCGGAGTCGTGGGTCCCGTGGACCACGAGCGTCGGCGTCCGGACCTCGCCGAGGCGCGGCGCGTAGTTGGTGCGCAGCCGGCCCGGCAGGATCTGGTCGCGCTGCCACTGCTCGAACGCGGTGAACGCGTCCGGCCGGGCCACCTCGGCCATGACCGCGTCGAACAGTTCGGGGGTGCACTCGGCCGGGTTGCGCACGATGCTGCGCAGGCTGGCCCGCATCAGGGTGCGGTTCCGCGCCGACCGGCGCATGATCCGGCCCATCGCCCCGGTGCGCACCGCGACCCACGACAGCGCCTGGGCCGGCATCGCGGCCAACCCTGCGTACTGGCGGTCGGCCAGCCCGTAGGAGCCGAACAGCATCAGCCCGCACACCCGGTCGGGGTGGTCGAGGGTGAACCCCAGCGCCATGCCCCCGCCCATCGAGAGCCCGCCGAGGGTGACGCGGTCGAGGCCGAGGGCGTCCAGGAAAGTGCCGACATGGGCGACCAGCCGCTCCTGGGTGTGGGGCCACGGCGGCAGCGGGCTCTCCCCGTAGCCGGGGTGGTCGGGGGCGTACACGCGGTGGCCGGCGTCCGCGAGGGCGGCGCCGAGGCCGCCCCAGGACAGCCAGGCGTTGTCCGCCCCGCCCCCGTGCAGCAGCACCACCGCCGGGGCCTGGCCCGCGGCGTCCGGCTGCCACGCCAGGTAGGAGACGGGCCCCCAGCCCAGGTCGATCGTGGTCCGCTCAGGTCGCATGCCACCTCCCCGTCGTGTGGGGACATTTCACCACACGCCGTGCTGGCACAATGAGCGGGTGCCGAATGAACTGACGAAGCGGGCCGCGCCCGCACGACGTCCGTTGACCGACCGCGTGCGGCTGGGTGCGGGCACGGTGCTGGGGGACGCCGCCGCGCTCGCGTCCCGCGTGCTGGGAAAGGGCTCGGGGGCCTCGATCCGCGGGCAGGTGCTGACGCGGGTGCACCCCGGCGCGTTCGGCACCCTCGTCAAGGGACGCCGCATCGCCTCGGTCACCGGCACCAACGGCAAGACGACGACCGCGCACCTGCTGGCCGCCGCGATCCGTGCCGGCCTCGGTGGGGACGCGCAGCGGCTGGTGACGAACGCCGACGGCGCCAACCTGCACTACGGCATCGCCTCCGCGCTGGCCAAGGCCCCGCGCGCCGACATCGCGGTGCTCGAGACCGACGAGCGCGTCGTGGCCGACCTGATCGCCGCCGGACGCCCCGAGGTGCTGGTCATGCTCAACTTCAGCCGCGACCAGCTCGACCGCAACCACGAGATCAAGTTCCTCGCCCGCTCCTGGCGCGAGGCGCTCGAGCGCGCGGGCGAGGCCGGCCCGGTCGTCGTCGCGAACTCCGACGACCCGCTCATCACCTGGGCCGTCGAGAAGGCCCGCCGCGTCATCTGGGTCGACACCCCCTCGAAGTGGTCCGCCGACGCCGTGCTGTGCCCCGCCTGCGGCGGCATCCTCGAGCGCGTCGACCCCAACCCCGACGAGCCACAGGGCCGCTGGGACTGCCCCTCCTGCCCGCTGACCGAGCACTCCCCCGACTACCAGGTCCGCGACGGCCTGATCGCGCTGCCCGACGGCCGTGTGGTCGACCCGCAGCTCAAGGTGCCCGGCTCGTTCAACGTCTCGAACGCGGCCTGCGCCCTCGCGGCGGCGGTCGAGATGGGCGTCGGCGTCGAGGACGCCCTGCGCGGCTTCCGCACCGTCGAGGCCCCCGCGGGCCGGTTCTCGGTGGCCACGTTCGGCGACGTGTCGGCGCGGCTGATCCTGAGCAAGAACCCCGCGGGCTGGGCCGAGTCGCTGGCCCTGCTGTCGACCCCGACCGTGGTGCTGGCGATCGACGCGGTCGCCGCCGACGGCAAGGACGTCAGCTGGCTGTGGGACGTCGACTTCGAGCAGCTGGCCGGCAAGCACGTCGTCTGCACCGGCCCCCGCGCGTACGACCTGGCCGTGCGCCTGGAGTACGCGGAGGTCTCCCACACGGTCGTCCTCGACCTGGCCGACGCGCTGCGCGCGGTCACGGACGCCCCCCAGCCGGTCGACCTGATCTCGACCTACACCCCGTTCCAGAAGCTCCTGAAGATGGCAGGCCTGCGATGAACCCCACGCCCGTGAAGATCGTCGTCGTCTACCAGTCCCTGCTCGGCATCTACGGCGACCAGGGCAACTCCCGCGTCCTGCAGCAGCGCGCACGCTGGCGCGGCATCGACGCCGAGGTGGTCTTCGCCGAGCCCGGCACCCCCCTGCCCGAGGACGGCGCGATCTACCTGCTCGGCGGCGGCGAGGACGCCGCCCAGACCACCGCGGTGCGCGAGCTGCGGGCCGACGGCGGCCTGTTCCGGGCGCTGGACGCCGGCGCCGTCCTGTTCGCCGTGTGCGCCGGCTACCAGATCTGCGGGCACACCTTCACCATCGGCGGGGCCGAGGAGGAGGTCCGCGAGGGACTGGGCGTCCTCGACGTGACGACACGCCGCGGGGCCTCCCGCGCCGTCGGCGAGGTGCTGACCCACTGGACGCGCCCCGACGGCTCCGACTACGTGCTGACCGGCTTCGAGAACCACGGCGGCCACACCTTCCTGGGCCCGGACGCCACGCCGCTGGCCCGCGTCGAGGTCGGGGTGGGCAACAACGGCGACGGGACCGAGGGGGCCGTGTCGGCGTCCGGTCGGGTGATCGGCACCTACCCGCACGGGCCGGTGCTGGCCCGCAACCCAGCCCTGGCCGACCACCTGCTCGAGCTGGCCCTGGGCCGCACCCTCGAGCCGCTGGCCCGGGCCGCCGAGCAGCACGAGGGACTGCGCGCCGAGCGGTTCGCGTTCGTCCGCCGCTGAGCCCGACTGGGCGCTCGGCCCCGACCACCGGCCCCTGATTCCTCCGGGAGGGATCAGGGGCCGCGGCGTTCCCGATTCCCTGCGGCCCTCCGCCGGTCGTCCTAGTATGTAACTAGTTACATATTGAGGAGGGGTGATGGGACCGACCAACCGTCAGTCCGTGTTCGCCGGGGTGCTGTTGCTGGCCAACCGCATGCAGACCACCTTCGACGGCGAGCTGCCCGACCTGACCCTGAAGCAGTGGCTGGCACTGACGGTGATCGCGCACCTGCCACAGCCGGTGGCGTCCACCGCGGTGGTCGCGGACGCCCTGGGCACGACCCATCAGAACGTCAGCAAGCTGGTCGCGGCGCTGGCGTCCGCCGGGTTCGTGGAGCTCACCCCCTCCCCCGACGACCGGCGCGCACGCCGCATCGCCCTGACGGCGTCCGCGCATGCCTACTTCGCCGCGCACGCCGGCCAGGGCGAGCAGGTGCTCGACCGGCTGTTCGCCGGCACCACGGACGCCGACGTGGCCGCCTGCCTGCGCGTGCTCGACACGATGGCACGCCAGCTCACCGGCGAGACCCTGATGCCGAAGGAGGACCTGTGATGAAGCTCTCGACGCTGCTGAAGCGCTCCGTGGCGGTGCTGGGCGGCGGCTGCCTGCTGCTGGTCGGCTGGGCCGGCCTCGAGCTGGTGCGGCCACTGCCCGACGACCACCTCGACCCGGCGACCTACCAGCGCACCGCCACCGGGACGCGCGCGGTCGTGGTGCCGTTGACGATCCGGGTGGCCCCGGTGACGAGCCTCGCGCTCCAGAACTCCGACCTCGAGGCCACCCTCGAGCGGGACGAACGCGGGAACATCCACATCGTGTTCGCGGTCACGGACACGTCCGGGCGGCGAATCGAGGGCGCCTTCCACGAGAACAGCCCCCTGCCGAGCCTGCCCACCCAGCTGCTGGCCCCGGTGGGGGCGTCCGCCCGGACACCGGTGATGTTCCCGCACTTCGTGCTGCACGACTTCGACTTCGTGCGGCTGGGCGGCCGCATGGAGGTCACGGTGGACGGTCACCCGCTCCAGTTGGGGGGAATCCCGGTTCCGCTGGTGGCCCAAGGACAGCCCCGGAGCTTCGTGAAGTTCGTGCCCGAGACCGACATCCTGGAGGTCTTCCCGGCCGACGTCACGGAGCTGCGGCACGCGATGACGGACGCCGATCGCGACACCGTGACCGAGGGCGAGGTCACCCACCTGTTCGCCGGGGACGCTCTGGAGCGGATCCGCGTCCGCACCACAGAGGTCGTGTTCGACCCGCCGCTGGACCTGCGTGCTCGCGGCGAGGGTGACTGGTCGATTCGGACAGAGGGCCACGGCGGTGGCGTGCAGGGTCGCTACGTGGTGTCGGACGCCGACGCCCAGGCGCGGCTGCAGCTGCGGATCACACGGGCGGTCCTCCCCCACCAGCGCGACGTGCTGTACCGGCTGTTCGTCAACGAGAAGTCGTTCTTCGGGACGTGGCCCCTCGCCTACTGCTACGACGGAACCTTCGACCTGGATGCCGGGACCGTGTCGGCCCGGTGGTTCAACGACGCACCCTTGGGGTGAGATCAGCGCCGCCCCCCTCATGGCAGAAGGCCCGGAGAGGAGCTCTCCGGGCCTTCTGGTTGGTACACCGCCAGGGACTCGAACCCTGAACCCGCTGATTAAGAGTCAGCTGCTCTGCCAGTTGAGCTAGCGGTGCGCGCGATGAAGAACGTTACACCCGCGGATACCTCATGCAAAATCGAGGTGACGCAACCGATGACAACAAGCCGCTGGGCTGGGGCCCCCGCTCTACGGTGGGCGGGGCGGGCGCTCCGTGGCGGGTTCTGGCAGGTGGGCCGACCACTTCGTGCCACCGGACGCCCGCAGCCGCCTCCCGTGGCCGTTCCATGTCACGGTGTGGTCGGTAGTCCGACCACTTTCTGCCACGGATCAGAGCGTGCAGAGGGGACAGCGACTCAGGTGCCCGTCCCAACCCCGGGCCCGCAACGCCCTCGCCACCTGATCGGCCACCTTGCAGGGACGCGTCCGCACATCGACGGTGCCGTAGCGCAGCGTCCCGATCCCCACGATGACGTGCTCGTTGTCCTTCTCGAGGTCGCGCAGCACACGCCGCAGGTGGTGGCGTCCGTCTAGTTCGACGGCAAGCCTCCAGCGCTCGTACCGGACGTCGTGGCGCCACGGCCCCACCGTCGACACCTGGCGCAGGCCGACCGGTAGCCCGTGGGCCCGCTCGACGTCACGCCGGTAGACCCACTCGAGCGTGCTCTCGATGCCGCCGTAGTCGCGCAGCACGTCGCGGACCATCTGCGCATTCGGCAGGCGGGGTCGCTCCTGGCTGCGGGTGGCGACGTCGACCACGCGGACGAGCCCCTCCCGGACGGTGTCGGCCAGAACCCCCACCCAGCGCTCGAGGGTGCAGTCGGCGGCGATGTCGAGCAGGGCGTCGTCCAGACGAATCGCCGGGAGTGAACCGCGGGCGTCCCCGAGGCGTCCGCGGATGTCGCGGGAGAACACCCAGCCGGGCCGGTTCGCCGGCCGCCGGTCCGGGGGCGTCCACGTCGTGACGAGGCGTGGCACGGGCACCACCTGGGCGCGGGCCAGGGCGGCCCACCCGCCGAGTGCGGCCCCGGGGCCGCCGAGGAGGACGCCCGCCCACAGGCGGCCCTGGTCGGTGATGGACGGGGCTGGCACGATGATTCCCCTGGCTGGCTGGATCCACGCGCCGGTGCCCAACAGGCGACGCATCGGCGTCCGGCCGATCTCGGCCAGCACCTGGGCGCGGCTCAGGACGCCGCCCTGCCGGGATGCGCGTCGCAGGAGGGTCTCGGGGACCTCAGTTCGCTCGAACACGCCGATACCTTAGGAACGCCTGATCACCCGAAGATCCGTGGCACGAAGTGGTCGGACTACCGGCCACAACGTGCCATGGAACGGCCACGGGCGGCGGCTGAAGCCGTCCAGTGGCAGGAACTGGTCGGACTACCGGCCAGAACCCGCCACCGAACACAGCGGTGCCCCGGAGCCACGGCTCCGGGGCACCACTGGACGAGGGGTCAGCCCTTGACGCCACCGGCCAGCATGCCGCGCACGAAGAAGCGCTGCAGTGACAGGAACACGATCAGCGGCACGATCATGGCCACGAACGCGCCCGCGGAGAGCACGTGCCAGGCCTGGCCACGGCTACCCACCATCTCGGCGATCATCACCGTGATCGGGCGGTAGTCCGAGCTGGCGAACGTGAGGCCGACCAGCAGGTCGTTCCAGACCCACAGGAACTGGAAGATGCCGAACGAAGCGATCGCGGGGACCAGCAGGGGCATGAGCACCTGGAAGAACACGCGCACGTGGCCGGCACCGTCGACGCGGGCCGCCTCGATCAGGGACGCCGGGATCTCCCGCATGAAGTTGTGCAGCAGGAAGATCGCCAGCGGCAGGCCGAAGATGGTGTGCGACAGCCACACCGTCCAGTAGGTGCCGACGAGCCCGAACTGCACGTACTGAGTGAGCAGCGGGATCAGCGTCACCTGGATCGGCACGATCTGCAGCGCGAACACGGCCACGAAGAGCCAGTCGCGCCCCTTGAAGTCGATCCACGCGAACGCGTAGGCCGCCAGCAGGGCCAGGATGATCGGGATGATCACCGAGGGCAGGGTGATGACGATCGTGTTGACGAACGGCTGCACCAGGTCGCCCGAGCCGGTCAGGACGGCCTCGTAGTTGGCCAGGCTGAACTCGGGGTTGGTGAAGACCGTCCACCACCCGGTGCGCCGGATGTCGGCGGCGGGGCGGAACGACGTGACCAGCAGGCCGGCCGTGGGGATCGTCCACACGATCGCGATCACGATCGCGATGATGGACGCCGCGGGCGAGCTCAGCCGGTTCTTGGCGTCGACCGCGCGCTGCTCGGCGCGGGTCAGCTTGCGCGTCGGACCGTGGGCGGCCGAACGGCTCTCGGTCGCGGCGGCCGGCACGGAGGCCGGTGCCGGCGGATTCGACTGGGTCATCGCTCCCCCTCCGAGATGCGCATCTGGCGCACGTTGTAGACGATCAGGGGCATGACCAGCACGAACAGCAGCACGGCCAGCGCCGCACCGATGCCCTGCGCCTGGCGGCCGAACGTCTGCGTGTAGAACTCGTTCGCCACGATCGAGGTGTCGAACTGGCCACCGGTCATCGTGCGGACGATGTCGAAGGCCTTCAGCGTCGCCATGGCGATCGTGGTCAGCACGACGATGATCGCCGAGCGCACGCTGGGCACCGTGATCTGCCAGAACAGACGCATGCCCGTGGCGCCGTCCACGTTGGCGGCCTCGATCGTCTCGTCGGGGATCGCCTTGATGGCGGCCGACAGCACCGTCATCGCGAAACCGGTCTGGATCCAGACCATGACGATGATGAGGTAGAAGGTGTTGATCGGGGCGTTCAGCAGGAACTGCTGGGGCTCCAGACCCATCCACACGAGGATCTGGTTGAGCAGACCCGTCTGCGGGACGCCCTTGGCCTTGTACTCGTAGACGAACTTCCAGATGATCGACGCGCCCACCATGGAGATGGCCATGGGCAGGAAGATCAGGGTCTTGGCGAACTTCTCGAACCGGGTGCGGTCGACGAGGACGGCGTAGACCAGGCCCAGCGCGGTCGACAGCAGCGGCACCAGCAGCACCCACAGGAAGGTGTTCCGCAACACGGTGAGGAACAGGTCCTGGGTGAAGATGGTGACGTAGTTCTCGAGCCCGACGAACTCGCTCAGGCTGTTGTTGTACAGCGAGTTGCGGATCGTCATGAACGCCGGAATGAGCAGGCCCATGACGATCAGCAGCAGCGCAGGGCCGAGGTACCCGCCGGCCGCGACCCAACGCGGCAGGCTCGGACGATCGACCAGCACCAGCACGGCGGCCATCACCAGCGCGAACAGCGCGATGGCGAACAGCATGACGAGGAACTTCTCGATCGTGGTGTCCGGTTGCATCAGCCAGTCCATGCGTACTCCTTTCCTTTCTCAGGGGAAGGGGCCCCGGCCAGCCGGGGCCCCTTCTGAAGGTGTCAGTCGCTCAGCAGATCACTGCTTGGGCCACGAGGCCTCGATGGCGGTGGCGGCGTCCTGGGTGCTCTTGCCGAGCGCGATCCAGTCCGTCATCTCCTTCCAGAAGGAACCGGCGCCGACGGCGCTGGGCATCAGGTCGGAACCATCGAAGCGGACGACGGCGTCGTCGGCGGTGATCAACTCGTAGCTCATCTTGTCGATCGGCTTGACCAGCTTGTTGGGGTCGAGCTCGCTGTTGGCGGAGAGCCAGCCCCCGTTGGGCGTGGCGTCAGCCTTGGCGTTGGACCACTCGGGGCTGGTCAGGTAGGCCTGCAGCGCGGCCACCTCGGGGGCGTCGCGGAACGCGAGCGCGAACTCGCCACCCACGAGCACCGGAGGCGTGGCGCTCTCGCCCGGGAGCGGGAAGGCCCACACGTCACCGTTCTCGCTCACGTCGGCGTCGGGGTCGGCGGTCTGCCAGTTGGCCTGGTAGAAGGACGCCTGGCGGTGCATGAAGCACATGCCGTCGAGGATCGGGAAGCCCGCGTCGGTGAACGGCGTGGTCGCGATCGTCGTCACGCCACCCAGGCCACCGTTGACGTACTGCTCGTTCTTCAGGATCGAACCGGCCTTGTCGATCGCCTCGATGACCACCGGGTCGTTGAACGGGATCTCGTGGTTGACCCACTGGTCGTACTGCTCGGGCGTGCCGACGCGCAGCATCATGTCCTCGACCCAGTCGGTGGCCGGCCAGCCGGTCGCGCCTCCGGACTCGATGCCGGCGCACCAGGCCTTGCTGGTGGTGTCGTCGGCCGGGATGTCGGCGGTGATCTTGTCGGTCAGTGCCATGAGCTCGTCCCACGTCTTGGGGATCTCGTAGCCCTTCTCGGCGAACGTCTTCGGGGAGTACCAGACGAACGACTTGGCGTTGGCGCCGATCGGGATGCCGTAGTACTTGCCGTCGACCATGCCGACGTTCTTCCAGAACTCCTTGTAGTACTTGTCGACGTTCGCGGTGGCGGCCTCGCCGACCGGGACGACCTTGTCGGCGTTCTCCTTGACCAGGGTCTGGAGGAGGCCGGGCTGCGGGATGTAGGCGAGGTCGGGCGCGTTGCCGGCCTTGACGCGGACGGGGAGCTGGGCCTCGAACTCGCGGCTGCCCTCGTACTCGACCTTGGCGCCGGTGCACTCCTCGAAGGGAATGAAGGCGTCGATGTGGGGCTTGGCCTCGGCGTCGCTGGCGATCGACGTGTAGACGGTGATCGTCTTGCCGCTCAGGTCACCGTAGGACTCGTAGGCGGCACAGTCGGTGGCGCCGCCACCCGTACCACCACCGGCGGTCGAACCGCCGGGTGCCGGGGTCGCGCCACCGGAACACGCGGAAACGGCGAGCACCGCACCGGCCGAGAGGGCCACGAACATTCCACGCTTGGTCTTGCTGGTCATCAAACCTCACTCCTGTGTGGGGGCGTGGCACGCTGACGTGCCACTGATGAGGCCACCGTAGACCCGTCCGGTGGGGGCCGTGAAGGTGTTGCCGGGCATCGTTACCAAGCCTTGACTCTGCCATGGCAAAAAGTCCGGCGGGGCGCATGAAACCCTCAGTCAGGCCACCTTTGGCCCGATTTGATGAGTGAAGGGGGCGCCGCGTGGGCCCGCCGTCAGCCGCGCGCGATGGAGCGGGCCACCATGAGGAAGGCGACTCCGCCGAGGACGGCAACGGCGAGGGCGGCCAGGCGCGTCGTGCGCGGGGTGCCGTCGACGGCGACGAACTGGGCCTTGGCGGCCTGGAACTCGCCGGCGGCGAAGGCCTTGGCGTCCTGCACCGTGCGGGCGGCGACGGCCTTGGGGTGGGCCTGGGTGATCAGGCCCTCGACGTTGCTCGCCAGCCGGGCGCGCGCGGCCGCGATCTCGGCCTGGATCTGCTCCTTGGAACGGGTGCCCTCTGCCACGTTCGGTCCTCTCCCCTGACGCCACGGACTGGTTCGGGGACCACCCTATGCCATTGGCTACGCTGGCGCCCATGGCCAAACTGAAGGTGGGCGACGCCGCCCCGAGCTTCTCCCTGCCCGACGCCGACGGCACCCTCGTCTCCCTGTCCGACTACGCCGGACGCCGCGTGATCGTCTACTTCTACCCCGCGGCGATGACCCCAGGGTGCACCACCCAGGCCGTCGACTTCACCGCCAACGCCGCCGACATCGACTCGGCCGGCTTCGACGTGGTCGGCATCTCCCCCGACACCCCGGCCAAGCTGGCCGCGTTCCGCGAGAAGGAGACGCTCGACGTCACCCTGCTGGCCGACGAGGACCGCGCGGTCATGAACGCCTACGGCGCCTACGGCACGAAGATGCTCTACGGCAAGGAGATCGAGGGCGTCATCCGCTCCACCTTCGTCGTCGACGTGGACGCCGAGGGCAACGGCACCATCTCCGTCGCGCAGTACAACGTGCGCGCCACCGGGCACGTCAACAAGCTGCGCCGCG
Organism: Propioniciclava sp. MC1595; assembly: GCF_017569205.1. GTDB lineage: Bacteria > Actinomycetota > Actinomycetes > Propionibacteriales > Propionibacteriaceae > Propioniciclava. Next base: position 2,373,599 of record NZ_CP071870.1, read on the forward strand.
ACCTCGGCATCTGACCCCCTCCGTCCAAGGTCCTGTGGACGGGTCCGTGGAGAACAGCCGGTGAACTGTGGGCAACATGTGGATGTCCCTGTGGGTGACAAATTCCAACGAAGTAGTTCCTGACTAGGGGTTGTGCTCCTGTCGGGACTCGCGTAGGAATGTTCCTACGCAGCCCTTCGGGGCAGCTGGCGACACCAAGGGAAGCGATTCCTCTCGACGGGCTTCGGCCCATCGGACCAGCCGGGTGACAGGCCGGACGGGAATCAGGTACCGCGGGGTCGTCGATCGGAGTAGTCACCACGACCCGGTCAACCAGAGAGCCCCCTGGAACTCATACTTCCAGGGGGCTCTCGCCATGTCCGGGGCCGGGGGGCGGGCGTCAGAGCCCGGGGCGTCCGAGGATGACCCACACGACGGCGGCCACGACCAGCAGCGTGCCCACGACGGCCGCCCACACCCACGCACGGCGGTACCACGGCGTCGCGACGACGGCGGGCACCTCCTCGGCGACCGGCACGGGGACGGCGTCGGGGCGCACCATCGTGTGCTCCACGGGGTCGCCCAGCCGGGGCGCGGGGCCGGTCAGGTCGGCGGCCGGCAGGTAGCGCGCCGCACCGACCCGGGACGCCGCGGGTCGCCCCGGCCTGCTGCCGGGCACCGGGCCGAGCGGGCGCAGGCCCGCCAGGGAGTCCACGAGCCCGGCCAGCGCCTCCGCGGCGGCCGCGGCTCCCGGGCGGAGGGCGGGCTCGGGCGCGAGCATGCCCGCCAGGGCGTTCCACAGCCGCGGGGGCACGTCGAGCGTCGCCGGCCGACCCTCGCCGGCGGGCGCCCTGCCGGTCAGCAGCTCGTACAGCAGTGCCCCGGCTGCGCGCACGTCGTCGGCGGGGGTGGCCGCCGCGGGGCCGCCGAGGCCCGGCAGCACCGGGTCGGCGAGCCGGGCCGAACCGGGCGTGAGCCGGCGCCAGTAGGAGGGCAGCAGGACGTTCTGGGCGCGCACCGCGCCGTGTACCAGGCCCGCCCCGTGGAGCGCCGCCAACCCCGAGAGCACGCCCGCGACCAGCGCGACCGCCGTCTTCGGGGGCAGGGGCCCCTCGCTGCGGAGCACCTCCGCGAGGCTGCCGGCGTCCATGAAGTCGGTGACCACCGCCGTGCGGTGCCGCTCCTCGACCAGGTCCCGGATCGCGACGAGGTGCGGGTCGCGGAGCTCGCGCAGCGGCGAGCCGGCGCGCAGGGTGCGGCGCAGGGCAGATCGGTCGGTGACCTCGGCCGGGGCGAGCACGCGGGCGGCCACGGGCTCCCCGGAGCGGGTGTCGACGCCGCGCCAGACCGTACCGAGGGTGCCGCCGAGCATCCGCCCCTCGAGGCGGAAGGCCTTGCCGAGCCGGGGATCGGACAGCCGCGCGTCGTCGGGGGTGGCAGCCACGGCGTCCTCCTCTCGGCTGGTGGCGAGTCGGTCCACCACCCTAGTGCCTTGGCAGAATGGCGGTCCCGGCACCTAGCATGCTGGGCGGACCCACCCCAGGGCTCGCCGCCTACCCCGAGGAGAACCCGTGCGACTCGTGACCGACCTGGCCGGCGTGCGCCACGAGGTCGAGGTGCTGCGCACCTCGCCGTCGGCGACGCTGGCCGACCTGGTCCGCGAGGCCACGGGCGTCGACCTCCGCCCCGAGAAGGCGCTGTGGGTCGATCAGGCCCGGCACGTGGCCGGCGACACCCTCGAGAAGGTCGGCCTGCTCGAGGGCTCCACGATCGGCCAGCACCGCATCGCCGACGAGAACCCCGCGCGGGACTGGACGGCCGTGCTGTCGGGCGGGCTGCACGCGGGCACCGTGGCCCGGGTGCCCACGAGCCGGCCGCTGTTGGTCGGCCGCTCCCCCAACGCCGACATCATGCTCGACTCCCCCAGCGCGTCGTGGTCCCATTTCAGCCTCGAGCGGGAGGGCGAGGGCATCCGGGTGCGCGACACCGGCTCGACCAACGGCACCCTGGTCAACGGGGCGCCGGTCGAGGCCGACGGCGTCCTCGTGGAGGGTGACGCGCTGGTCGTGGCCGGCGGCAACGCGATCCACGTGACCCGCGACCTCGGCGAGCAGGTGGCCCCTCGGGCGGGCACCCTGCACAACGTCACCCAGGCCGGCACCGCACCGTTCAACCGCCCGCCGCGGCGGGGCCGCCTCCCCGCGCCGCCGCAGACGGAGCCGCCGACGAAGAAGGAGATCCCGGCCGCCACCCGGTTCAGCTTCATCACCGTGCTCGCGCCCCTGGTGCTCGCCGCGGCGATGGTGGCGATGATGGGCGACCTGCGCTACGGCGCGATCGCCGCGCTCAGCCCGATTCTGGGTGTCGGCACGTGGTTCGAGCAGAAGCAGCGCCGCAAGCGCGAGACCGCCGAGGAGGAGGAGCGCTTCGCCGGGGCGATCGAGGAGTTCCGGGCGGCGCTGGGCCGGGCCGGCGACGTCGAGCGCGCGCGCCGGCGCGACGAGGTGCCCGATCCGACGACCGTGCTGCGCCGGGCGGCGCTGCCCACGACCCGGCTCTGGGAGCGGCGTCCGACCGCCGACGGCTTCCTGGCCCTGCACGCCGGCACCGGCGACATCCCGTGGACGCCGCCGGTCGACGCCTCCTCCCTTCAGCGTGCCTCCGCCGACGTGAAGGCCGTGGTAGAGGACTTCACAGTCCCCGCCGCCCCCGTCGAGGTGGACCTGACCGACGCCGGCGTCGTCGGCATCGTGGGCGACCGCGAGGGCTGCCTCGCCGTCGCGCGCAGCCTCGTCGTCCAGGCCGCCACGCACTGCGGCCCGGCCGACCTCACCGTCGTCGCCTGCTGCGACCCCGGGCGAGAGGAGGCGTGGTCGTGGGCCACATGGCTCCCCCACACCCGGATGCTGTCGGACGCCGGCGGCGACCGCTGGGTCTCGGCCCAGCGCGAGCGCAGCGAGGGGCTCCTGCGCGGGCTGCGTGACAGCATCGACGGCCACCCGACACCCCAGGTGCTGCTCGTCCTCGACACCGACATCCTCACCGAGGGCCGCGAGGCCCCCGCCCGCACCCTGCTCGGCCACGGCCGCCCGCTGCCGACCGCGGGGCTGTCCGCGCCGAAGGCGCCCACGCAGGTGTCCGGCATCGTCGTGGCGTCCTCGGTCGAGCAGTTGCCCGCGGCCTGCACGACCGTCATCACCGTGGGGGCGGACGCCGCGGGCTCGGTCGCCCGGCCCTTGGACCGCGAGCTGGTCGAGGACGTCGTCCTGGCCGGCATCGACACCGCCACGGCGCAGCGCGGTGCACAGAACCTGGCCCGGTACGACGACCCCGAGCTGGTCGTGCCCGGCGCGGGCCTGCCGTCGCTGGTCACCCTTCCCCCGCTGCTGGGCCTGGAGGAGATGACCCCCGAGCGCATCGGCCGGCTGTGGTCGTCGGCCCGCGGGGTCTCCACCCCGATCGGTATCGGCGAGGGGGGCTCCTTCAGCCTCGACATCGTCCGCGACGGCCCCCACGGGCTCGTCGGTGGCACCACCGGCTCGGGCAAGTCCGAGTTCCTGCGCTCCCTGGTCGCCGGGCTGGCCGCCCGCAACTCCCCCGAGAAGCTGACGTTCATCCTCGTCGACTTCAAGGGCGGTGCCGCCTTCAAGACCTGTGAGCGCCTGCCCCACACCATCGGCACGATCAGCAACCTCGACGAGCAGCTGGCCGACCGGGCGATCCGGGCGCTCGAGGCCGAGATGCACCGCCGCCAGCAGCTGTTCGCGGCGGCGGGCGAGGGCGTCGACAACCTCGACGCCTATCTGGCCACCAACCCGGCCGAGCCGATGCCCCGCCTGCTGCTGGTGATCGACGAGTTCGCGATGCTCGCCAAGGACTACCCCGAGGTGCTGAAGTCGCTCGTGGCCGTGGGTGCGGTGGGCCGCACCCTGGGCGTCCACATGATCCTGGCCACGCAGCGCCCGGCCGGCGTGGTGAACGAGGACATCCTGGCCAACACGAACCTCCGCGTCGCCCTGCGCGTGCAGTCGCGGGAGGACTCGACCAACGTCATCGGCGTCCCGCACGCGTCGGCGATCAGCCGCGAGCAGCGCGGCCGCGCGTACGTGAAGCTGGGGCAGGACGACATCACCCCGGTCCAGACCGCGCTCGTCACGGGCCGTGCCCGGGCCGGGCAGGAGGCGTCGCTGGTGCTGCGCCCGGTCGTGTTCGGCCGCCCGCCGGCACCGCCGCCGCCCCCGCCGAGCACCACCGACGAGACCGACCTGGACCTGCTCATCGACGCGGTCGTGGCGGCCAACGAGGCCGCCGGCTTCGCCCCGCCGCGCCGCGTCTGGCCCGAGGCGCTGGCCGAGCGCGTCGACCTCGCGGGCTTCCCCGCCACCCGCGGCGAGGTGCCGGTTCCCGTGGCCGGCGGGCTGCGCGGGCAGCAGGTCTTCTTCGGCCTGTCCGACGAGCCCGACCGGCAGCGGCAGGTGAACGCGGGCTGGGACCTGGCCCGCGGCAACGTGCTGCTGGCCGGCATCCCCGGCAGCGGTACCTCGACCGCCCTGTCGACGATCGCCCTGACCATGGCCCGCACGTGGGCGCCCGCCGACCTCGACCTCTTCGTCCTCGACATGGGCTCGCGCGACCTCGCACCCCTGGAGAACCTCCCCCACACCGTGTCCTACGTTGGGCCCGGGCCGGGGGCCCGCGAACGGCAGGTGCGCCTGTTCAGCCACCTGCGCGCGGAGCTGGAGCGACGCCGGGCCACCCCGGGCCCGCACCGCCGGCTGGTGCTGCTGCTGGACGGGCTGGCGTCCCTGCGCGACGAGTACCAGGACTACGACGGCCAGATGGTGCTCGACTCCTTCTACCGCACCTACGCCGAGGGCCCCGAGCTCAACCTCTGGGTCGCGGCCACGACCACGCGCGTGAAGGCCATCCCCTCGGCGATGGACGAGGTCACCACCCAGAAGTGGCTGTTCCGCCTCGCCGACCCGTACGACTACAGCGCCGCCGGCCTGCGCCCCAAGGACGCCCCCGCGCAGGTTCCCGGCCGCACGGTGGGGGCCGAGTCGAAGCTGCAGACCCACGTCGCCACCCCCGGGTGCTCCCTCGAGGACGCCGTGGGCCTGGTCCGCCGGGCCTGGCCCGACGCGGCCCGGAAGACCTCCGTGGTGCGGGCGCTGCCCGACCGGGTCACCGTGGATGAGCTGGAACCCGGCGAGGCCGTGGGCGAGCCGTGGCGCCTCCCCGTGGGGCTGCGCGGCACCGACCTGGGCACGGCCTTCCTCGAGCTGTACGAGGGCGAGCACGCCCTGGTGGCCGGCCCGGCGCGCTCCGGCAAGTCGACCGCGCTGCTCGGCCTGGCCGCGTCGGTGCGGGCCCTCCGGACGCCCGACGGGAAGGCCCCGCTCGTCTACGGGCTGTGCCAGCGCCGCTCACCGCTGGCCCAGGCGGCCCTGGACAAGGTCGCCGTCGGCACCGACCAGGTGGCCGCGCTCGTCGCGTCGGTGCGCCTGGCCCGCGGCCCGGTCGTGCTGCTGGTCGACGACGCGGAACAGTTCGACGACACGGACGCCTCGCTGTCGGGCCTGCTCGGGGCCGGCCTGCCGAACCTGCACATCGTCGCGGCCGGCCGTTCCGACGACCTGCGCAGCCTGTACTCCCACTGGACCAAGACCCTCCGCAAGGCCCGCGCTGGCCTGCTGCTGCAGCCCAACGTCGACTACGACGGCGAACTGCTGGGCGTCACCCTGCCCCGTAAGTCGATGGTGCCCCTGACCCTCGGGCGGGGATACCTGTGCCAGTCGGGCGGCACGACGCTGGTGCAGTCGGCCGGTCCCGACGCCGGCTGACACCCCGACCTGGACAGATCGTGCCGGCGTCTCCCCTTGTGGGAGGCGCCGGCACTAGCATTCCGCCATGGTGCGCCTTCGACGTGTGAGCCCCCGGATGGCCGGCTGGACACGGCAACGCCGCGGGAAGGGCTTCAGCTACACCGACGAGGCGGGCCGCGCGCTGGCGGCCGAAGACGTCGAGCGCGTGAAGTCGCTGGCGATCCCGCCGGCGTGGACCGACGTGTGGATCTGTCCCGTCCCCAACGGTCACCTCCAGGCCACCGGCACCGACGACGCCGGACGGCGGCAGTATCTCTACCACCCCGACTGGCGGGTCCGCCGCGACAAGGGCAAGTTCGCCCGCGTCACCGAGGCCGCGGCGATGCTCCCCCAGGCCCGGCGGCGCATCGCGGCCGACCTCACCCTCGACGGCATGCCGCTCGAGCGGGCCTGCGCGACAGCGGTGCGCCTCCTCGACGTCGGCTACTTCCGCATCGGCAACGACGCCTACACCGACGCCAACGGCTCCTTCGGCCTGACCACCCTCGAGCGCCAGCACGTCCGCCGCCGCGGGCAGGCGCTGGTGTTCTCGTTCATCGGCAAGTCCGGCATCTCGCACTCCATCACGGTCGACGACGCCCCGGCCGTGGCCGCGCTCGAGGTGATGCGCAAGCGCACCTCCGACAGCGCGCGGCTGTTGGCGTACAAGGTGGGGCGCGGCTGGTCCGACCTCGGGGCGTCCGACGTGAACGCCTACCTGGGCGAGCTGTTCGGCGGCACGCTCACCGCCAAGGACTTCCGCACCTGGCACGCCACCGTCATCGCCGCCGAGGTGCTCGCGCTGAGCGAGGAGGAGGGCGACACCAAGGCGTCCCGGACGCGCGCGGTGAAGCAGGCCACCCTCGAGGTCGCCGGCTACCTGGGCAACACCCCGACGGTGGCGCGCTCGTCCTACATCGACCCGCGCGTGGTCGACGCCTACGAGTCGGGGACCACGATCGGGGCCGCGGCGGCCAAGCGCTACAGCAGCGCGCAGGCGCGGCAGACGGGTCTGGAGAAGGCGGTGCTGGACCTGCTCGGGTGAGTCAGCGGGTGCGCGTGCCGGGGAAGGGACTCGAACCCTCACACCTCTCGGTACTGGTACCTAAAACCAGCGTGTCTGCCCATTCCACCACCCCGGCGCACGGGCCAGTCTAGGAGCTACCGGCGGGAGTCCCAGTCCTGGCCCACGGCGTCCCACCGCTCGGCGACGTGCGCGAGCGCGTCGTCGGGGAGCGGGCCCTGCGCGACGGTCGCGACCGCGCGGGTGATGTTGTCGGGGTTGGTGGTGCCCATGATCGCCGTGGTGACCCCCGGCGCGAACGCCGTGAACCGCAGCGCGAACTCGGCCAGGTCGAGGTCGGTGGCGTAGGCGAGGTCCTGCAGGCGGTCCCAGTAGACGTCGCCGTACACGCCCGTGGGGCGCTCGGCGTGGCGCCAGATGCCGTTCGCGATCGGGCGCTTGGCGATGACGCCGAGCCCGGACGCCGCGGCCTCGCCCAGCACGTGGTGGAGGTTCCACTGGTCGGCGATGCTGACGGATGCCTCGACCGCGGCGAACCGCCCCGAGGAGACCGCGTGGGCGAGGGCCGCGTTGTCGCCGGAGTAGGCGACGACGCCGATCTTGCCCTCGTCCTTGAGCTCCTGCATGGTGTCGGCCAGCGACCCGTCAAGGAGGTCCTCCTTGTCGCACGAGTGCAGGTGCAGGACGTCGATGTGGTCGGTGCGCATCCGCTGCAGGGAGAGCTCGACGCTGGCGCGGACGATGGCCGGCGTCCAGTCGTCGTAGCCCTCGAGCTGGTGGCCGCACTTGCTGGAGAGCACGTACTCGTCGCGGCGCCCGGCGAGGTGGCGGCCGATGCGCTCCTCGCTGATGCCGTAGCAGTGGGCGGTGTCGATGAGCGTGAGGCCCTCGTCGAGGGCCCGGTTGAGCAGGCGGGCGGCGTTCGCCTCGGGCACGTCGGGCGAGCCGACCTGGGCGGTGCCCAGGCCCAGGACGGGGACGGACAGGCCGGTGGTGCCGAAGGGACGCGTCTGCATGGCGCCCATTCCACCACGGGTCGTGGCAACACCTGCGGCGGGCCCAGCTTTCTGTGATTTGATCCACAAGCTTTCACCGACGGGTGGAGGATGGGGGTGTCATCCGTTCGACCCAACCGAAGGAACCCCCGTGGACCGCAGGAACGCCCTCCTCGTCCTGGGTGCCCTGGGCGCCGCCCTCGCCGGCTGCGCCCCCGGCGCACCGGCGACGCCCTCCCCCACCCCGACGCCGAGCCCGACCCCCACGCCGACGCCCACGCCCACGCCCGAGCCGGGGCCGCGCTGGCCGCTGACGGGCCGTCCGCTCGACGACCCCGCCGCTGCGGCCCACGCCGCGATCGCGGTCAAGGTGCCCGACAACCGCAACGAGCACCCGCAGGCCGGCCTCAACGACGCCGACATCGTGTTCGTGCAGCTGGAGGGCTACGCCGACGCCAGCGGCGAGAGCGCGACCCGGCTGGTGCCGGTGTTCCACTCGGTGCTCCCCGAGCGCGTGGCGCCGGTGCGGTCGGTGCGCCCGGTGGACGTGCCGCTGCTGGCACCCATGCGCGCCGTCGTCGGCAGCACCGGCCACTCGGACTGGGTTGGCAACTACGCCCGCCAGTTCGCCGACCACCTCGACGTGTCGCTGACCAACCTGGCCGCCCGCAAGCGGGGCGCCTACTCGGTCGACCAGTCCCGGGTGCGCACGCTGAAGGGCACGACCTACTACGACCGCGCGATCGTCTGCCACCCGCGGGTGCTCGCCGAGCTGGCCCGCGAGCCGTTCTCCGCAGGGCCGGCGCAGCCGTACCTGCCCTATGCGGTGACCGACGCCGACGTGTCGACCCTCGGCGGCGCACCGGCGACGCGGGTCCGGGTGCCGTGGAAGAAGCGCGGCGAGTACGCGATGACCTACGACTGGGACGCCGGGCAGGGCGTCTACCTGCGCTCGGTGCCGTGGGGGCCGCACGTGCTCGCCGGCGGCCAGCAGGTCACCACCGACAACGTGCTGGTGATCAAGGCCGGCCAGCGCGTGGCGAAGCTCGCCGAGGGCTCGGGCGCGCCCGACCCGATCCACGACATCATCGACGCCTCGGGGGTGTTCCTGTACGCGCATGCGGGCAGCGTCGTTCGTGGCACGTGGGCCAAGGCGGCGGTCGAGTTGCCGTTCACGTTCACGCTGGACAGCGGCGCTCCCCTCGCGATGGCGCCCGGGCGCACGTTCGTCGAGCTGCCGGCCACGGACGCCGACGTGCAGGTCTCCTGACCGTCGGCCCAGGCCAGGGGTGCTCAGCCGAGGTGCTTGAGCGCCTCGCGCCGGGACAGCGTCGAGAGGCGGTCGCCGCGCGCGGCCACGAAGGCGCGCACCCAGTCGGGGTCGGTGCGCGCGTGCTGGCGCAGCGCCCAACCGACGGCCTTGCGGATGAAGAACTCGTCGCCGAACGGTGAGCCGACGAGGTTGGCGTCGAGGGCGTGCACGAGCAGGTCGAGGTCGGTGTCGCCCTTGGCGCGGAGCTGGCCGATGATCGCCACCCGGCGCAGCCACAGGTCGTCGGCGGTGGCCCACTCCCGCACCACCGGACGCGCCGCGGCGGGGTGGGTGCGCAGCACCTCGTCGACGAGGGAGGCGGTCCAGTCGACGAGGTCCCACCAGGCGCCCTCGCTGACGAGCCACGCGAACAGGGGCAGGGCGTCGACGTCGCGGTGGGCCCGGTACAGGCGGTGGCCGGCCAGCTCGAGCGCGGCGTAGCGCTCCTCGCGGTGGGACGCCTCGGCGTACAGCGTGCGCACCGCCCGCTCCCACGTGGCGCGGTCGGGCAGCGGATGGGCGGCAATGAGGGGACGCACGGTGCGCCGCAGGACCGGCATGGACACCCCGTGGAATGGGAGCGCCGACTTCATGTAGCGCTGCATCGGCGCGGCGTTGGCCGGGTCGGCGACGGCGGGCAGCGCTGAGCGGATCGTCGCCAGCAACACGTCGACGCTCACGACACGTCCTCGACCACGCGCAGGCCGAGTGCCTCGGCGAGGGCCGGCGCCCACCGGGCGACCTGGTCGGGCGTGACCAGCGCGCCCCGCAGGGACGCGAATCCGCCGACGCGGTCGAACTCGGCGCCGCGCAGGTCGAGGTGCTCGCTGCGCAGGTCGTGCGCCTCGAGGGTGCCCACCCGGGTGTCGGCCAAGCGCACCCGCGACACCGTCGCCCCGGTGAGGTCCAGTTCGCCGATCGTGCACCCGGTGACGAGCACGTCCTCGACGCGGGCCCCACGCAGCGAGAGGAAGTCGATCTTGCACCCGGTGAGAATCACCGAGCGCCACTCGCCCTCGTGGGCGTCCAGCAGGCCGACGCGCCCCGACAGCTGGGAGTCGCGCCAGTCGGCGCGCGCCGCGCGGAGCGCCGCGAAGCGGACCTCGGCCAGCGACACCTCGCGCAGCCGGGCGCCGATGAGGTCGACGTCGTCGGCGCTGACCCGGGCGACCTCCACCTCGGCCAGTTCGGCCCCGGCGAGGTTCACCGGCGGCAGGTCGGCGTCGGCCAGCCGTACCCCCTCGAGCAGGACCCCCGCGTCGAGCCCGTCGGGGTCGGCCGGCACGAGGCCCTCAAGGTGGACGGGCGCCACCCGCGGCGTGCTGGGCGTGCGGCGTGAGCGCATCAGTCGTCTCCTGACATGGTCGGGGCGGTGACCGCCTGGGCCCACCCGGGGCCCGACGGGTCGGCCGGGCTGCCGTCGGAGGGCAGCACGTCGGCCAGGCGCAGGGCGGGGTCCTCGAGCCGGAAGGTGCGCACCGGCCCCGGTCCGGACTCGGCGGTCTCGAAGCGGACGGTGACCCGCCCGAGCCCGGTCCCCCACACCCAGCCGGGGCCGTGCTCGTCGTGCACCACGTCGGCGCCCGGGCTGAAGGTGGGCGCCCACCGGGGTCGGGACGCCGGCGCGCGGCTGGACTCCTCGACGACCGGGCCGGATGGCTCCAGCTCGAACAGCTCCTCCTGGGCGGCCTCGGTGAACCCCGCGACGCCCACGCCGAGCAGCCGGACCCCGTCGGGCAGGTCCAGGCCGGCGAGCAGGCCGCGCGCGAGGCGTCCGATGACCTCGGGGCGGTCGGTGGCGCCGTGCAGGGTCTGGGAGCGGGACAGGATGGTGAAGTCGGGCAGCTTGGCCTTGAGCGTGACCGTGCGCGCGAACAGTCCGGAGCGGGTGAGCCGCTCGGCGACGATGCGGGCGTCCCGGTCGACGACGGCCTCGAGCTCGGCACGGTCGGTGACGTCGGTCTCGAAGGTGTCCTCGACGCTGATGCTCTTCGCCTCGCGCTCGGCGACCACGGGCCGGTCGTCGCGGGCGAACGCGAGCTCGTGCACCCACTCCCCCTGGGCCCGGCCCAGCTCGCGGACGAGCTCGTTGCGGCTGAGTTCGCGGATGTCGGCGACCGTGCGCACCGCCAGCCGGGTCAGCCGCTCCATCGTTGCCGGGCCGACCCCGGGGATCGCACGCGCGGGCAGGTCGGCGATGGTGTCGAGCTCGGTGCCGGGCGCGACGACGAAGACCCCGTCGGGCTTGCCCAGCTCGGTGGCCACCTTGGCGATGAACTTGCTGCTGCCGATGCCGACGGACGCCGTGAGCCCGCCCGTCGCCTCCCGCAGCCGGGCGCGGAGGTCCTCGGCGAGGGCGCGGACGGCGTCCGGGGAGAAGTGGGTCGTCGGGCCCGCGGCGAGGTCGACGAAGGCCTCGTCCAGGCTCAGGGGCTCGACCAGCGGCGACAGCTCGCGCAGCAACCCCATGACGATGGCCGAGCTCTCCCGGTAGGCGCGGAACCGCCCGCCGAGGAACGCCGCGTGCGGGCACAGGCGGCGCGCCTCGTGGGTCGGCATGGCCGAGTGCACGCCGAACTTCCGGGCCTCGTACGACGCCGTCGACACCACCCCGCGGGGTCCGATCCCGCCCACGATGACGGGCTTGCCGCGCAGCGAGGGCTTGTCGCGCTGCTCGACCGCGGCGAAGAACGCGTCGAGGTCGAGGTGCAGGATGGAGGCGGCCGATCTCATCGCCGCCCAGTCTGTCACCCCGCGCGTGGCACCATCGGGGCATGGACCACCGCGCCCTGCTCACCGACGCCGCCTCCCGCCCGCTCGACGCCGCCCGCCAGGTGCTCGACGGCCTCGCGCCCGACTCCCTGCACGCGATGCCCGAGGGCCGCGGCAACTCGATCGCGTGGCTGGTGTGGCACGCCGCCCGGCAGGCCGACGTCCAGCTGGCCGCGCTGCACGGCGGGGCCGAGGCGTGGGCGGCCGGCTGGGCCGACCGGACCGGGATCGACCGCGGTGAGGGCGACTTCGGGTTCGGCGACGGCGTGGCCGAGGTCGCCGCCCTGCGGGTGGCCGACCCCGACGCGCTGTTGGGCTACGCGGCGGCCGTCACCGACGCGCTCACGACGTACGTGGGGTCGCTCGCGGCCACCGACCTCGACGACGTGGTCGACACGAACTGGACGCCCCACGTCACCCGCGGCGTCCGGCTCATCTCGATCATCGACGACGCCGTGGCCCACCTCGGGCAGGCAGCCTACGTGCGCGGCCTCGTCGACGGCTGGTCGATCGGCTACTGACGGCGCCGGTAGCCCACGAAGTCGAACTCGCCGCGCGGGTCGCGGCGGTACTCCTCCCAGACCGCGGGGTCGACGTCGGGCAGCGTGACCGAGCCCTCGGCGTCCGCGTGCACCTCGGTGAGGTCGAGCTCGTCGAGGGAGTCCCAGGCCTGGCGGTAGATCTCGCCCCCGCCGGCGACGTAGACGGTGTCGTCGAGCTCCTGGGCGAGGGCCAGCGCCTCCTCCACCGAGGTGGCCACGCGGGCGTCGACGCGCGGGTCGTCGGGGATCTCGACGCGGTCGAGGTTGCGGGTGACGACGATCGTGGTGCGCCCGGGCAACCAGCGACCGATGGCGTCGTGGGTGGCGCGGCCCATGATCATCGGGTGGCCCAGGGTGACGCGCTTGTAGCGGGCCCAGTCCTCGGCGAACTCGAACGGCTGCGCCTCCCCGTCACCGAGCACCCCGTTGCGGGCGACGATGGCGATGGCGATGACGGCCATGGGTTCCCCTTCCCTGCTGCTCCGTGCGACGCCGCGAGCCTAGCCCGCGGCGAGGCCCTCGACCTGCTCGTGCACCAGGCGGGCCGTGCCCGGGTCGGCCACGGGCCGGAAGTGGCCCGGCAGCCGGAGCGTGATGTTGTGCGCCCCGGGGAGGAACGACCCGTCGGGGATCATCTCGTCCCACGCCGACGCCACCGACACGATCCGGCTGTTGACGGCGCGCTCCGCGGCGAGGGCGACGATCGCGGCGCCGGTGGGCGCGAACAGGCCCAGGGGCGTCCGGGTGAAGACGCGCCAGCTCAGCCGGGACCCACCGAACGGGGTGCAGACCGCGACCAGCCCGCGGGGGGCGCGGTCGGGGTCGGCGGCGAGGGCGTCCACCAGCAGCGTCTTGCCGATCAGCCCACCCTTGGAGTGGGCGACCAGGACCGGTCGCTCGAGTCCGAGCGCTGCCAGCCCGCCCCGGGCGCGGTCGAGGGACTCCTCGAGGGGCCGGCCGTTCCAGCCGAGGCCCGGCAGCGGGTTGACGGGGTGGCCGAGTGCGTTCAGGTGGCGGGCCAGCGGGACCAGGTAGCGCCACGACTCCCAGATCCCGGGCAGCAGCACGATGGGGACGCCGTCACCGTCGGCGAAGGCGTCGGGGGGCGTCCGGTCGAGGGCGGACGCCGTCCAGCGCCGGGCCACGTGGGCCCAGTCCTGCACGACGGTCCGCACGCGGCTCACGGCAGGGGCCCCCGCCCCGAGGCCGCGACGGCGGCCGCGACGACCTCGTCGGCGTTGTCGACGACGACCTGGTGGGCCGCCCCCTCCGCGACGATGATGCTGCCCTCGGCCCCGCTGCGGTTCAGCAGGCGTTCGGCCCACTGCGGCGGACACAGGCGGTCGTGCTCGCCGCGCACGATGACCAGGCGCCCGCCGAGGTCGGCGATCCGGTCCTCGATCGGGTAGCGCACCATGGCCGGCAGCAACTCCAGCGGCCAGCGCAGGCCGGCCGACAGGTAGCCCCGCACCGAGACCAACGCGGCGCCGAACCGCTCGTGCACCGACGACCGCGCGAACCCCGACAGCACCCGCGACAGGCGGCGCTGGTCGACGCAGACCACGGGGGCGACGAGCACCATCCGGCCCCGCAGGTGCGGCTCGCGGCGGGCGAGCTCGACGACGACCTGGGAACCCATCGAGTGCCCGACCAGCACCGGCTCGGTCACGCCCAGCCGGTCGAGGCCGGGCGCGATCGCGCGGGCGAACGCGGGGATGTCCATCGGGTCGCGCGGGTGCGGGACGCCCCCGAAGCCGGGCAGGTCGAACACGACGACCCGCCCGAGGTGGCGCAACCGGTCGACGACGGGACGGAACAGGTCGGAACTCACCCCCAGCCCGTGGACGAGCACGAAGGTGAGGTCGTCGGTGCCGGGGTCGCCGCTGACGTCCCAGGCGCGGACGCGCTTGTGGCCGCGTCCGTAGCGGTGCTCGACCGCGCCGAAGGCGGGTTCGTGGCGGGATCGACGCATCAGACGGCGATCGGTGCCTTGATCGTGGGGTGCGGGTCGTAGCCGACCAGCTCGATGTCGCCCAGCTCGAACCGGTCGATCTCGGTCACGGCGGGGTTCAGCTTCAGCGTCGGCAGCGCCCGCGGCTCGCGGGTCAGCTGGAGGCGCGCCTGCTCGAGGTGGTTGGAGTACAGGTGCGCGTCGCCGAAGGTGTGCACGAACTCGCCGGGCTCCAGGCCGGTGACCTGGGCGACCATGTGGGTCAGCAGGGCGTAGCTGGCGATGTTGAACGGGACGCCGAGGAACACGTCGGCGCTGCGCTGGTACATCTGGCAGCTCAGCCGCCCGTCGGCGACGTAGAACTGGAACATCATGTGGCACGGGGGCAGCGCCATGTCGTCGACGTCGGCGGGGTTCCACGCCGTGACCACGTGACGGCGGCTGTCGGGCCGCGTCCGGATCGACTCGATGACGTTGGCGATCTGGTCGACGCGCTCACCCGACGGGGCCGGCCAGCTGCGCCACTGGTAGCCGTACACCGGGCCGAGGTCACCGTTCTCGTCGGCCCACTCGTCCCAGATCGTGATGCCGTTCTGGTGCAGCCAACCGATGTTGGTGTCCCCCCGCAGGAACCACAGCAGCTCCCCGAAGATCGAGCGGGTGTGCAGCTTCTTCGTGGTCAGCAGCGGGAACCCCTCGGCGAGGTCGAAGCGCATCTGGTGGCCGAAGACGCTGAGGGTCCCGGTGCCCGTGCGGTCCGACTTCTGCGCACCCGACTCAAGGATGCGGGTGAGCAGGTCGAGGTACTGCTGCATGTGGTGGGCTCCTCAGGCGTGGCTGGCGGAGCCCCCAGCATACGGTCCAGCGAGGACACCCCACCGTTGTCAGGGCCCAGCCGAGAATCCCCTGGGCATCCGCCGGCTCAGGAGCGGGCTTACAGCCCCCGGAGGTGGTCCACCATGGCGCGCACCGCCTTGCCGCGGTGGCTGATGGCGTCCTTCTGCTCGGGGGCCAGGTGGGCGTTGGTGACCTCGTTGCCCTCGGCGATGAAGATGGGGTCGTAGCCGAAGCCGTTGGTGCCCGACTCGGCGTGGGCCAGGCGCCCCTCCATCGTCTCGCGGAGCACGTGCTCGGTCCCGTCGGGCAGCACGAGCGCGACCGCGCACACGAAGCGGGCGGTCCGCAGGGGGTCGGGCACGTCGTCGACCTGCGCCAGGACGAGCCGGCGGTTCTCCTCGTCGGACGCCCGGGCTCCGGCCCAGCGGGCGGTGCGGACGCCCGGCATCCCGTTGAGGACGTCGACCTCGAGCCCGGAGTCGTCGGCCAACGCCGCCAGCCCGGTCGCGGCCGCGGCCGCGCGCGCCTTGATCAGCGCGTTGCCCTCGAAGGTCGCCTCGGTCTCGGCGGGCTCGGGGTAGGAGCCGACCTCGTCCAGCCCGACCACCTGCAGGCCCGCGCCCGCGGCGTCCGCGATGCGGCGCAGCTCGGCGAGCTTCTTGGCGTTGTGGGTGGCCAGGACGACCGTGGTGAGCGGCTGTGGCATGCCGGCCACACTACCCATCGTGGCGCGGCAGGCCGGCCGGCGTCCGGTACCGGTGCTCGGCGGTGTCGGGCACGAGGCCCGAGGTGTGCTCGGCGTGCGACAGCGCCTCGGCCAGCAGCCGGTGCACGTGCGCGTTGGTCGCCGAGTAGTGGATGTAGGTGCCCTCGCGGCGGCTGGTGACCAGGCCCGCCAGCCGCAACTTCGACAGGTGCTGGCTGACCGCGGTGGGCGTCGACTGCACCAGCTCGACCAGCGCGCCGACACTGGCCTCGCCCTGGAGCAGGGCCCACAGCAGCTTCACGCGGGTCGGGTCCGACAGCATCCGGAACGTCTCCGCGGCGAGCTGCGCGTGCTCGTCGTCGGGGACGTCAAGGAGCGGGGACTCGTGCATGGCGCCACCCGGCGCCTGGGCCGGCTTCCCGCAGGCGGACGCCATCGTCGGCCTGCTCATCGCCGTGGTGATCATCGGCGTGCTGGTCAGCTCGCTGCGGATCACGGTGCGTCGCCTCATGGACGGCGTCGAGGACGGCACGCTGGACCGGATCGAGGCCGTCGCCGGGGGCGTCCCGGGGGTCGCCGCCGTGCTGCGGACCCGCGCCCGCTGGAGCGGCCACCGCATGGAGGCCGACCTCGACGTGGCCGTCGACCCGGCCCTCACCGTGGCGCAGGGCCACGATGTGGCGGTGGCGGTGCACCGCGCGCTGGTGGAGTCGATCCCCCACCTCGACCGGGCCAGCGTGCACGTGGAGCCGGTGGGCAGCGCCTGCGGCGCGAACCTGACCTGATCCCGGGGCCGGGAGGTCCCCTGACCCACCCTCCCCGCACGACCCAACACGGTGGTGGTGCGGTGTGCACGGTGCACGGTGCCCGTGTGCCACGTGCTGGGCGTACCCCGTGAGGAGGGCCCGGCCCGTCGGGCGGTGCAGCCCCGATGTGGCCCTCGGGGCAACAGGCTTCGTGTTCGCTGTCGCGCGGGTACCGACTCCTCGGCCCCGGGACCGTCAGCTCTGGGGCTCGACCAGGTCAGTGGTCCAGTTCAGGCCCTGCAGGCGCGTGTCGAGCTCCCGGAAGGCCCGGGCAGCATCGTCCGCGGCGGCGCGCAGGGAACGCACGTCCACGGTGGGGACGAACTTGATCTCGGCGCGTCCGAACCGGCTCGACGGCACGGCCGCCCCGGCCACCGCGGCGAGGAACCGCTGCCGGCGGGCCAGGGTGTCGCGCGCGGCGATGGCGTCGGTCACGGTGCGGCCGGCGTCGAACGGGGTCACCGCGTTCGTGGCGTTGATAGCCCGGACGAGGTGCTCCAGCCGCTCCAGGACGCGGTCGGCCTCGGCCAGCAGCGCGGCCGGGTCCTCGGCCGGCTCGTCGCCCTCCTGCACCAGGACGCTCGCCTCGAGGCGGCCCTGCAGCTCGGCCAGCCGGGTCTGCGCGGCCGCCCGCTCGGCGAGCGCCTCGGCGAGCTTCACCGCAGGGCCTCGGCCTGGAGGCGGGTCAGCTCGGCGCAGCCGACGGCGCCGAGGTCGAGCAACTGGTCCATGACGGCACGGTCGAAGGGCTCGCCCTCGGCGGTGCCCTGCACCTCGATGAGCTTCCCGTCTCCGGTCATGACAATGTTCATGTCGACCTCCGCCGCCGAGTCCTCCTCGTACGGCAGGTCGAGCACGGCCAGTCCGTCCACGACGCCGACGCTGATGGCGGCCACCGAACCCTTGAGCGGCTCACCCTTGAGAGCGCCGCGCCCGCGCAGGTAGGACACGGCGTCGGCGAGCGCCACGTAGGCGCCGGTGATGGACGCCGTGCGCGTCCCGCCATCGGCCTGCAGCACGTCGCAGTCGATCACGATCGTGTTCTCGCCGAGGGCCTCGTAGTCGATGACGGCGCGCAGGGCGCGGCCGATCAGGCGCGAGATCTCGTGCGTGCGTCCGCCGACCTTCCCCTTGCGGGACTCGCGGTCGGACCGGGTGTGGGTGGAGCGCGGGAGCATCTCGTACTCGGCGGTCACCCAGCCCTTGCCCTGCCCCTTGAGCCAACGCGGCACGCCCTCGGTCACCGACGCCGCCACCAGCACGCGGGTCTTGCCGAACTCGACGAGCACCGAACCTTCGGCATGGTCGAGCCAGTTGCGCGTGAAGCGCACCTGTCGGAGCTGGTCGGGGCGGCGTCCATCAAAGCGTTCAGTCACGGCCGACACCCTACCGGCGCAATCTGCACCACATTCACACGGCGACGAGGACGTGCAGCGTCCGGGGGCCGTGAACGCCCTCCACACGGTTGAGCTCGATGTCGCTGGTCGCGCTCGGGCCCGACACCCAGGTGAGCGGCAGGCCCTCGGCGACCGACACCGCCAGGCGCCCCACGGCCTCAGGCACATCGGTGACGACCTGATCGGCCCGCACCACGCACACGTGCCGGTCAGGCACCAGGGTGAGCGCGCGGCGTCCCTGGTCGGGACGGTGGTCGAGCACGAACGTGCCGGTCTCGGCGATCCCGACCGCCGCGGCGGTCACCACCGCGTCCACCCGGTTGAGCTCGTCGTGGGACAGGGCCGGTTCGTCGGACAGCACCTCCAGGCCGGACGCCTCGACGGCGGTCCGCCACGCGGCCTCGATGCCCACGGGGAGGACGACGGTCGAGGCGCCGGTGTCGCGCAGGTGCCGCACGACGGCCTCCGGGACGTCGGCCACGGGCACGCGCTCGACGATCGCGCGGTAGTCCTCTACGCGCTCGACGAACAGGCCGAGCACGTCGGCGATGTCGGTGGCGCGGCCGTACTGCCAGGCGACCGGCACGTCACGGGCCGGGTCGGCCTCGGTCACGTCGCTCAGCGCGGTGCGGATGCGGCCGAGGATCTCGTCACGGGCGGTGCTCATCGCTGCCCACCTCTCGTCTTGTCGGTCGTCTTGTCGAACTGGGCGCGGAAGGACGCCGTGGGTGGCATCGGGACGTTGCGGGCACGCAGCCAGCGGGAGAGCCCGGGGACGGGCCAGTTGCCGATCCGACCGATGGCCCGGCCGCCGACGAGGCCGAAGACGTTCGCCGCCCGCTGCATCAGGGCGAGGCGTCGGGCATCGCCCATCAGCCAGCCGCCGCCCTTCATCAGGACCGGCTCCAGGTGCGGCTTGCGACCAGCCTCGGCCTTTTTGGCCTCGACGATGCGGTGCCGCTGCTGGACCAGAATGTCGGAGATCGGGATCTTCACCGGGCACACGTCGTCGCACGCCCCGCACAGGGTGGAGGCGAACGGCAGGGACCGGTCGACCGCCGACTCAACCCCGCGCAGCTGCGGGTTGAGGATCGCGCCGATGGGGCCGGGGTAGACCGAGCCGTAGGCGTGGCCGCCCACCTTCTCGAAGACGGGGCAGATGTTGAGGCACGCCGAGCAGCGGATGCACCGCAGCGCGGCACGCCCGCTGGGGTCGGCCAGGGCGCGGGTGCGGCCGTTGTCGACGAGCACGACGTGCACGTCCTGGGGTCCGTCCCCGGGGGTCGGGCCGGTCCAGATCGTGGTGTAGGGGTTCATCCGCTCGGCGGTCGAGCTGCGCGGCAGCAACTGCAGGAACACCTCCAGGTCGGCGAAGGTCGGCACGACCTTCTCGATGCCGACCACCGAGATCAGGGTCTGCGGCAGGGTCAGGCACATCCGCCCGTTGCCCTCGGACTCCACCACGACCAGCGAACCGGTCTCGGCCACGGCGAAGTTGGCCCCCGACACGGCAACCCTCGCGCGCAGGAACTTGTCGCGCAGGTGGGTGCGGGCCGCGTTGGCGAGGCGTCCGGGGTCGTCGTCGAGGCCCTCGGGGGGCGGGGTGCCATAGCGGCCCATCTCCTCGAGGAAGATGTCGCGCACCTCGGTGCGGTTGCGGTGGATGGCAGGCACCAGGATGTGGCTGGGCCGGTCGTGGCCCAGTTGCACGATGAGTTCGGCCAGGTCGGTCTCCCAGGCCGCGATCCCGGCCTCCTCCAGAGCCTCGTTGAGGTCGATCTCCTGGGTGGCCATCGACTTGACCTTGACGACCTCGTCGGAGCCGGTGGCCCGGATGAGATCGATGATGATGCGGTTGGCCTCCTCCGCGTCGCGCGCCCAGTGCACGGTCGAGCCGGCCCTGGTGAGGTTCTCCTCGAGCTGGACCAGCCAGGTGTCGAGGTGGCGGGCCACGCGGTTCTTGACGGCCTCGCCGGCCGAACGGAGGTCCTGCCAGTGGTCGAGCTCGGCCACCACGCGCTGCCGCTTCGTGCGGATGGTGTGGGTGGCGTGGCGCAGGTTGGCCCGCTGGGTGTCCTTGCCCAGCTCGCGGATCGCGGCCTGCGGGAACGGCGGGCTGTCGATGAGCGCTCCCTCGGGCGGGGCCGGGGTGAGCCGCACCCTGGTCGGCATGCCGAGGTTGGTGGTGGTCATCGGGCCCTCCCCGCGGTCGTGGCGGATGCCGTGGTCGGCTGTTCGCGCGTGCTGACGAGCACGTCGGCCAGGTGGATGGTGCGGGCCCGGTCGCCGCGGCGTCCGAGCACCCCACCGATGTTGAGCAGGCAGGCGTTGTCGCCGGCGACGACGAACTCCGCACCGGTCGAGACCACGTGGTCGGCCTTGTCGGTGGCCATGGCGATCGACACGTCGGGGTTCTTCAGCGAGAACGTGCCGCCGAAGCCGCAGCACTGCTCGGCGTCGGGCAGCTCACGCAGTTCGATCCCCTCGACGGCCCGGAGCAGGCGCAGGGGCCGGTCCCCCACCTTCGCGACCCGCAGAGAGTGGCAGGTCGGGTGGTAGGTGACCGGATGCGGGAACCACGCCCCCACGTCGACGGTACCGAGCACGTCGACGATGAACTCGCTCAGGTCATAGACCCGTGGCGTCAGCTCCCCCACCGCCCGTTCCAGGCCGGCGTCCCCGGCGTGCCGGGCCAGCATCGGATGCTGGTGGCGCACCGCGCCGACGCACGACCCGGAGGGCCCGACCACGTAGTCGAACGTGTCGAATGCCTCGACGAATGTGCGCACACTCGGCACAGCCTCGTCGAAGTAGCCGGTGTTGGTGAACATCTGCCCGCAGCAGGTCTGCTGGCGGGGGAAGACCACGGTGCAACCGAGACGTTCCAGGAGGCGGCGGACGGCGTCCGGCGTCCCGGGGAACATCGTGTCGTTCACGCAGGTGGCGAAGAGCGCGACGGTGGGGCCAGCCATGTTCGGGCTTCCTTTCCTCAGGGGAGCATCCAGCTCAGGACGGGGGTGGACTGCAGCCCGACGAGGATGCACAGGACCAGCAGCAGGCCCAGGCTCCAGCGGATCGCGGTGCGGAAGATGTCGGACTCCTTGCCGACCAGGCCGACCGCGGTCGCGGCGATGGCGAGGTTCTGCGGGCTGATCATCTTGCCGACCACACCACCGGAGGTGTTGGCGGCCACCAGCAGCGTCGGGTCGATGCCCGCGTTGGTGGCGGCGGTCTGCTGCAGGGTGGCGAACAGGGCGTTGGCCGAGGTGTCCGAGCCGGTGACGGCGGTGCCGATCCAGCCCAGCGTCGGGCTGAGGAAGGCGAAGATCGGGCCAACCGAGGCGATCCAGGTGCCGACGGTGATCGTCTGGCCCGACAGGTTCATCACGTAGGCCAGGGCGAGCACCGAGGCGATGGTGAGGAAGGTCCAGCGCAGCTTGTGCACCATGCGCCCGAAGGTCTTGGCGGCTTCCAGCATCGGCACGCGGTAGACCAGCGCGACCACGATGCCCGACAGCAGCAGCAGCGTGCCCGGCGAGCTCAGCCACTGGAAGTTGTAGATCGTCGAGGAGTTCGGCTTGCCGGCCGCGTTGAGCACGTTGCCGTACAGGCCGGGCCACTGGATCTTCAGGTCGGTCGAGGCCAGGAACGTGGACGCCACCGGCACCAGCTTGGCGATGGTGAACACCACGATGACCAGCAGGTACGGGAACAACGCCATGCCGATCGCCTTGCGGTCCGGGCGCCGCACCACGGCCTCGTGGTGGCTCAGGTCCAGGGTTGAGACGTAGCCGGCGGCGGTCTCGGCTTCGCGGGTCGCCAAGAGGCGCTCCTTGGCGGCCTCGGTGCCCTTGGGCTTGACCACGCGCAGCACCAGGACACCGACCGCGAGGGCACCCAGGGAGGCGATCACGTCGGTGAGCTCGACCGAGATCCAGGTCGAGCTGATCCACTGCAGCACGGCGAAGGACAGGCCCACGGCGAGCAGGACCGGCCAAGTCTCCTTCAGACCGCGGACGCCATCGGCCACGAGGACCAGCAGCAGCGGCACGGCCCAGGCAATGAGCGGGGTCTGGTGACCGACGTAGGCGCCGATGGAGTGGTAGTCGATGCCAGTCAGGTTGCCGGCGGTGATGATCGGGATGGCGATGGCACCGAACGCGACCGGCGCTGTGTTGGCCAGCAGCACGGTCGTAGCGGCGCGCAGCGGTGGGAAGCCGACGGCCATCAGCATGACGCCGGTGATGGCGACGGGCGCGCCGAAGCCGGCGAGGGCCTCCAGCAGGCCGCCGAAGCAGAAGGCGATCAGGACTGCCAGGATGCGCGGGTCGTCGGAGATCAGGTTGAAAGTGCCGCGCAGGTCCTCGAACCGGCCGCTGACGACGGTGATCTCGTAGAGCCAGACCGCGCACAGCACGATCCAGGTGATCGGGAAGATGCCGAACGTCGCGCCCTCGGTGGCGGCGAGCAGGGCGAGCCCGGCGGGCATCTTGAACGCGAAGATGGCCACCAGCAGGGCGACCAGCAGGGCGACGAGCCCGGCGGCGTGAGCCTTCCAGCGCAGCCAGCCGAGGAGGACGAAGATGGTCAGGAGCGGCAGCAAGCCCACCAGTGCGGACAGCCACAGGCTGCCAAGCGGGGCGATCTCGGGTTGGAACATGGGCACCTTTGCGTGTTCAGCGGCCGACCGCCATTGGTCTGACCATACGTCAGTATGGACAGACAAAGTACGCGGGACGCAAGCCCCGGAGCGCGCCGTTATCAATCCGTGATTGTGACGGTCGGACCAATGTGCCGCGCCCACGCCGTTGCGGCAGAATGGAACCGAGCCAACAGGGAGGCGGGAGGCGGGTGAAAGCCTACGAGCTGGCCCTCGACCACATCGAGGAGGGCATCCTGAGCGGCCGCTACGAGGTCGGGTCGATCCTGCCCCCGGAGCGGGAGTTGGCCACCCAACTGGGCATCGGACGCTCGTCGGTTCGCGAGGCCATCCGGGCGCTGGAGTCCCAGGGCGTCCTCGACTCGGCCGTGGGTGCGGGGCCGGCCTCCGGCACGCGCGTCACCAGCGATCAGAGCAGGGCGCTGACCCGCCTGCTGAAGCTGCACGTCTCGCTGGGCAAGTATCCGGTCGACGACGTCGTCGAGGCCCGGGTGTCCCTGGAGCGGGGATCCGCTGCGCTCGCCTCGACGCACGCCACCGCGGACGCGCTGGCCCGACTGGCGGAGGTCGTGGAGGCCATGGAGGCGGCCGAGTCCATCGCGGAGTTCAGCCCGCTCGACACCTGCTTCCACGTCCTGATCGCCGAGGTCAGCGAGAACACCCTGATCAGCGACCTGACCCGGGCTGTGCGCGAGGCCCTGCTGCCACCGATCGCGAGGGCGTCCGCCCGCATGGCGGACTGGCCGGGCTTCCGCGACGGGCTCAACGAGCAGCACCGCCGGATCTTCGCCGCGATCCAGGCCGGCGACCCCGACGCGGCCGCCGACCTGATGGAGCACCACATCCGGCACGCGTACTCGATCCTGCCGATGAACGGGGCGATGCCCTGATGCCATACCCGCGGCCCTGGGGTTGAGCGCCGAGGGACTCGGTCCGTACGCGTGCGGCCGCCGTGAGCGCCTGCGGACAGGCGCCCCTAGCCGGTCAGCTCCGCGAGCAGTTCCAGGGCGTGGCGGTAGGTTCGCCCGGTCGCCCGCGACATGCCCAGCTCGCACGTGCGGTTGCTGGACAGGTACGCGTCGTAGCGCCGCTCCCCCACCTCCGCGGCCTCCAGGTGCGAGGCGGACGCCGTGAGCTCGGGATGCAGCATCCCCCGGTCTCCGGCGAAGCCGCAGCACCCGGCCGCCCCCGGCACGACCACGTCCTCGGCGCAGGCCCGCGCCACCGCCAGCAAGTGCGGCAGGTCCCCCGCATGCCGGTCGGAGCAGGTCGGGTGCAGCACGGCCGAGGGAATGCGTCTGCGCACCGTCAGGTGCGGCAGCAGGTGTTCCGCGGCGTAGGCCACCGAGTCGACGATGCGCACCGCGCGGAACCGCTGCGCCAGCTCGTGGAGGCCGACCTTCTCGAGGTCGGACGCCACCTCGTGCAGCCCGTGGGTGCACGAGCTCGCATCGGTCACCACCGGCACCTCACCCTCGCGCGTGGCGCGCAGCAGGGCCGACGCCGTGCGCTGCGCCATGGCCGCCAACCCGTCGGTCAGGCCCTTGGAGCGCCACACCGTCCCACAGCACAGGCCCGCGATGTCCTCCGGCACGTGGACGCCCACCCCCGCGCGGTCGCACAGGGCCAGGAAGGCGCGCCAGGCGCCCATCCGGGAGCCCTGGGGCGGGGCGTCAGCAGGGCCGAAGATCTCATTGAGGCAGGACGCGAACAGCACGACCTCGCCCGGGGCCGAGCGCTCCGGTGATCGGCGCGGCGCGCCCGGGCCGGGCAGGTCGTCGCCGACTCGCGGGATCAGGTCGGTGGGCAGCACGCGGCGGGCGACGTCCGTGACTGCCGAGAGCACCGGCGACGGGATCACCGAGGCCGCCCCCATGCCGACACGCAGGCCCTTCACGGTGGTGGCCCAGTTATTGGCCAGCGTGAGTGCCACCTTCTGGGAGACCGGCGTCTGCGCCTCCTTGCGGAAGCCCTTCATGACCTTGCCGGTGTCGATGGAGACCGGACAGTTGAGCAGGCACAGCGAGTCGACGGCGCAGGTCTCGACCGCGTCGTAGCCGAAGTCGGCCTCGATAGCCGCGCGTCGCCCGGGGTCGGCGGCGGCCATCTCGCGCATCAACGCGATGCGTTGGCGCGGTGTGGTGGTGAGGTCGCGCGAGGGGCAGACGGGCTCGCAGTAGCCGCACTCGACGCACCGGTCCACGGCCTCGTCAACCAGCTCGGGCAGCTTGAGGTCACGCAGGTGGAGTTGGGCGTCCTCGGTGATGATGACGCCGGGGTTGAGCACCCCCTCCGGGTCGAACAGCGCCTTGAGCTCGCGCATCACGCGGTAGAGCTCCGCGCCGAACTGGCGCTCGACGAAGGGGGCCATGATGCGGCCGGTGCCGTGCTCGGCCTTCAGCGAGCCATCGGCGGCCAGGACGAGGTCGACCAGTTCGTCGCTGAAGCGGGCGTAGGTCTCGACCTGCGCGGGGTCGCGCAGGTCGGGGTTGATCATGAAGTGCAGGTTGGCGTCCTTGGCGTGGCCGAAGATCACCGCGTCGTCGTAGCCGTGGCGTCCGCACAGGGCCTGGATCTCCCCCACCGTGCCGGTGAGGGCGGGCATGGGGACGACCACGTCCTCGAGCAGCGCCGTCGAGCCGGGTGGCCGTGCGCCCGCGACCGCCGTGTAGAGGCCCTTGCGGACGACCCACGCCTGGGCGCGCTCGATCGCGTCGGTGGAGAACGCGTACGGCTTCGGGAGCGGGGTGAGGCCGCCGAGGCCGGCCACGATACGGGACAGGCCGGCCACGGTGCCGGCGAGTTCCGCGGCCTCCTCGGCGCGGGCCTCGACCAGCAGGGCGGTGTGCTCGGCCACGTCGAGCCCCACCAGGGCCGGGACGACGGTGGCGAGGCTCTGCGCCACGCGCAGGGAGGCCGCGTCCATGAGTTCTGCGGTGGCCGCGCCGGCTGCGACCAGGCCGGGCAGGGCGGCGGTGGCGTGGTCGATCCGGTCGAACACCAGCAGCGTGGTGGCCAGGTGGGCGTAGTTGGGCACGGTGTTGAAGGTCGCCGACAAGATGAACCCGAGCGTTCCCTCGGAGCCGACCATGAGGTGGGCCAGGATGTCGGCGGGGGTGTCGAAGTCGAGGAAGGCGTTCACGCCGTAGCCCATGGTGTTCTTCATCGCGAACTGGTGAGTGATGCGTCGCACCGAGTCGGGGTTGCCGCGCACGCGGTCGCGCAGCCGCTGCAGGCCCTCGAACAACTCCGGCTCGGCGGCGCGCAGCCGCTCGTCGGCGTCGGGGGCAGCGGTGTCGATCCGGGTGCCCGACAGCAGGACGACCTCGAGACCGGCAAGGGTGCGGTAGGTGTTGGCGGTCGTGCCACACGACATGCCTGAGGAGTTGTTGGCCACCACGCCGCCGATCGTGCAGGCGACCTCTGAGGCGGGGTCCGGGCCCAGCGCCCGCCCGTACGGCGCGAGGGCAGCGTTGACCGCCCGCACGGTCGCGCCCGGTTGGCAGCGGACCCGCGCTCCGGCGTCCAGCACCTCGACGCCGCGGAAGCCGCGCCGGGTGTCGATGAGGACGCCGTCGGTCTGGGCCTGCCCCGACAGGGAGGTGCCGCCGGAGCGGAACGTGACGGGGACGCCGTGCCGCGCCGCGAGGCGAACCGCCTCGGCCACGTCGCCGCCGTCGCGCGCGGTGACGACCACGCGGGGCTGCAACAGGTAGTGGGAGGCGTCGTGCGCCATCCTGGCCAGGTCGAGGGGGCGGTCGGCCACTTGGTCGTCGCCCAGTCGGAGTCGAAGGTCGGTCGTCAGCGCCGTGCTCATGGGGAACTCCATTCGCCACCCGCTCCGCTGCGGGTTTTGGTCTGACCATTATGGGCCCCAAGTCAGCCGCCCCGTCAACCCAGGTGCGCGTCATGGGCGGGTCCTGTCGCGCGGGCAAGCCCGCGCGGGTCACCGGGCGATCGTGAAGACCTGCCGGACGCCCGCGACGAAGTCGCCGCCCATCAGGCGGGCACCGATCCCCTCGAACTGGGCGGGGTCGCCGGTGGTCAGGAACTGCCGGGACGCCGTGCGCGGCAGGTCGTGCACCAGGTCGAGGTCGGTGAGGGTCTGGTAGGTCTCGCGGGCGCACTCGTCGGCGCTGCTGACCAGGGTGACGCGGTCCCCCAGCACGTAGCTGATCAGGCCGGCGAGCAACGGGTAATGGGTGCAGCCCAGGATGAGGGTGTCGACGTCGGCGAACTGCAGCGGGGCCACGTACTGGCGGGTGATGCCGAGCAGCTCAGGGCCGCCGGTGATCCCCCGCTCGACGTACTCGACGAACAGCGGGCACGGCGCCGTGGTCAAGGAGACGTCCGGCACCGCGGTCAGGGCGTCGTCGTAGCTCAGTGCGTTGGCGGTGGCGACCGTGCAGATCACGCCGACCCGCCCGTTGCGGGTGGCCCGCACCGCGCGCTTGGCGGCCGGCAGGATCACGTCGATCACCGGCACGTCGTAGCGCTCGCGGGCGTCGCGCAGCACCGCCGAGCTCGCCGAGTTGCAGGCGATGACGAGGGCCTTCACGCCCAGCCCGACCAGGTGGTCGAGGCATTCGAGGGCGTACTCGCGCACCTCGGGCAGCGACTTGGGCCCGTACGGCGCGCGGGCGGTGTCGCCCACGTAGATGATGTCCTCGTTCGGCAGCTGGTCGGTCACGGCGCGCGCGACCGTCAGCCCCCCGAAACCGGAGTCGAAGATGCCGATCGGCCGGTCGATGCCACTCACGAGCGCCGAGCCTACTCCCGCCGTTGGTCGGACGCCGTGCACGCCAGCGCGCACGACCCGCACCCGGCCGAGGGGCACCCGAGCGTCACGACAGTGCGTTCGAGGAGCCCCAGTCGCACGAGGTGGTCGACGGCAGCCGACACCATGTCGAGCGACAGCCCGGTGACCCTGGACGCCTCCGCGTGGGTCACGGCTCCGGCGCGGTAGGCGTCCAGCACAGCAGACATGGGCCCGCTCACCAGAACAACCGCCCGACCTGGAAGATCGCCACGGCGCCGAGCCAGGCCACCACGAGGCCGATCGCGACGCCGAACACCGTCCACTTCAGGCCGACCTCGCGGCGCTGGGCGGCGAGGGTGGCCACGCAGGGGGTGTAGGCCATCAGGAACCACAGGAACGCCCACACCGCGGGCAGCGGGTGGCCGCCGGAGGAGCTCTCGAACGCCGCCGCCACCTGGGCGCCGAAGTCACCGAGGTCGGCTGCGCCCTCCTCGGGCTCCTCGACCGCGTAGGTCTGGGCCCACGAGCTGATCACGGCCTCCTTGGCGACGAAGCCCACCACGAGCGCGGACGCCGTCTGCCACTGCCCGAAACCGGCCGGGGCGAACGCGGGCGCGATGGCCTGGGCGGCCACGCCGTAGGCGGAGTCCTGGACCGGCACGTCGCCGAACCCGTAGCCCGGCTTGGTCGGGATCGCCTGCAGCAGCCAGACCGCGCACACCGTGACGACGATGATCCCGGACGCCGTGCGCAGGAAGCCCTGCAGGCGCGTCCAGGAGACGGCCGCGGTCAGGCGCGCGGTGGGGGCCTGATAGGGCGGGAGGTCGATCACGAGGGGCTCGGCGCCCATGGTGCGCCAGAGGGTCCGGCGCAGGACCAGGCCGACGCCGACGACCGCGAAGATCGAGGCCAGGTACATCACGAACACGGCCGTACCGGCGGCGCGCTCGAAGAAGATCGTACCGAGCATCACGTAGACGGTGAGCCGGGCGGTGCAGGAGGTGAACGGCACCAGCAGCGCCACCAGCACGCGCTGACGCGCGTCACCCAGGATGCGGGTCGCGGCGATCGCCGGCACGTTGCAGCCGAATCCCACCACGAGCGGCAGGAACGCCTTGCCGGGCAGCCCGATCGTGCGCATGAGCCGGTCGGTCACGACGGCGGCGCGGGCCATGTAGCCGGAGTCCTCCAGCAGGGCCAGCAGCACGAACATGAGCGCCATCAGGGGCACGAAGGTGAGCAGCATGCCGACGCCGGCCACGAGGCCGTCGACGAGCAGCCCCTCGACCCAGGACCCGCCCAGGCCGAGGAACGCCAGCCCGCCGCGCACGGCGTCCGAGACGGGGCCGGAGAACAGGCCGTCCAGGGCATCCTGCAGCGGCGCGGCCACAGTGGTGGTGACCTGGAAGACCAGCCACATCACCGCGAGGAACAGCAGGGGTCCGGCGACGGGGTGGGTGGCGACGCGGTCGACGCGGTCGGAGGTGCTGACCCGCTCGGCGCCGCTGCCGGTCGTGCCCGCGCGCACGGCGGACTCGACCCACGCGAAGCGCTCGTCGTCGCGGGAGAGGTCGTCGAGCGCCGCGGCGCCGGTGAGCCGGGGCGAGGGCGTGGGCCGGGCCAGCGCCTCGCGGACCGCGCGGGTGAGGTTGTCCAGGCCCTGGCGCCGACGCGGGTCGAGCACCACCACCGGGCAGCCCAACGACTCGGCCAGCGCGTAGGAGTCGACCTCGATGCTGGCCTTGCGGGCGACGTCGTTCATGGTGAGGGCGACGACGACCCGGTGGGTGGTCTCGCGGAGCTGGGCGACCAGGTAGAGCGAGCGGGCCAAGTGGGCGGCGTCGGCGACGACGACCACGGCGTCGGGGCGCTCGGCGACCGGGGCGTCCACGAGCAGGGTGCGGGTGAGCTCCTCGTCGCGACTGAGCGGGTCGAGGCTGTAGGTGCCGGGCAGGTCGACGAGGCTGAACTCGTGGACGCGGTTGACCGCGCACTCCCCCGAGCACTCCACGCACGCGCACACGCGGTCGTCGGCCTTGAACCGCCAGGCACCCCGGCCGACGTCGACCGTCGTGCCGGGCCAGTTGCCGGTGGTCGCGCGCAGGCCGGTGAGGGCGTTGAACAGGGTGGACTTTCCGACGTTCGGCGCACCCGCCAGGGCGACGATCGGCGCGCCGGCGCCCGCGTCGGCCCCGACGGGGCCGTGGCAGGCGGCTCGCACGGTGGGCAGCTTCGGGGAGATCGGCAGCTGTCGGCCGCCGGTCCGGGTGACCTCGGGGGCCTCGCTCATGCGGCCACCTCCGCCTCGAGGCGGGACAGCACGTCGGCGTCCACGGCCACGCGGCCACCGCTGACCGACACGATCCGCCCGCCGGCGGCCAGGCGCTGCACGAGGCTCAGCCGCGCGCCGCGGCGCAGGCCCAGGGACGCGAGCCGGCGTGCCACCGTGGCGTCCGGGTGCGTGGACGTCAGGAGCAGGGGCGTCCCGAGCGGGGCGCGATCGAGGGTGATCGTCGCTGTCACGCAGGTGAGGCTAACCTAAGTTGCCCTACGACCGCCAGTAGTAGTGCCCTTTTGGCAACAAGTTCCTTGCGAAAGTCTCCCCGGTTCAGGAGTGGGCGGCCTCGAGGAGGGACTCCAGCACCAGCCCGAGCCAGTCGTAGAGCGCCACGAGCTGCGTCCGCGGGTCCCGCGCGGGCAGCTTCTCGAGGTCGGCGTGGTCGTCCTCGGACTCGATCCCCAGCCGCACCGCGAGGCTCAGCCGCACGCCGTTGAGGGTCTTCAGCCAGGCGTCGAGGTCGGCCTTGGCGACGACGAGCGGCTCCTTCCCGTCGGCGGTCGCGGCGAGGTCGGCCAGCACCACCTCGGAGTCGGTGATCCGCTGGCGGCGCAGGGCGTCCTGCGAGAAGCGGCGGTGCTCAGCCGCGGCGACCTCGTCCTCGTAGGCGTCGGGGAACAGCCGCGCCACCACCGGGTCGGAGCGGTCGAGCGGCTCGCTGCGCAGCTCGCGCGCCCAGCGGGCGAACGGGTCGTCGGACGCCGCGGGCTCCCCCGCTCCGCCGATGAGTTCGTTGACCTGGGCTACGAGGGAGGTGACCAGCGCCACCTCGAAGTCGTCCAGCTCGGCGACCAGGTCGGTGCCGTCGCGGTGGAAGGGGATCACTCGTCCTTCTCCAGGGTCGCCCACAGCCCGTACGCGTGCATGGCGTTCACGTGCTGCTCCATCTCCTCGCGCGTGCCCGACGCGACGACGGCTCGCCCCTCGGTGTGCACCTGCATCATCAGCTTGTGGGCCTTGGGCTTGTCGAACTTGAAGTACGTGACGAACACGTGGGTGACGTAGCTCATCAGGTTCACGGGGTCGTCCCACACGATGGTGACCCACGGCGTCAGCGCCTGCACGACCTCGGCCGGGCGTTCGGCCACCGCGGTGCCGGACGCCGGCCCCACCGGAACCTCGGGCGACGACATGGCGCCCATTGTGTCACTAGTCTGAAACCATGCTGGAGACGACCGCCCTGCTCACCGACCACTACGAGCTGACCATGGTGCAGGCCGCCATGGGCTCCGGAACGGCCTTCCGCCGGTCGGTGTTCGAGCTCTTCCCCCGCCGCCTCCCCGAGGGGCGCCGCTACGGCGTCGTGGCCGGCACGGGGCGCGCGCTCGACGCCGTCGAGAACTTCCGCTTCGACGACGAGACGGTGTCGTTCTTGCGCGAGGCGAAGGTCGTCAACGACGAGGTCGCGCAGTGGCTGGCGACCTACCGGTTCACCGGCGACATCTGGGGCTACCCCGACGGTGAGATCTACTTCCCCGGCTCGCCGATCATGGTGGTCGAGGGCAGCTTCGCCGAGGCGGTCGTCCTGGAGACGGTGCTGCTGAGCATCTTCAACTACGACTCCGCGGTCGCGTCGGCTGCGTCCCGCATGACCGCGATGGCCGGCGACCGCCCCTGCATCGAGATGGGCTCGCGGCGCACCAACGAGTGGTCGGCGGTGGTCGCCGCCCGGGCGGCGTACATCGCAGGCTTCGCGTCGACGTCGAACCTGGAGGCGGGGCGCTCCTTCGGGGTCCCGACCGCCGGCACCGCCGCGCACAGCTTCACGCTGCTGCACGACACCGAGGAGGACGCCTTCCGCTCCCAACTGGCGGCCCTCGGCACCAACACCACCCTGCTGGTCGACACCTACGACGTCGTCGAGGCGGTCACGAAGGGCGTCGAGCTGACCAACGGACGCCTCGGCGCCGTCCGCCTCGACTCGGGCGACCTGCTCACCCAGGCCGTGGATGTCCGCAGGCTGCTCGACTCCCTCGGCGCGGTGAACACCCGCATCATCGTCACCTCCGACCTGGACGAGTTCCAGATCGCCGCCCTGCGCGCCGCCCCGGTCAACGGCTACGGCGTGGGCACGCAGCTGGTCACCGGCTCGGGCGCCCCGACCTGCGGGTTCGTCTACAAGCTCGTCTCCCGCGCCGACTCCGAGGACCCAGCCGCCCCGCTCGAGCCCGTCGCCAAGAAGTCGCTCAACAAGGGGTCGGTCGGCGGCCGCAAGTTCGCTCTGCGCCGGCTGGACGCCAACGGCATCGCCGAGGCGGAGGTCATCGGCGTCGGCGCCCCGCCCGAGGGCGACCACAACGACCGTCCGCTGCTGGTCGAGCTGGTGCGCGGCGGCGAGATCGTCGGGCGCGAGCCGCTGTCCGCGGGACGCGAGCGGCACCTGCGCGTGCGCGGCGAGCTGCCGAGCGCGGCGTTCAAGATGAGCAAGGGCTACCCCGCCATCGTCACGATCATGCTGGACGCCGAGGGCGACCAGACCTTCAACCCCTACGCCCCGGAGGCCTGATGAGCACCCCGACCGCACCCACCGCACGCGCCCTGGTCGTCGTCGACGTCCAGAACGACTTCTGCGAGGGCGGCTCGCTCGCCGTGGCCGGCGGGGCTGCGGTGGCGGCGTCCATCGCCGAGCTGCTCGCCGGGGACCACGGCTACGACGTCGTCGTCGCCACCCGCGACCACCACATCGACCCGGGGGCGCACTTCTCCGACAGCCCCGACTACGTCGACTCGTGGCCGCCGCACTGCGTCGTCGGGACGCCGGGTGCCGACTTCCACCCGAACCTCGTCAGCCACCCGGAGTTCGGCGCCCCCGACTTCGCCGGCGTCTTCGACAAGGGGCACTACACCGCGGCCTACTCGGGTTTCGAAGGCACGGACGCGGCTTCTGGGCTCGGCTTGGCCGACTTCCTGCGCGAGCGCGGGGTCACCGCGGTCGACGTGGTGGGGATCGCCACCGACCACTGCGTGAACGCCACCGCGCGCGACGCGGCGGCGGCCGGGTTCGACACCTCCGTGCTGCTCGACCTCACCGCGGCGGTCACGCCGGCGAACGTGCCCACCCTCGCCGAGGAGTGGGAGGACGAGGGCATCTGGGTGAGCGGGACCACCGAGAACCCCGAGACGAACGAGAACGCCGTCGGTCTCGAGGACTGACGCGGCCGGAGCGCGCCCCGCGATTTCCCTGAGGTGTCGCGTGGCGCCTTTGCCGGTGCGCCGCTCCGCAACGTCAAATCTGGGGCCCGAATCTTGACGGATCCGCGCCCGACAACGGCAAGAGCGCCAGGAGACACAGCCACTTCTTCGCCGAGCGTGCTCGGGGCAGGCTGATCTCCTCGCGGCCTCCAGCGGCGCATCGCCACGGCGTCGACCTCCCCGCGTGGGACGAGTCGGCGTGCGACGAGCTCGAGGAGGACACCGCCCGCGACGCCCTGACCACCCTGCGCACGCAGCTGTCCGATGCCCTGCTCGGCGAGGACGCCTCGGCCGGCCGCGAGCTCCTCAACCAGGCGCTCGACGACTGGCAGGCGCGGGTGTCCGTGGAGGAGGAACTGGCCGACCACGAGCTGCCGGGGGTGGAGGTCACGGCGTCCGCGCTGCCGCACGTGCCCCTGCCACCGTGGTACGAGCGTGACCCCACGCTGCCGCGCGACACCGCTGGGCGGTGCCCCACGCTCGGCCCGTTCCTGCTGGCGGTCGTGGGCGTCCTGCTCACCGAGGCGACGAACATCCACCTCAGCGGGTACGCCGACCGCGTCAGGCCCTGCGAGGCGCCCGACTGCCGTACCCCGTTCCTCGACGCGGGCGACGGCCGACGGCGGCGCTTCTGCTCGCCGCGGTGCCGTGCTCGACAGTCAGCCCGGGCGCGGGCACGGGTCCGGTGAGCCCCGGGGGCACGAGGCAGGCCTGCGCCAGTGTCACACCTCAGTACTGGTGCGGCTGGCTCCGGCCCAGCCGCGAGCGGATCTGGATCAGGTCGGTCGCGTGGCGCTCCAGTGCGCGGTCCTCGGGCAGGCGCGGCACCCACGGGCGCACCGGCACCTCGTGGTCGTCCTCGCCCAGGGCCGTGTAGACGATCGTGCAGTGCGTGGTGGTCTGCAGTTCGGTCCGGCGCGGGTCACCGGAGCGCACCCACACCGAGACGTGCATCTCGGAGCCGTCGGTGTAGATGAGCCGAGCGTCCACCTCGACGATGTCGCCGATGTACATGGGCCGGTAGAACCGGAACCCGCCGGCGTAGGTGGCGCGGGCGTGACCGTGGAACCACCGCTCCGCTACGAGCTTGCCGGCGGTCATGATCCAGTGCATGACGTAGCCGCCGTGCACCTTGCCGCCCCAGTTCACGTCGGTCGGCGCGGCCAGGAACCGCAGGGTCTCCCGGCAGGTCTCGGTGGCGTCCGAGTACACCTGCACCGCCATGGCTTCCTCGACCTCGCGGCGCACGGCGGTCAGCATCTGGGCGCGCTCGTTCTCCTCGCGCTCCCAGTCGTCCTCCGGCGTGAACGGGGGCACGGGCGTGGGCTTGCCGTCGGCGTCCATGGCCACGAAGACCAGCAGGCACTGGGTGTTGGTGACGCGCACGTCCTCGCGCGGGTTGTGGCTGGTGACGGTACAGACGACCTGCAGCGAGGTGCGGCCGGTGTAGACCACGCGCGCTTCGACCTCGACCATGTCGCCCACGTTGACGACGCGGTGCAGGTGGATGTTCCCGACGTAGCCGGTGACCGAGTAGTGCCCCGACCAGGCCGCGGCGGCCGCGTAGCCGGCCTTGTCGATCCACTCCAGGATCTTGCCGCCGCCCACGTAGCCGCGGACATTGGCGTCCATCGGCGCCGCGAGGAACCGCAGGACGACGCTCTTCTGGCCGCCCACGTGCGCGTGCTCGATCTCAGACAGCCTCATCGCCTCCCGATCGCGTGCACGCTGAAGTCGTTCATCACCGCGGCCAACCGGGCGGCGCGCTCGGACCGGAAGACCTCCTCCAGCGACAGCGGCTCGCCGTCGGGGCCCGACAGCGGCACGCGCCAGTTCGGGTACTCGTCGACGGTGCCCGGCTGGTTCTGCGTCTTGCGGTCGCCCACGGCGTCCGTGAGCGCGGCGCACAGCACCCGCGCCGGCGAGGCGACGATCCAGCGGTGCATGGCCAGCACCTTCTCGGCCACGTCGGTCTCGCCCTCGACGAGGAAGCCGCGCTGCACGAGCCCACGGTTCCAGGTGTCGAAGGTCCGCTCGGCCAGGGCGAGCTCCTCGTCCAGCGACTCGGTGAGCATGCCCAGGCTGTGCTGCAGCCGGATGTGGTCCAGGGCGAGGTAGCCGGCCGTCGGCGGCATGTCGTGCGTGGTGACCGACGCCATGCAGTACTCGCGGTAGGCCTCGGGAGGCAGGGGGACGCCGCCGTCCTGCATCTCGAACCAGGCCACGGACGTGCCCAGGATGCCCCGATCGCGGAGGTAGTCACGGACCCACGGCTCGACGGTGCCGAGGTCCTCGCCCACGACGAGCGCGCCGGCGCGCTGGGCCTCGAGCAGCAGGATGCCGACCATGGCCTCGTGGTTGTAGCGCACGTAGGCGCCCTCGGTCGGGGGCAGGCCCTCCGGGATCCACCACAGGCGGAACAGGCCCATGATGTGGTCGACGCGCAGGCCGCCCGAATGGCGCAGGTTGCCGGCCACCATCGCGCGGAACGGCGCGTAGCTGAGGTCCTCGAGCCGGTCCGGACGCCACGGGGCCTGGCCCCAGTCCTGGCCGAGCTGGTTGTAGTGGTCCGGCGGGGCGCCCACGCTGACGCCCTGGGCGAACGCGTCGCCGAGCACCCACGCCTCGGCGCTGGAGCGGCTCACGCCCACCGCCAGGTCGTTCATGATGCCGACCTTCATGCCGGCGGCCCGCGCGGCGGACTGCGCCTCGCGGAGCTGGTTGTCGGCCACCCACTGCAGCCAGACGAAGAAGTCGACGTCGCGGGCGTACTCGGCGGCGAAGGCGGCCACCTCGGGCGAGCTGGGCCGCAGGTACTCGGCCGGCCACTCGCGCCAGTTCAGCCCGAACGTGCTGACCAGCACGCACCAGGTCGCGAACTGCGACAGGGTGCGCCCCTCGGCGCGGACGAAGCTCTCCTTGGCCATCATCCGCACCTCGGAGAGGCCCTCGTCGTAGACGATCCGCAGCGCGGCGAGCTTGGCGAGCCAGATCGCGTTGCGCTCGATGCGGTCGGACCCGGCGAGCTGCTTGTCGAGCTCGGCCTTGATGTCGGCGATCCGCCGGCGCTTGTTCTCGTTCAGCGTCGCGTACTCGGGGATGAACTCGGGGCGCACGTACAGGGGGTTCACGTAGCGGCGCGAGCTCGGCAGGTACGGCGAGGGCTCCAGCGGCGGCATCGGCTGCGCGGCGTGGAGCGGGTTGACCAGCAGGTAGTCGGCGAAGTGCTGCGTGCCCGACCACGTGGCGAGGTCGCCGAGGTCGATCAGGTCGCCCATGCCCCACGAGTTGGCCGAGCGCACGCTGTACAGCTGCGTCGCGTAGCCCCAGACCCGGCGGTTGCCCATCGCCTCGGGGAAGCCGAGGAAGCGCGGCGTGACGACCAGCGTCTCCTCGACGGTGCTGCCCGGTGTCTCGAGGACCAGGCGGTGGTAGCCCAGCGGCAGCTCGGCGGGCAGGGCGAAGGTGGCCTCACCCACCCACGCGCCGTCGATCTCGCGGTCGGGCTCGTGGTTGTCGACCTGCCACGCCTCCCAGCGCCCGCCCTCCTCGAGGCGGATGTGCACCGACGCCGGCGAGCCCGCCGGGACGTGCACGTTCACGTGGGCCTGCGAACCCTGCTGCATCACGGTGCACGGGGGCAGCCCGCGGCGCCAGGGACGGAGGGCCTCGTCGGTGAGCGCCTGGTGGGCGGCCTCGTCGGTCGAGGCGTCCACGCCCATGCCGGCGAGGATGCCGACGACGGTGGCGTCGTCCACCTCGGTCAGGCGACCCTTCCAGTCCCAGAACTCGGTGGAGATGCCGAAGGCAGCGGCGAGGTCGGCCAGCACGCGGTTGGTCAAGGGCATGCCCTCAACCCTAGTGCAGTCGGGGCCTCCCGACCGAAACTTCAGGCGGGGTCGGCCTCGAACGGCTGGACGAGGCGGCGCAGCAGCGCGGCGATCTGCTCGCGCTCCCCCATCGACAGGCCGTCGAGGATGTGCTGCTCGCGCTCGAGCAGGTCGGCCAGGGCCGCCTCGACGAGCTCGCGTCCGGGCGTGAGCAGCCGGACGCGCACCCCACGACGGTCGCGCGGATCGGGGAGGCGCTCGACCAAGCCGCGCGCGGCGAGGCGGTCGATGCGGTTGGTCATGGTGCCGGAGGTCGACAGGGTCTGCTGGATCAGCTGGCCGGGCGACAGCTCGTAGGGCGGGCCCTCGCGGCGCAGCGCGGCGAGGACGTCGAACTCCCAGGTGTCGAGGCTGTGGATGGCGAAGGCGTCGCGACGCTCGAAGTCGAGATGGCGTGCCAAGCGGCTCACCCGCGAGAGGACGCGCAACGGGGACACGTCGAGGTCGGGCGTCTCACGGGCCCACGCCTGCAGGATCCTGTCCACCTCGTCCATCTTGCGTACCTCCTGGCTACCCAGCTCTCGGCAGCGAGAAGCTTGGTGTCGAGATTCTAGCCACCGAGATGCTTTGTACGAAGGTGTTGCACAAATCGTGACCGGGCCGTGCCCAAGTGCTCAGGCCGACGCCAGCGAGTGGTTCGCCACGTATCCGATCGACCGCGCGGCCAGGAGGCCGAGCAGGGCGGGTACCACGAGCGCCGTCATCACCCAGCCGAACGTGACCGCGTCGGGGGCCGAGGCGGCCAGCGCGGCGAAGATCGTCCCCGCCGCGCCGGTCAGCAGCGCGTTGCCGGTCGTCTCCCCCACCTGCAGCGAGCTGGTGTTGCGGCCGATCTCGGCGGCCGGCGAGAGCTGCATCGTGGCCAGCGCCGTGGACGAGCTCTGCAGCCCCATGCCCACCCCGGCGAGCAGGCTGGCGGCCAGCGGCAGCACCAGCGAGGACCCGCCCCACCAGCCCGCCACCGCGAGCAGCGCCGTCCCGGCCGCCACGCTGGTGGCGCCGGCGACGATGATCCGGTCGCGGGAGAGCCGCAGCCACGGGCGCGCCTGCAGCCAGGACCCGCCCATCCAGCCCACCGAGCCGAGCGTGATGACCACGCCGGCCAGCTGCAGCGGCACCCCGCGGGTGGTGAGCATGAGGGGCAGGAAGGCCTGGGTGCCGAAGAACGTCCCCGAGACGAGCAGGCGGGTGTTGACCACCGACGGCAGGCCGGACGCCGCGGGTGCGAACCCGCGGGGCATCAGCCTCCGGAACCACATCCCCACCAGGACCAGGCCGACGACCAGCCACAGCAGCGACAACGGCTCGAGCCGCTGCCCGGCCACCTGGAGCAGCGCGATGCCGGCCGCGACGGCCACGGCGGCGTGGACGGGCACGGGGTCGGCCTCGCCGGCGTCGGCGTCCGGTTCGCGCGCCGCGAGGTGCGCCAGCCCGGGCGCCATCAGGGCCAGACCGAGCGCCACGAACGGCAGCACCGCCCAGAACACCCAGTGCCACGAGAAGGTCTCGCTCAGCCACGCCGCGACGGCCGGCCCCACGAAGGAGGGCAGCATCCAGCAAGCGGAGTACCAGGTCATGACCCGCGCACGCTCGGCGGGGTCGTAGGCCACGGCGGTGACCACCATCAGCGTCAGCGCGACGGCCCCGCCGCCCAGGCCCTGGACGAACCGGCCGACCAGCAGCACCAGCATCCAGGGGGCGAGCGCCGCCACCACGACCCCGACGGCGAACACGACCAGCCCGACGAGCAGCGGGCGGACCGGGCCCACGGCGTCCGTGACCCGCCCGGCCACCACGATCGCCACCAGCTGCGCGATCATCACCGCCGTGAACGCCCACGCGTAGAGGTGGAGGTCGCCCAGGTCCGCGGCCGCGGCGGGCATGGCGGTGACCACGGCCATGCCCTCGAAGGCGACGGCCGTGACGCAGGTCAACAGGCCGACGGTCAGGGCGCGGCGCGAGGATGGGGCGGACACGATCCCCCATTCCACCACCCATTCGCGCCTAGGATGAAACGCATGACCCAGCTGACACCCGCACCCGGCTCGCAGACGGTCGTCGACGAGCGCACCGAGTTCCGGCTCGACGAGGGCGACCACGAGCGCTTCAGCCACTACGTGCCGAAGAACAAGCTCACCGAGGCGATGGTCATGGGGACGCCGGTCGTCGCCCTGTGCGGCAAGGTCTGGGTGCCCAGCCGCAACCCCGACCGGTTCCCGGTCTGCCCCGAGTGCAAGGAGATCTGGGAGACCTTCCGCGGCGGCGAGGGCGGTGGCGAGGGCGACGGCGGTCAGGAGTCATGACCCGGCCCCGGACGATCGTCGTCGTCCGCCACGGCAAGAGCTCGTGGAAGACCAACGACCCCGACATCGACCGCCCGCTGTCCCCGCGCGGCACGCGTGACGCGGTCGTGGCCGGCCAGCAGCTGGCGCCGCTCGGCGTCGACGTCGTCCTGGTCTCCCCCGCCACCCGCGCGCAGCAGACCTGGCAGTGCCTCGAGATGGGCGGCCTGGCGTGTGACGACGTGCGCACCACCGACGCGCTCTACCACGCGTGGACGCCCGAGGTCGTCGACATCCTCAAGGCCCTCCCCGCAGCCGCGCGCACCGTGGCGATCATCGGCCACGAGCCCACGCTGAGCGACGTGATCGGCACGCTGGCCGCCCCCTCGCGGCTCGGCGACGAGGTGGCCGTGAAGTTCCCGACCTCGGCGATCGCGGTGCTCACCACCCGCGGCGACTGGGACGCCCTCGCCCCCGGTGCCTGCACCCTCGAGGCCTTCGAGGTGCCGCGCGGATGAACTGGGTGGAGGTTGTCGGGTACGTCGCATCGGCGCTGATCGCGGCGTCCTTCATGATGAAGTCGCTGGTCAAGCTCCGGTGGGTCTCCCTGGTCGGCTCGATCATCTTCGTCGTCTACGCCGTGCTCATCGGCGCCTGGCCGGTCGCGCTCACCAACGCGGTGGTCGCGGTGGCCAACATCGTCCGCCTGCGCAAGGAGCTGGGCACCTCGTCCACGTTCACGGCGGTCCCGATGCGCCCCGAGTCACCGTTCCTGGCCGACTTCCTCGGCGCCCACGCCGACGACATCGCCACCAGCCAGCCGGCCTACCACCCGGCGGACGAGGACACCTTCATCCGCCTGGTGAACCGCGACGGCCTCCCCACCGGCGTGCTGGTGGGCGAGCCCGCGGGCAAGGAGCTGCTGGTCAAGCTCGACTACGTGACGCCGGCCTACCGCGACAGCCTCGGCGCGAAGTGGCTGTTCGGGCAGGGTCGCTCGACCTTCACCGAGGCGGGGTTCACCCGCCTGGTCGCGCACGCGCACACGGCGGTGCACCGCAACTACCTCGAGCTGGTCGGCTTCCGGCCCGAGGGCAACGCGTACGTGCTCGACCTCTCCTGACCGCCGGCGAAGGGCTCAGTACCGGTAGTTCTCCGCCTTGTACGGGCCCTGCACCGGGATGCCCAAGTAGTCGGCCTGCGCGTCGGTCAGGGTGGTCAGCTTCACCCCGAGCGCGTCGAGGTGCAGCCGGGCGACCTCCTCGTCCAGGTGCTTGGGCAGCACGTGCACGCCGGTCGGGTACTCCTCGGGCTTGGTGAACAGCTCGACCTGGGCCAGCACCTGGTTGGTGAAGCTGTTGCTCATCACGAAGCTGGGGTGGCCGGTCGCGTTGCCGAGGTTCAGCAGGCGCCCCTCGGACAGGACGATCACGCCGTGCCCGTCGGGGAAGATCCAGCGGTCCACCTGCGGCTTGATGTTCTGCCGCTCGATGCCGGGGGTCGCCTCGAGGCCGGCCATGTCGATCTCGTTGTCGAAGTGGCCGATGTTGCCCACGATCGCGTTGTGCTTCATCTGCGCCATCTGGTCGGCGGTGACGACGTCGCGGTTGCCGGTGGCCGTGACGACGATGTCGGCGATGCCCACCACGTCGTCCAGCGTCGCGACCTGGTAGCCGTCCATGGACGCCTGCAACGCGCAGATGGGGTCGATCTCGGTGACGATGACGCGTGCGCCCTGCCCCGCGAGGCTCTCGGCGCAGCCCTTGCCGACGTCGCCGTAGCCGCACACGACCGCGACCTTGCCGCCGATGAGCACGTCGGTGGCGCGGTTGATGCCGTCGATGAGCGAGTGCCGGCAGCCGTACTTGTTGTCGAACTTGGACTTCGTCACCGAGTCGTTGACGTTGATCGCCGGGAACAGCAGCGCCTGGGCGTTCGCCATCTCGTAGAGGCGGTGGACGCCGGTGGTGGTCTCCTCCGTCACCCCGCGGATGCTGTTGGCCAGCTCCACGAAGTTGAGCGAGGAGTTCCGCAGCGTCTGCAGGATCACCTTCCACTCAGCCGAGTCGGACGCCGCAGGCTCGGGCACCGCGCCGGCCTTGGTGTACTCGACGCCCTTGTGGACGTACAGGGTCGCGTCGCCGCCGTCGTCGAGGATCATGTTCGGGTGCTGGCCGCCGGGCCAGGACAGGATCTGCTCGGTGCACCACCAGTACTCCGGCAGCGTCTCGCCCTTCCAGGCGAACACCGGGACGCCCTTGGGGTCCTCCGGCGTGCCGTCGCGGCCGACGACGATCGCGGCGGCGGCGTGGTCCTGGGTGGAGAAGATGTTGCAGGACGCCCAGCGCACCTCGGCGCCCAGCCCAACGAGCGTCTCGATCAGCACCGCCGTCTGCACGGTCATGTGCAGGCTCCCGGCGATCCGGGCGCCGGCCAGGGGCTTGGACGCCCCGTAGCGCTCGCGCATCGCCATCAGGCCGGGCATCTCGTGCTCGGCGAGGGTGATCTCCTTGCGGCCGAAGTCGGCCAGGTTCAGGTCAGCAACCTTGTAGTCCACGAGGGGCAACCCTACCGTCCCGGCGGCGGGCCGGACGCCCGGGTGCTACGCGGCGACCCCGGCGCCGAGCAGGGCGTCGCAGGCGGCGACGAGGCGGGCGCGCAGGGCGTCCCCGCGGTCGGCGACCCGGCGCTGCTCGGCGACGTAGGCCGCCTTGCCCTCGGGTGTCTCGATCCGGATCGGCTCCACGCCGAGCGCGGCCAGGTCGTAGGGCGCGGCGCGCATGTCCAGCTCGCGGGCGTCGCGGGCCAGGGCGAGGGCGTCCATGACGAGGTCGGAGGGCACGCCGGGCACCAGCTTGTAGGACCACTTGTACGTGTCCATCGAGGCGTGCAGGCAGCCGGGCTGCTCCAGCTCGACCTGCCGCTCGCGGGTGGGGGCGTGCAGGTTGCGGCCCACGGCGTCCGGGGTGAAGAAGCGGAACGCGTCGAAGTGCGTGCACCGCAGCTGGTGGGCCTCGACCACCGCGTCGGTGCCGTCCGCGCCCAGGCGCAGCGGCCACGCGTGCCGGGTCGCGTCGGTGCGGTAGACCATCGCCCACTCGTGCAGCCCGAAGCACGACCACTGGGCCGGGCGCTCGCGGGTCGCGGCCAGGAGGCGGCGGACGAACGCGACCGTGTCACCCCGGTCGGCCAGGTAGGCGGCCATGTCGACTTCGACCAGGCCGTCGACCTCGCGGTGGTACCGCCAGGCCAGCCGCTCGGACGCCCCCTCCAGCCGGACGCCCGGGCCGGGATACCAGCGGCGCAGCTGCCCGGGGCGGTGGGAGTAGTAAGTCCACAGGAAGTCCTCGACCGGGTGCTTCTCGCCGCGGCGGCGGCGCTCCAGGTGCGCGGCCGCGAGCTCGTCGACGGCCGCGGCGTGGGCGTCCGCGAGCGGGTGCCACTGCGACTCGGCGAGGATCACTGCCGCGAGGCGAGGTGGGCCAGCGCCAGGTCGTAGCCGCCGAGCCCCAGGCCCATGATCGTGCCCACCACGTAGGGCGAGATGACGAGCTGGTGACGCCACTCCTCGCGCGCGTGCACGTTCGAGATGTGCACCTCCACCACCGTCTCGACCTGCACGACGGCGTCGGCGATCGCGTAGGAGTAGTGGGACCACGCGGCTGGGTTGATGACCACCGCGGCCCCGGTCGAGGCGGCCTCGTGCAGCCAGCCGACCATCTCGGCCTCGCTGTCGGTCTGGCGCACCTCGACGTCGAGGCCGAGCCCGCGGCCGGTCCCGACCAGGTGCTCGGCGAGCTCGGCGTGGGTGGTCGCCCCGTAGACCTCGGGCTGGCGCGTGCCCAGCCGGCCGAGGTTGACCCCGTTCAACACCAGGACCTTCATGCCATCCTCCTAGCGGCGGTACTCGCGGCCGAGGCCGACCTGCAGGTAGGCCGCGGCGAACAGGCCCTTGGCCAGCACGGTCGCGTACCGCTCCATCGTGGATCCCTCGGTGTGGGCGAGCTCGGTGACCCGCACGTCCATCACCCGGGCGTTCTCCTCCAGCGCGCGGCGCTGCTCGGCGTGCTCGGGGTCGCCCAGGCCGTCGTCGACCACCACGAGCGTGGGGCGCGCGTCCTCGGACGCCTCGAACGGGTCGGCGAACGGGTCGCGCGGGGCGACGGCGGCCAGGATCGGCAGCAGCTCGGTCGCGTCGGCGGCCAGGGCCACCCGACCGGACGCCGTGCGTACGGCCTCGGCGACCCGGCGGGACGCCCGGGCGGCGAGCACGGACCCGCCCCAGACCACCGGCTGGCTGTCGGCCAGCTCGAGGGCGACCATCTTCGCGGGGTTGGCGGCGATGTCGACGCCGTGGGCGGACTCCAGGGCCACGGCGTCCAGCGCGTCGGCCACGGCGGCGGGCGAGATCGGGGCGCCCAGCCCCATCTCGTGCAGCGCGGCCAGCGCGACGATCGCGGCGGGCATCGGGTCGGCGGTCGAGACCGGCAGCAGCGTGGTGGCGCGGGACTCGGCCTGGCGCGCCAGCGAGGAGTCCTCGGGCGCGGTCACCAGCAGGCGCGAGCCGCGGCGCAGGGCCTCGTGGGCGCAGGTCGCGGCGGCCTGGCCGCCGCCGAGCACGACGACGAGGTCGAGCGGGCCGACCCAGCCGGGCAGGCCCAGGTTGGGCCACGCCACGAAGGGCACCGGGCAGACGGGCTCGAGCACCGCGCGCAGCAGGCGGGCCTCGGGCCCGACCGCGATGACGGCGCGGGGCCGCTGCTCGCCGGCGAGCGACGCGATGGCCGCCTCGGCGGCGGCCGACTCGCGACGCAGGCGCGCCCCGGCCTCGGCCAGCGGGCGCAGCAGGTGGTCGGACTCGGCGAGGATCGCCGGGTCGTCGAGCCGGGACTCGTCGAACTCCGACGCCATGGTCACTTCGCCTCGGGCGCGTGTGCCTCGTCGACCACCAGGATCGGGATGCCGCCCCGCACCGGGTAGGCCAGCCCGCACTCAGGGGACGTGCACACCAGCTCGGACACCTCGTAGGCCCAGGTCAGCTGGCCGTGGCAGGCCGGGCAGACCAGCAGCTCCAGGACGCCGGGAACCAGGTCACTCATCGTTTCCTCCTCGGATGACAGCCAGCGCCTCGTCGCGCAGGGCGGCCATGGTGGCCGCGTCGCGCGCCTCGACGTTGAGCCGCAGCAGCGGCTCGGTGTTGGACGGCCGCACGTTGACCCACCAGTCGTCGGTGGAGATCGTGGTGCCGTCCTCCTCATCGATCGTGCCACGCCCGGCGAACGCGGCGCGCACGCGGTCGAGCACCGGCGCCACGGCGGGCACCGTCGAGTTGATCTCGCCGGAGGGCTCCCACCCGGCGTAGCGGGCGGCCAGCTCGGACATCGACGCCTCGCCGCGGCCGAGCATGGCCAGCACGTGCAGGCCGGCGAGCATGCCGGTGTCGGCGCCCCAGAAGTCGCGGA
Source organism: Propioniciclava sp. MC1595 (assembly GCF_017569205.1). Classification (GTDB taxonomy): domain Bacteria; phylum Actinomycetota; class Actinomycetes; order Propionibacteriales; family Propionibacteriaceae; genus Propioniciclava. The sequence goes on from NZ_CP071870.1 coordinate 2,418,367, forward strand.
AGTAGTAGTGCGCCGAGTGCTCCCCGCCGAAGACCGCGTCGTGCTCGGCCATGTGCGCCTTGACGCTGGTGTGCCCGACCCGGCTGACGACGAGGCGGCCGCCCGCGGCGTCCACTGCCTCGGCCACGGACCGCGAGGTGATCTTGTTGACCACGATCGTGCCGCCGGGCTCGCGGGCGAGCTCCTGCGTGGCGATCATCGCCGTCACGATCGAGGGCGAGACGACCTCGCCGCGCTCGTCGATGATGAAGCAGCGGTCGGCGTCCCCGTCGAAGACCAGGCCGACGTCGGCGCCGTGCTCGCGCACCGCGGCCTGGGCGTCGAGGAGGTTCTCGGGGATGAGCGGGTTCGGCATGTGGTTCGGGAACGTGCCGTCGAGGTCGAGGTAGAGCCCCACGAGGTCGAGGTCGAGCGAGCCCAAGGCGGCGGGCGTGGTGAGGCCGGCCATGCCGTTGCCGGCGTCCACGACGACCTTCAGCCGGCGCAGCCCGGTCAGGTCGACCAGGTGGTGCAGGTGGGCGACGTAGGCGTCGAGCACGTCGACGGTGCGGTACCCGCCGGGCTCGGACGCCGGGGCGGGCCGGGCACCCAGGGCCGCGTCCCGCATCGCGACCAGCGCGTCGGCGGGGACCGGCGCGGCGCCGGGCAGGCAGAACTTCACGCCGTTGTACTCGGCGGGGTTGTGGGAGGCGGTGAACTGGACGCCGTGCAGGCCGAGCGTGCCCGAGGCGAACCAGAGCTCGTCGGTGCTGGTCAGGCCGGCGTCGACGACCGACGCCCCCTGGGCGCGAGCGCCCTCGGCGAACGCGGCGGCCACCTCGGCCCCCGTGACGCGCATGTCACGGCCCATGACGAACTCGGCACCGGCCAGCCCGAAGACCTCGACGAAGGCGGCACCCACGGCACGGACGCCGTCGAGGTCCCACTCGGCACCGGGCGCCCCGATGACGCCGCGGATGTCGTTGGCCTTGAAGATTCCCGCCGTGATCACCGCGCAAGACTATCGGCTGGTACCACCCGGGTCGGCCACGACGCCGAGGTGGCCCTTGCGCCGGGTCAGGACCGGCTCGGCGAGGGCGGCGGGGCGCGGGTCGTCCCACGTGAGGCCCACCTCGCGCACGGCGTCGGCCAGCGCGAGCAGGTCGTCGGCGGTGTGCACGGGGCCGCCCTCCTCCAGCGGGAGCCGGATCAGCTCCCAGCCGCGGGGCGTCGACAGGCCGGCGCAGTGGTCGCGGCACAGGTCGTGCGAGCCCGGCTCGTGGCGCAGGGCCAGCGGGCCCACGACCGCGGCGCGGTCGGAGTAGGCGTACGTCAGGGTCGCCACGGCCATCTGGCCGCAGCCCGTGCGCGAACACAACCGCTGCTTCACCCGAGGCACGCTACCGGCCGCCCGGCCCGGCGCCCGGCTGCGACACCCGCGCGGGCTAGAGTGACGGCCATGCTCAAGCACCGGGACCGGCACAACCGCGGGATGCGCGGCCGGCTCGCGTGGCCCAACCCCTACACCGGCGCGCCGGTGCCCCTGCGGTCGCGCCAGACCAAGGCGCAGTTCTTCGTGATGTGCGTCCACGACGCGCTCGCGCAGATCCAGGAGCACTGCCCGCAGGCGCTGACGTCCATGGACGTCGGGATCGAGGACGTGCCCGACGTCGGCGTGGGCTGGACGCAGGACCGGGTCCCCCTGGCGGCGGCGGTCTCGGCGCTGCCCGACCGGAACGGCCAGGTCGTGGTGTTCCGGCGGCCGCTGGAGCGGCGGGCGCAGACACGGCAGGGCCTGCGGATCCTGGTGTTCCGCACGATCGTGGAGCAGTTGAGCGAGGCGACCGGCATCCCGGTCGACGACATCGACCCCGACGGCCACCGGGCCGACGACGACTGGGACGACTAGGTCAGACGGCGCGGCGCTTCAGCTTGCGGCGCTCGCGCTCGGAGAGGCCGCCCCAGATGCCGAAGCGCTCGTCGTGGCCGAGCGCGTACTCCAGGCACTCGGCCCGGACCTCGCACGTCTGGCAGACCTTCTTGGCCTCACGCGTCGAGCCACCCTTCTCGGGGAAGAAGGCCTCGGGGTCGGTCTGGGCGCACAGGGCACGCTCCTGCCACCCCAGGACGCCCTCGTCGACGTGGCCGACAACCGTGAGCTCGCGCATCCGTGGACCCTCCTCGACTCGCCGACGACGATGCTTGACAAGGGAATTACACCCTTGTCATTAGCGATCCGTCAAGCCGGATCGGGGAAATCTGTCGACAAATCCCACCGATGGCCCGGCTCAGGGCCGCCCGTCGGTGCCCTCCGGACGCGCCTCGGGCTCCCCCGCGTCGAGGGCCGGGCGGGTCACCGGCTGCCAGCCCGTGCCGCCCCCGGGGACGCCCCAGCCGCTCGGCTGCGCACCGCTGGCGGCGTCGCTGGCGGAGGTCCAGACGCTGCCGCTGGCGGCGTCCGGGGCCCACGTCGGGGCCGGCGGCGCGGGCTCGGACGCCTCGGCGATCGCCGGCGCCTCCTCCGCCACGACGGCCGGGGCGACCTGGATCCGCCCGGCGCTCATGCCGCGGTGGATCAGCCACAGGGTGACCGCACCGACGATCTTCAGCACCACGTCGAGCAGGCCGCCCAGCACCTCGAGCACGACCGCGAGCGCCCCCGAGGAGGCGGGCAGGCCCAGCAGCGCGCCGAGCACGGTGAGCAGGGTGCCGATGGTCACGACGGTGGCGGCCGCGGCGACGAGGCGGCGGGCGCTCGGGACCGGCGCTTGGAACACGCACGCGGTGACCAGCGCCACCAGGGCCATCAGCAGCGTGAGGCTCATGGCCTCGAGGGAGACGTCCTGGGCGGCCGCGGAGAACGGCGCCCCGGTCCCCAGCGCGAGCACGAACCGGACCACCGCCAGGACGATGCCGACGGCGGTCACGCCGACGACGATCCAGGCGACGGGCTCGCGGAGCCTCAACAGGTTCTCGACCATGGGTGCCTTCCTCAGGTGTACTCGGGTCCGGCGGCGTCGGAGACGGCCGCGACGAGGGACTTGACGGCCTCGGCGCCGGACAGCGTGGTGACCAGCGTGGCGTCGGGGGTGTGCACCACGACCATGCCGTTCACCCCCGCCAGGGCCACGACGTGGTCGCCGGTGGTGTTGATGACGAGGTTGTCGGCGGCGTCGCGCGCCACGGCGAGGCCCTCGACGACGTTGCCGTGCTCGTCGGCGGCCAGCACCTCGGCCAGCGAGGCGAACCCGCCGACATCGCGCCAGTCGATGGGCAGCGCGACGGCGGCCACGCGGCCGGTGGCCCGGCCCTGCGAGACGGGCTCCATGATCCCGAAGTCGACCGAGGTCTTCCGCAGGGTCGGGAAGATCGCGCCGAGGCGGTCGGGGTGCGCGGCCAGCTCGGCCACGCGGGCGTGGGTCTCGGGCTCGAGGGCGGCCAGCTGCTCCAGGAAGGTGGCGGCGCGCCAGACGAACATGCCGGCGTTCCACCAGTACTCCCCCGACGCGAGGTAGGCGGCCGCGGTGTCGGCGTCCGGCTTCTCGCGGAACTCGCGCACCGCGCAGGCGGTGGGGAACCCGTCGAGCGCCTCGCCGCGGTGCAGGTAGCCGTAGCCGGTGTGCGGGCTGGTCGGCACCACGCCGAGGGTGACCAGGGCCCGGTCGTCGGCCTCGGCGACGGCGAAGGCCTCCTCCAGGGCAGTGACGAAGGCTTCCATCGGCTCGATGAGCTGGTCGGCGGTGAGGTGCGCGACGACGGCCTCGGGGTCGCGGGCGGCCAGGACGGCGGCCGGCCACGCGACGGCGTTCAGGGAGTCGCGTCCCTCGGGCTCGCCGAGCAGGTTGGCGGCCGGGACCTCGGGGAGGTCCTCGGCCACGGCGTCCAGGTAGGCGGCGCCGGTGACCACGAGCACCCGCTCGGGCGGGACGACGCGGATCGCGCGCTCGAACGCCAGCCGGAGCAGGCTGGTGCCGCCGATCAGCTTGAGGAGCTGCTTGGGCGTACCCTTGCGGGACAGGGGCCACAGGCGCGTGCCCGAGCCGCCCGCCATGATCACGACGTAGCGCATGACGCCGATGCTAGCGGCCGACCTATGCTGGCCCCGTGAGCCCACTCCGCCCGGTCAGCGCCCATCTGGACCGCCTCACCCGCACCGCCGGCGGCGCACCGCTCCTCACCCACTACGGGCCCGCGGGCGAGCGCACCGAGCTGTCGGTGGCCAGCTTCGCCAACTGGGTGGCCAAGACCGTGAACCTCCTCGACGACCTCGGCATGGCCGACGGCGACGTCGTCTCCCTGCCGGTCCTGGCCGACCGCCCGGCGCACTGGATGGGGTTGGTCTGGCCCTTCGCGCTGTGGCGGGCCGGGCTGCCCGCCCACCTCGACGACCCGGACGCCGACGCCGCGGTCGTCGGGCCGATAGACCCCCGGCCGGTCGCCCCCACGACGCTCGCGTGCTCGCTCGACCCGTGGGGCCGGGCGCTGGCCGACCTGCCCGACGGCGTCGCCGACTACTCCTCCGAGGCGCTCGCCCAGCCGGACGCCGCGGCCTCCACCTCCGCACCCCTCGACTCCCCCGCCTGGGCCGACGGCGGGCGGACGCTCACCGTGGGCGACGTGGCCGCGCTGGAGCCGATCACCGACCGCGTGCTGGCCCGCCCCGCCACCGCGTGGGAGGCGGTCTCGCTGCTGGCCCGCGCGATCCTCGGGGGCGGCTCGGTCGTGTTCACCGAATCCGACGGGGACCCGGCGCGCACGGCGTCCGCCGAGAAGGCGCGGTTCGTAGCATGAGGGGTCGCCCCGCCCCGAGGAAGGACCCGAGATGACCGTGTCGCGCCGCGCCCTGCTGCTGGGCGCCGCCTCGACCGCCGCGCTGGCGGCGTGCTCGAAGGCTCCGGCCCCGCTGGTGACGCCGTCGGCGTCCCCCACCGGCTCGGTGCGCGACCAGCTGCAGCAGGTCATGGACGCCTACGGCGCCAACACCGACCAGCTGGGCGTCTCGGTCAAGGACCTCCGCACCGGGGCCGAATTCGCCTGGCACGGCGACTACGTCAGCCAGTCGGCGTCGATGGCCAAGGTGATGATCGTGCTGATGGCGCTCGTCCAGGCGCGCGAGGCGGGCGAGGAGCTGTCCTTCGAGGACTACGGCCGCGCGTCCCGGGCGATCATCGACTCCGAGAACGACCCCGCCGACGAGCTGTGGGCCAAGGTGGGCGGGCGCGACGCCTACACCGAGCTGGCGCGCGAGCTGGGCCTGCCCAACACGCACGGCGACGACCGCAGCGAGTTCTGGTCCTGGACCAACACCACCCCCGACGACCAGCGCAAGCTGGCCGAGCTGCTGGTGAAGGGCTCCCCCGCCATCCACGTCGAGGACCAGCTCTACCTGCTCGACCTGATGTCCAAGACCAACCCCGGGCACACGTGGGGCGTCGGCCACGACCGCGAGCGCAACGTCGTGCACGTGAGCATGAAGAACGGCTGGGTGCAGTTCAAGAGCATCGACAACCTGTGGGGCGTCAACTCGATGGGCTACGTGCAGGGCAAGGGCCGCAGCTACGTGGCCGCGATCATGAGCCGCATGCCGACCTTCGACGAGGGCCGCGCCCTCGTGGACGCCATCGGCGCCGACCTGTTCGACATCCTTGAGGGCGAGCTGGCCTGAGCCGCCTCAGGAGACGCCGCAGATCTCGGTGAGGTCCTCGGTCCGGCGCTCCTCGCTGAACGTCGCGTCGGTCTTCGGCGCGGTCTTCGCCACCACGGGCTTGGCCTCCTCGGCCCCGCCCGACACGGGCTCGGCGGGCCGCTCCACCTTCTCCACCGGCGCGGCCACCTCCCCGGACGCCGCCCCACCGGACGCCGCGGGCTCGGCCTGCGCCTGCTCCCGGGCCTCCTTGTCGAGGGCCACGGACGCGGCGATGGTGTCATTCACGGTCTGCCGGATGAGGCCGAGGTCGGGCTTGACCGGCTCGATGAGCGGCGGCGCGAAGCTGACCGAGGCGATCGGGAGGCGACGGCCGGCGTCCGCCAGCTCGGCGAGGCGCGCCAGCTGGCTGGTGGGCACGTCGGTGCGCACCATCGCGCTGCCGGCGCGGGCCAGCTCGGTGAAGCGGGTGACGACGTTGAGCGGGGTGGCCTGCTTGGCGAGCGCGTTCACCACGCACTTCTGGCGGGCCATGCGCTCGTAGTCCGACGACCCGTGGCGCGAGCGGGCGAACCACAGCGCCTGGAACCCGTCGAGGTGGACGCCCTTGCCGGGCTGGATGTAGCCCTCCACCTTCGACGACCCTCCGCCGATCGGGACGGCCTTGGCGATGTCGAGCGTGACACCGCCGAGGGCGTCCACGAGCGACTCGAAGCCGCGCATGTCGACCATGGCGTAGTAGTTGATCTTCAGCCCGAGGGTCTCGGCGATGACGTCGCGGGTGGCGGCGAGGCCGGGGTCCTTGACGCCGGTGAACAGCTCGGGATGCTTCTCGGCCTCGGAGTGGACCGCGTTGAGCAGGCAGCTCTGGTCCTCGCACCAGTAGCCGCGCGGGTAGAGCTGGAACAGGGGCGAGGTGCGCGGGAACGGCGCCCACTGCAGGTTGCGCGGCAGGCTGAACAGCACGGTGCGGCCGGTGGTCGCGTTGACCGAGGCCACCATCATCGTGTCGGTGCGGATGCCGGGGCGGTCGGGCTCGGCGTCGGTGCCGAGCAGGAGCACATTGATGCGGCCGTCGTGGGCCACGGCGGTGCCGCCCCCGCCGAAGACGGAGCCGAACAGCTCGGCCTGGCTGCGGGACAGCGCCGAGGCCTGCATCGACCCGAAGCCGATGCCGAGGGCGAGCAGGCCGGACAGGGCGGCCATCCCCCAGCCGCGGCGTCCCATGCCCCGCGGGCGCGAGAGGCGCCAGGCGTCGAGGAACAGCAGCGCCCACCCCACGCCGAGCACGACCACGACGACCGAGGCGACCCACTGGGTGACCGGGTGCGCATACACGGCCAGCGCCCAGTCGCGGCGCAGGAGGGCGAGCGCGATGAAGGAGACGAGGGCGGCGACGACGACCAGCCAGACCCTCAGGGCGAACCGTCCCACGCCCCGTCCGCCGGCGATCACCTGGGCCGAGCCGGGCACGAGCAGGGTCAACGCGAGCAGCGAGATGCCGCGGCGGAACGCGACGCGCTCACTGCGCTCGCGGACCGTCGGCGGGGAAGCGTCGGACATACCTACACCTCTGGGGGAAGACAGCAGGATCGGTTGGTCCAGTCTTGCGGGTGCCGCGCGCCCGGGCGGGGAGGCCCGACGGCGTGTCCGGGGCGCTCAGCTGCCGCGGACGTTGGCGCCCTTCGCCGTCGCGACCGCGCGCAGCTCGTCCTGGAAGGCGAGCATGCGGTCGGTGAGCTCGGGGTCGCCCGCGGCGAGGATGCGCACCGCCAGCAGGCCGGCATTGCGCGCGTTGCCGATCGCGACCGTCGCGACCGGGACGCCCGCGGGCATCTGCACGATCGAGAGCAGCGAGTCCATGCCGTCGAGGTACTTCAGCGGCACGGGGACGCCGATCACCGGCAGCGGGGTCAGCGAGGCGAGCATGCCGGGCAGGTGGGCCGCTCCCCCGGCGCCGGCGATGATGACCTCCAGCCCGCGGGAGTGGGCCTCGCGGCCGTAGCGGACCATGTCCTCCGGCATCCGGTGGGCGCTGACGACGTCGGCCTCGTACGGGACGTCGAACTCGGCCAGCGCCTCGGCGGCGGCCTGCATGGTGGGCCAGTCGGAGTCCGACCCCATGACGATCCCCACCCGGGGCTGTTGGGGGGCGGCGTGCTTGGGCATGTCAGGCTCCTTCCAGGTGGGCGGACGCCGCGCGCGCGGCCTCCTGCGTGGCCGCGACGTCGGTGCCGCGGACCGTGACGTGCCCGACCTTGCGGCCGGGCTTGACCGACTTCCCGTACAGGTGGACGCGGACGTCGGGGTTGGCCAGGACGACCGGGAGCGAGCCGACGAGGTCGGGGTTGGACCCGCCGAGGACGTTGCTCATCACGACCACCGGCGCGGTCAGGTCGGTGGAGCCCAGGGGCAGGTCGAGGACGGCCCGCAGGTGGTTCTCGAACTGGCTGGTGGCCGCGCCCTCGATGGTCCAGTGGCCGGTGTTGTGGGGGCGCATCGCGAGCTCGTTGACGACGACCTCGCCGGTGGGGCGCTCCATCAGCTCCACCGCGAGGACGCCGACCACCCCCAGCTCGTCGGCGATGCGCGTGGCGAAGGCCTGGATCTCGACGGCGTAGGCCGGGTCGAGCCCGGGGGCCGGCGTGGTGGTCTCGTGGCAGATGCCGTCGCGCTGCACGGTCTCGCTGACCGGGTAGACCACCGACTCCCCGCCGGGTCGGCGCACCACGAGCACCGACATCTCGCGGGTGAAGGGGACGAACTCCTCGGCCACGATAACGACACCGGCGTCCTGGGCCGAGCCCGCGGCGTCCGAGACCCGCTCGGTGGGGCCGAGCGCCCGGCCCAGCGCGGCGAACGGCTCGGCGGCGCCGTCGGGGCCGTCGACCTTCCACACGCCCTTGCCGTCGTAGCCGCCGCGGGAGGTCTTGGCGATCAGCGGCCAGCCGATCTCGTCGCCGAACGCGACAAACTCCTCGGGCGTGCGCGTCACCCGCCACGCCGGGGCCGGGATGTCGAGGCCGGTCAGGCGCTCGCGCATGGCCGCCTTGTCCTGGGCGTACACCAGCGCGTCGGGGCCCGGGCGGACGGCGGTGCCGGCGTCCTGCAGCCCGCGCAGCAGGTCGGTGGGCACGTGCTCGTGGTCGAAGGTCACCGCGTCGACGCCCCGGGCGAACGCGCCGAGCGTCGCGGCGTCGGTGTAGTCGCCCACGTCGGCGCCCGGCACGACCTGGGCGGCCGAGGTGCCCTCGGCCTCGGCCAGCAGGCGCACGCCCAGCCCGAGCGGCGTCGCCGCCTCGTTCATCATGCGGGCGAGTTGCCCGCCGCCCACGATGCCGATGGTCAGGTCCGTCACCCGGTGAAGGTTATCTGGCTTCGCGTTCGGGGGTGGGTCGGTGCCAAGATGGCGACATGACCGCTCACATCGTCGCGATGGGTGGTGGCGGGTTCGCAACGTCGCAGCTCGGAGCCCCCACAGCCCTCGACCGTTACCTCGTCGAACTGACCGGGAAGTCGGCGCCCCTGGTCTGCTTCATCCCGACCGCAGCCGCCGACGACCCCCATTACATCAACAAGTTCCTGGTGGCCTACGGCACGCTGGGCATCCGCCCCATGGTGATGACGCTGTGGCAGGACGCCGCCAACGCGGTCGCGCGCATCCAGGAGGCCGACCTGATCCTGGTCGGCAACGGCGCCACGGTGAACATGTACGCGCTGTGGAAGGCCCACGGCGTCCACAAGGCCATCAAGAAGCGCTACGAGGCCGGCGACGTGGTCCTGGCCGGCACCAGCGCCGGCGGCAACATCTGGTTCGAGGGCTGCGTCACCGACTCGTTCGGTGACTTCCGCGCGTGGCGCGGCGGCCTCGGCCTGCTCGAGGGCAGCTTCTGCAGCCACTTCGGCGACGAGGACGGCCGCGTGCAGGTCTACACCGACGCCGTGGCGTCCGGCGACCTGCCCGGTGGCTTCGCCGCCGACGACGGCGCCGCGGTGCACTTCGCCGACGGCAAGCTCGTGGGTTGCCTCGCCGAGGCCCCCGGCCAGCGCGTGTTCTCGGTGCAGCCTTCCACGATGCCGACCGCGTCCGGCGTCCTGGTGGAACAGCAGTCGGTGCAGCTCGTCTGAGCTCCTGACCCAGCTCTCCGTGCGGCGCCCCGTACCCGTGGTGGGTACGGGGCGCCGCACGGTTGTTCAGGAGAAGATCCAGACCCGCTGCACGACGAAGTTGACCGCCGTGGCCAGCCCCTGGGCGACGACGAAGCCGACGACCTGGGCCACCGTGGTGCCCCACGCGGCCTCCAGCGGGTGGAACAGGGCCGCGAACGTGCCCACCTGCAGCGCGAACGTCAGCAGGTAGAGCGTCGCGACCGCGGCGAGTTTGCCGCGGCTGCCGCCGGACTGGAACGTCCAGCGCGAGTTGATCGCGTAGGCCGTGAGCGTCCCGAACACCCACGAGATCGCCTTGGCCGGGGTCGGGCCCAGGCCGATGGCCATGCCGACCATCAGCAGGCCGAGGTCGACCACGGCCGAGACCCCGCCGGTCGCGACGAACCGGAACAGCTGCGTGCCCAGCGGCAACCGGGCGTCGGAGCCGAGCGGCTCGGGCGGGATCGTCACGCCCGCCATCGTCCCACGCCCGCACTAGATTGGCCCCATGCGCCTCCTCGCCCTGCTCCACGGCCTCGGCCAGACGCCCCAGTCCTGGCAGGACCAGGTCACCGCGATGCCCGCCGGCTTCAAGGCCGTGGCGCCCTGGCTGCGCGGGCTGCGCCCCGGCCGGGCCCAGGAGTTCAGCGTCGAGGGCGCCGCCGACGACGTGCTCGCCCTGCTGAACCAGCACGGGGTCGAGCAGATGTCACTCGTCGGCGTCTCACTGGGCGCGATGGTGGCCCTCGACGCCGCCATCCGGTCACCCGAGACCGTCTCCCACCTCGTGCTGGCCGCCGGGCAGGTGAACCCGCCGAAGTCGGTGATGCGCATGCAGCGGCTGGTGTTCTCGATGGTGCCGGCCAAGCGGCTGGCGTCCATGGGAGTGGAGAAGAGGCGGTTCCTGCAGGCCCTCGACCAGGCCGCCACGATCGACTACCGCTCGCGCCTGGGGCAGGTCACCGCCCGCACGCTGGTGGTCGTGGGCGCCGACGACAAGGCCAACCTGACCGCCGCCCGCGACCTCGCCGCCGGCATCCCCGGCGCGCGGCTGGAGGTCATCCCCGGCGTCGGCCACCAGCCCAACGTCGAGGACCCGGCCGCCTTCAACGCCCTCGTCTGGCCGTTCCTGGCCGACGAGGCCTAGGCCTGGTCGCCCGCAGGTTCGACCTCGACCGGGAAGTTCACCGACGCCGCGATGAAGCAGGCCGCGCCCGCCTCGGCGTGCAGTTGGGGCAGCAGATGCGCCTGCCCCGGGTCGGCCAACGTCACGCGCGGGCGGAGCAGCACGCGGGTGAACCGGCCGCCGATGCCCTCCTGCTCCAGCCAGCCCTGCGGGGTGTCGGTGTAGCCGGTCACCACCACGCCGTGGGTCACCGCCACGTGCAGGAACGACAGCAGGTGGCACTCGCTCACCGCCGCGAGGAGCAGCACCTCAGGGTTCCAGCGGGCCGGGTCGCCGCGGAAGGGCTTGTCGGCCGACAACAGCAGGTCCGGACGCCCCGCGCTGCGGGCCAGCACGTCCCGGCCGTAGGTGCGGAACCCGGACGTGCCCTCGCCGCGGTCGCCGGTCCAGGCGACGTCGAGGGTGTAGGTGTGGGTCGCCATCAGGCCGGGCGCAGGTGCTCGACGTCGCCGGCCACGAAGGTGCGCACGGTGGTGCCGTCGTCGACGACGATGCCGCCGCCGGCGTCCACCCCGACGGCCCGGCCCCGGACGGGCTCGCCGCCGGCCACCCGCACGACGACCTCGCGGCCGATGGTGTCGCAGCGGCGGCGGTAGGCGTCCACGACGTCCTGCCCGGCGTCCCAGGCGGAGAACCACGTCTCGAGGGAGCGCAGGACCGCGGCGACGATCGTGGTGGCCCCGGCGTCCGACCCCTCGAGCCGGGTGGAGGTCGCGGTGGGGACGGGCAGCTGGTCGGCGCGCAGCGCGACGTTCAGGCCGAAGCCGAGGACCGCACGGGGGTGGTCGAGGTCGCCGACCGACTCGCAGAGGATGCCGCACAGCTTGCGCTCGTTCACCAGGACGTCGTTGGGCCACTTGAGGCGGGCGTCCAGCCCCGTGGCGGCCCGGACGCCGTCGGCCACGGCCATGCCCACCAGCAGCGGCAGCCAGCCCCATTCCGGCATCGGACGCCGGGGCGCGACAAGCACGGAGCACGCGACCGAGGTGTCGGGCGGCGCCTCCCAGCGGCGGGCCAGCCGGCCACGCCCGGCGCTCTGGTGCCCGGAGACCAGCACGCGGCCCGCGGGGGCGCCCTCGCGGGACTGCCGGGCCAGGTCGGCGTTGGTGGAGCCGGTGCTCGCGACGACGTCGACGTGCTGCCACAGCCCTCCGGCGACGGCGACGGCCAGGGCGTCCGCCTCGATGAATCCGCTCACGGCCGCCAGCGTAGCCACCGACGGGCAGGTGGGCTTGGGGGCTGGGGGTCGATAGGCATTATGGTCAGCGCATGGAGATCGACATCCACACGACGAAGGGGAAGATCGCCGATCTCGGGGAACGCATTCTCGCCGCTGAGAACGCCGCCTCCCCGGCTGCCGTTGAAAAGCAGCACGCCAAGGGCAAGCTCACGGCCCGCGAGCGCATCGCCGCGCTCCTGGACGAGGGCACCTTCGCGGAGTTCGACGAGTTCGCCCGCCACCGCTCAACGGCGTTCGGCATGCAGGCCAAGCGTCCCTACACCGACGGCGTCATCACCGGCGTCGGCGCCATCCACGGCCGTCCCGTCTGCGTCTTCAGCCAGGACGTCGCCCTCTTCGGCGGCGCGCTCGGCCAGGTCTACGGCGAGAAGATCGTCAAGATCATCGACTTCGCGATCAAGACCGGCTGCCCGCTGATCGGCATCAACGAGGGTGGTGGCGCCCGCATCCAGGAGGGCGTGGTCTCCCTCGGCCTCTACGGCGAGATCTTCCGCCGGAACACGCTGGCCTCCGGCGTGATCCCGCAGATCTCCCTGATCATGGGCGCCGCGGCCGGTGGCCACGTGTACTCCCCGGCCCTGACCGACTTCACGATCATGGTCGACCAGACCTCGCAGATGTTCATCACCGGCCCCGCCGTCATCAAGACGGTCACGGGTGAGGACGTGACGCTGGAGGAGCTGGGCGGCGGTCGCACGCACAACGCCAAGTCGGGCAACGCCCACTACCTGGCCGCCGACGACAACGACGCGATCGAGTACGCCCGCGAGCTGCTGAGCTACCTGCCGCAGAACAACCTCGAGGACCCGCCGGTCTACGACGAGGCCGAGGTCGACCTCACGATCACCGACCACGACCGCGAGCTCGACGTCCTGATCCCCGACAGCCCGAACCAGCCGTACGACATCCGCACGGTCATCAAGACGGTCCTCGACGACGACGAGTTCCTCGAGGTCCAGGAGCTGTACGCCGGCAACATCGTCGTGGGCTTCGGCCGCATCGAGGGTCGCGTCGTGGGCATCGTGGCGAACCAGCCCATGGTCTTCGCCGGCTGCCTCGACATCAACGCCTCCGAGAAGGCCGCCCGCTTCGTCCGCACGTGTGACTGCTTCAACATCCCCGTGCTGACGTTCGTGGACGTCCCCGGCTTCCTGCCGGGCGTCGAGCAGGAGCACAACGGCATCATCCGCCGTGGCGCGAAGCTCATCTACGCCTACGCCGAGGCCACGGTCCCGCTGGTCACGATCATCACCCGCAAGGCCTACGGTGGCGCGTACGACGTCATGGGGTCGAAGCACCTGGGTGCCGACGTGAACCTCGCGTGGCCGACCGCCCAGATCGCCGTCATGGGCGCCGAGGGTGCGGTCGAGATCCTGTACAAGAAGGAACTCGCCGAGGCCACCGACCCGGTCGAGCGCCGCAAGGAGCTCATCCAGGAGTACAACGACGAGCTGGCCAACCCGTACGTCGCCGCCGAGCGTGGCTACATCGACCAGGTCATCTACCCGCACTCCACGCGCGAGACGATCATCCGGGTCATGCGCCTGCTCCGCACCAAGCGCGAGACCCTGCCGCCCAAGAAGCACGGGAACATCCCGCTGTGACCGAGCAGATCTCGCCCGAGGATCAGGGCCCGCTGTTCCAGGTGGTGTCCGGGAACCCGTCGGACGAGGAGCTGGCGGCGCTGACCGCCCTGCTCACCGTCGTCCGGCGGGGACGCGGTCGCCCGCACGCGCCGGTGAACTCGGCGATCGCGGGTGGCTGGCGTTCGCACTGGCACCTCGTGCGGCACGCAGTGCTGCAGGGCCACGGCGCGTGGCGGAGCACGGCGCGCCGCTGACCCCTCCCCTTCCTCCCGCTTGGTGGCGGCCGTTAGGCTCGACGCGTCCGCCACCAAGCGAAGGAGTGCCAACGATGGCCGCCGTAGACGACATCAAGTCGAGCCTCGACCTGTCCCAGATCGCCCAGTACCTGGGCACCGACGAGCAGACCGCCAACGAAGCGGTCGACCAGGCCCTCGCCCAGCTCGTCGGGGCGATGGACGACAACGCCACCGATGCCGCCAGCGCCGTCGGCCTCAGCCGCGCCGCGCTCAACGACCACCTCGAGGGCTCCGCCTTCGGTGACAGCATCGACATCAACGCGGTCGACGCCGCCGACGGCGAGAAGATCGTCAGCCACGTCTTCTCCCCCACCCAGATCCAGTCCCTCGGCTCCGGCATGGGGGGCAACCTCCTGCGCCGACTGCTCCCCCTCCTCGCCCCGCTCGTGATGGGCTACCTCGCCAGCAAGCTGCAGGAGAAGATGGGCGGCGGCGGTCGCGCGCAGGCCCCTTCGCAGGGCGGTGGTCTGGGTGACATCCTGGGCGACCTGCTCGGCGGTGGCGCCCCCCAGCAGCAGTCCGGCTCCGCCGGCGGCGGCCTGGGCGACATCCTCGGTGACCTGCTCGGCGGCGGCGCGCCCCAGCAGCCCACCCAGGCCCCCTCCTCGGGCGGCACCGGCGGCTTCCAGGCCCCGACCTCCGACGGCGGCCTCCGCATCGACCCGGGCACCTCGGCCCCGCGCCAGTCCCAGCCGCAGTCGCCCATGGGCGGCGGCGCGGGCGACCTCCTGGGGGGCCTCCTCAAGGAGATCCTCATCGGCCGTCGCTGACCTTGCGGCTGGTCCTCGCATCGGCGTCGCCGGCGCGCCTGCACACCCTGCAGGCCGCCGGCGTCGACCCGATCGTGCACGTCTCCGGCGTCGACGAGTCCGTGGTCGACGAACGTGACCCCGAAGCTCTCGCCTGCGCCCTGGCCCGGCTGAAGGCCGAGGCCGTCCTCGCCGAGGTCGGCACCGGCGGCGACCTCGCCCTCGTGGGCTGCGACTCGGTCCTGGCCCTGGGCGGGGGCATCCACGGCAAGCCGTACACCGACGAGGCGGTGCGCGAGCGCTGGCGCCTCATGCGCGGCCGCACGGGCGAGCTCGTCACCGGCCACCACCTCGCCGTCGTCCGCGACGGCACCGTCCACCGCGACACCCGCGCCGCCACCACCCGCGTGACCTTCGCCGACGTCACCGACGACGAGGTCGAGGCCTACCTCGCCACCGGCGAGCCCCACCACTGCGCCGGCGCCTTCACCATCGACGGCTACGGCGGCCCCTTCGTCGAACGCCTCGAGGGCGACCCCCACAACGTCGTCGGCATCAGCCTCCCCCTGCTGCGCCGCATGCTCGCCGACGCCGGCGTCGCGTGGCCCACCCTCTGGCGCCGGTAACCTGATCGGGCCATGACCGAGATCACGCCCGCTCCCCCACACAGCGCCCTGCCCGCCGCCGTGCGGGCCATGCGCCCGCGCCAGTGGGTCAAGAACGTCCTCGTCGTGGCCGCCCCCGCCGCCGCGGGCTCCCTGTTCCAACCGGCGGTCGCGCTCAACACGCTCGGGGCGTTCGTCGCCTTCTGCCTGGTCAGCGCGTCCATCTACCTCATCAACGACGTCCGCGACGTCGAGGCCGACCGCCTGCACCCGAAGAAGCGGTTCCGGCCCATCGCCGCCGGCGAGCTCACCGCGCGCACCGCGCTGGTGCTGGCCGCGATCACGGTCGTCGCCAGCCTGGCGCTGGGCGCCGCGATCGCCCCGCAGCTGGCGGCCACGCTGGCCACCTACTGGGTCCTCCAGGTCGGCTATTCCCTGTTCCTGAAGAACCAGCCCATCATCGACCTGGCCGTGGTGGCGTCCGGATTCCTGCTGCGCGCGGTCGCCGGCGGCGTGGCGTCCGACATCGCGCTGTCCCAGTGGTTCCTGCTCGTGGCGGCGTTCGGGTCGCTGTTCATGGTGGCCGGCAAGCGCTACTCCGAGATCCGCGAGCTCGGCCCCGAGGCCGGCACCCGCGCCTCCCTGGCCCGCTACACCGACACCTACCTGCGCTTCGTGTGGACCATGGCGTGCACCGCCGTGATCATGTCCTACAGCCTGTGGGCGTTCGAGCAGTCGGGCGACTCCATGCTGGCGGGGGTGCCCTGGCACGCCGTCTCGATCGCCCCGTTCACGCTCGCGCTGCTGCGCTACGCCTACACGATCGACACCGGCGCGGCCGGTGAACCCGAGGACGTCGTCCTGACCGACCACGTCCTGCAAGGCCTCGGCGTCCTCTGGGCGGTCCCGGTCGTGCTCGGCCTGCTGGGCTGACGGACGCCCCACGCCGGGGTCCCCACGGGGATGGGACCTGTCGATTACAAAGGGGCACTGCTTTGGTCCTAGACTCCCGAACGGACACGGCTTTCGCGCCATGAAGGACTTTCAAGGAGGAAATGTGCCTATCACCAAGGTTCTCGTCGCCAACCGCGGTGAGATCGCCGTCCGCGTCATCCGCGCGGCCCGCGACGCCGGGCTGCCGAGCGTGGCCGTCTACGCAGACCCTGACGCAGACTCGCTGTTCGTGAAGCTGGCCGACGAGGCCTTCGCCCTGAACGGCATGACCCCGGCCGAGACGTACCTCGACGTCGCCAAGATCCTGGCCATCGCCGAGCGCACCGGCGCCAACGCGATCCACCCGGGCTACGGCTTCCTCGCCGAGAACGCCGACTTCGCGCAGGCGGTCCTCGACGCCGGCCTGATCTGGATCGGCCCCCCGCCGGCCGCGATCGACGCGCTGGGTGACAAGGTCAAGGCCCGCCACATCGCGCAGAAGGTGGGCGCCCCGCTGGTGCAGGGCACCCCCGACCCGGTCAAGGACGCCGACGAGGTCGTCGCGTTCGCCAAGGAGTTCGGCCTGCCGATCGCGATCAAGGCCGCCTACGGCGGTGGCGGTCGCGGCCTGAAGGTCGCCCGCGAGCTCGACGAGGTCGCCGAGCTGTTCGAGTCCGCCACCCGTGAGGCCGTCACCGCGTTCGGTCGCGGCGAGTGCTTCGTCGAGCAGTACCTCGACAAGCCCCGCCACGTCGAGACCCAGTGCCTGGCCGACTCCCACGGCAACGTCGTGGTCGTCTCCACGCGTGACTGCTCGCTGCAGCGCCGCCACCAGAAGCTGGTCGAGGAGGCCCCCGCGCCGTTCCTGACCGACGAGCAGATCGACCGCCTGTACACGTCCTCCAAGGCCATCCTCAAGGAGGCCGGCTACATCGGCGCCGGCACCTGTGAGTTCCTGGTCGCCCAGGACGGCCGCATCTCGTTCCTCGAGGTCAACACCCGCCTGCAGGTCGAGCACCCGGTCTCCGAGGAGGTCACCGGCATCGACCTGGTCCGCGAGATGTTCCGCATCGCCGACGGCGAGGAGCTGGGCTACGGCGACCCCGAGGTCCGCGGCCACTCGATCGAGTTCCGCATCAACGCCGAGGACGCCGGCCGCAACTTCATGCCGGCCCCCGGCACGCTGACCGCGTGGCAGGCCCCGTCCGGCCCCGGCGTCCGCGTCGACCACGGCTACAACGCCGGCATGTCGGTCCCGGGCTCGTTCGACTCCCTGGTCGCCAAGATCATCGTGACCGGTGCCGACCGCGAGCAGGCCATCGCCCGCTCCCGCCGCGCCCTGTCCGAGACGGTGCTCGAGGGCATGCCGACCGTCATCCCGTTCCACCAGGTCGTGCTCAACGACCCGGCGTACACGGCGGCCGACGGCAAGTTCGGCGTCCACACCCGCTGGATCGAGACCGAGTTCGACAACCAGATCCCCGCCTACACCGGCCCGCTCGGTGAGGGCGAGGAGGTCGAGAAGACCAGCGTCGTCGTCGAGGTCAACGGCCGTCGCGTCGAGGTCAAGCTGCCCGCCTCCCTGGGCACCGCCGCCCCGGCCGCCTCCGGCAAGGCCAAGAAGCCGACCCGCCGCGACCGCGGTGGCGCCAAGGCGTCCGCCCCGTCGAGCAACGCGGTGGCCTCGCCGATGCAGGGCACCATCGTCAAGGTGGCCGTCTCCGAGGGTGACACCGTGGCCGAGGGCGACCTCGTCGTGGTGCTGGAGGCCATGAAGATGGAGCAGCCGCTCAACGCGCACCGCGCGGGCGTCGTCAAGGGCCTGAGCGTCGAGGCGGGCCAGACGGTCGCCTCCGGCGACACGCTCTGCGAGATCGTCGACGCGGAGTGACAACGACGCACAGCTGACACCCAGCGGCCCCCGAGGCTTCACCTCGGGGGCCGCTGGCATGCTGGGGGCATGGAGTACGTGATCGTCGGGGTGCTCGTCCTCGTCGCCCTCGGCATCTGGGTGGCCGTCGCGCGGGGCGGGCGGAAGCTCGAGCGGCAGCAGGCCACCAAACTGGAGGGGGCGTTGGCCGCCTCCCTGCGCGCCGCCGAGGAGGACGTGACGCGGTTCGGCGAGGAACTGCAGGCCGTCGACGTCACCGGCGGCACGCTGGACGCCGCGGCCCGCCAGGACTACGAGCGGGCGCTGGACTCCTACGAGCACGCCAAGCAGTCGCTGGCCGCGGTCACCCGCCCCGACGAGGTGCGGTTCGTCACCGAGATCCTCGAGGAGGGCCGCTACGCCGTCGCCTGCCTGCAGGCGCGGGTCGCCGGGCAGCCGCTGCCCGCCAAGCGCCCGCCGTGCTTCTTCAACCCCTCGCACGGCCCCTCCACCCAGAACGTCGAGTGGGCCCAGCAGGGCCAGCCGTCCCGCTCCGTCCCGGCCTGCGCGGCCGACGCCGAGCGCGTGCTCGCCGGGGGCGTCCCCTACATCCGCACCGTGCAGGTCGGCGCCCGCCGCGTCCCGTACTGGGAGGCCGGCCGCGAGTACGCGCCGTGGGCGCAGGGCTACTTCAGCAACTGGAAGGGCTCCGACCTGATCAAGGGCGTCGCGGTGGGGTCGGTGGTGCTCGGCGGGCTCGTGGCCCTGCCCAAGCTGCTGGACGAGCTGGGCGACGGGTTAGAGGGTCTGGAGGGCCTGGGTGACCTCGGCGAGATCGTCGAGGGCCTGGGCGACCTGTTCGACTGAGCCCAGCCCTGGGGCGTAGTTCCGACCCGCCGAGGGGTGGAGGCAGCCGGTGCGCCCAACCGATAGCCTGTCGGGGTACCGCGAAACCACCACCACCGACACCACGAAGAGGGATCTGCGTGACCACCGAGCATCCGTACGAGAGCCAGAAGGAGATCACGTTCGTGATCCCCTGTTACAACTCGGCCGAGTACATGGACCACTGCATCGACTCGATCATGCGTGGCAAGGGCAACATCGAGATCATCATCGTCAACGACGGCTCGACGAAGGACAACACCGCCGAGAAGGCCGACGAGTGGGCCGCGCGCCACCCCGAGACGATCAAGGTCATCCACCAGGAGAACAAGGGCCACGGCGGCGCCGTCATGGCCGGCCTGAAGGCCGCCACCGGCGTGTACTTCAAGGTGGTCGACTCCGACGACTGGCTCGACCCCGTCGCGCTCAACCTCATGATGAGCAAGCTGCGCCACTTCATCGCGTCCGGCTCCCCGGTCGACCTGGTCGTGGCCAACTACGTCTACGAGCACACCATCTCGGGCACCCAGAAGGTCATCAAGTACCGGGGCATGCTGCCGCAGAACCGCGTGTTCACGTGGAACGAGGTCGGCTTCTCCGGCCCCGGGCAGAACATCCTCATGCACGCCGCCACCTACCGCACCCAGGTGCTGCGCGACTGCGGGCTCGAGCTGCCCGAGCACACGTTCTACGTGGACAACATCTTCGTCTACCAGCCGCTGCCCAGCGTCCAGACGCTGTTCTACCTGCCGGTGAACCTCTACCGGTACTTCATCGGCCGCGAGGACCAGTCGGTCAACGAGAAGGTCCAGATCTCCCGCCTCGACCAGCAGATGCGCGTCACGCGGATCATGGTGGAGGCCCACAAGCTCCCCGAGGGTGCGGGCAACCGTCGCCTGGCCGGCTACATGGAGCAGTACCTGGGCCTGATCGTCACGGCGTCCAGCATGTTCGCGCTGCTGGAGGGCACCGAGAAGGGCCTGCGCATGCGCCGCGAGATGTGGGAGCACATCGACGCGGTCGACCCGATCCTGAAGGCCCGGCTGGGCCTGCGGCTGCCGCTGGTGCTGGGGGCGAACCTGCCCGGTGCCGTGGGCCGCAAGGTGTCGGTGGCGCTGTACCGCACTGCGCAGAAGCTCTACCGCTTCAACTGATCCCTACGGGCTGACCTGACCCGACGCCGTGCTCCCGAGCTCCTCGGGGGCACGGTGTTCGTACGTGGGGTGGAAGCGCGTCAGGCCGATCACACCCGCGATGGCGGTGGCGCCCAGGAGGATCATCAGGGCGGCTGCGGCCGGCGTGATGCCGACCCCCTCGCCCAGGACGAGGATGCCGAAGGCCACGGCCACGACGGGACTGGTGACGGTCATCGAGCCGACCACGATCTCGGACGGGCCGGTCGCGTAGCCCTGCTGCATGTACCAGCCGGCGGCGATGGCGCCCACGACGAGCGCGACGAGGATGCCGAAGATGGCCGCCGAGTAGGGCCAGGATTGGGTCTTCACGTACTCCCAGATCGACTTCACCATGGACGCCTCGAGGCCGTAGAACAGCGCCCCGCCGGAGGACCAGAACAGGCACCGCCACGCGAACGGCCCCTTGGCCCCGAGCGTGGCGAACAGGGCTGCGACGGCGTACACGATGAGCGCGCCGATGATCACCTTGCGCATCACGAGGTCGGACTCCGCGGCCGCGTGGATGCCGGTGACGAGGGTGAAGGCCAGCGTGGAGGCGACGGTGACCACGACGGCCAGCTGCGTGCGCGGCGGCACCCACGTGCGGGTGGCGCGGGCGGCCAGCAGCACCGACCACGGGAAGGCCAGCAGGCCGAGGGGCTGGACGACCGACAGCGGGCCGAAGAACAGCGCCGTCACCTGCAGGACGGCCGAGACCCCCAGCAGCACCAGCCCGAGCAGCCACCGCGGCTTGCGCACGGCCGTGAGGAAGGTGCGGAAGCTCATCTGCTGCTTCTGCGCGTTGCCGGACAGCTGGGTGTCGACGGCGTGGTGCTGCAGGTGTGCGGACAGGGCGAAGCAGAACGAGCTGATGAGCACCAGGCCGACGGCCAGGGGGATGTTCTGCGTCACGTTCACCTACGGTAGCCGCAACCCGGCCCCAACTCCTCGCGGCGTCCCGGACGCCCTACCTGAGTCGCCGGAAATCATCCCTGGGGTGGAGTCGGGGTGTGGCGTCAGTGGTCGGTGTGCGGGTCGTCGGACTGGACGCCGTGCAGGCGGCGGGCCGCCTCGGCGATCGAGCCGGACATCGACGGGTAGACCGTGAACGCCTGTGCCATGTGGTCCACCGTGAGCCGGCGCCGGACGGCCAGCGCCAGCGAGTGGATCAACTCGGACGCCCCGGGGGCGACCACAACGCCACCGATGATCACGCCCGACGGGCTGCAGAACACCTTGACGAACCCGAAGTTCAGGTCCTGCATCTTGGCGCGGGCGTTGGAGTGCAGCGGCATCATCAGGGCCTTGCCGCGGACCAGGTCGTAGTCGAGCTGCTCCTGGGTGACGCCCACCGTCGCGATCTCGGGGGAGGTGAAGACGTTGGCGGAGACGTGGCGCTGGTTGAGCGGGGCCACCGCGTCGCCCAGCGAGTGGTACATGGCGTTGCGGCCCTGCATGGCGGCCACGGACGCCAGCGGGTAGACGCCCGTGACGTCGCCGGCCGCGTACACGCCGCGCGCCGAGGTGCGGGAGACGCCGTCGACCTTGATGTGGCCCGACGGGGTCAGCTCGACGCCGGCCTCCTCGAGGCCGAGGTCCTCGGTGTTGGGGATGGAGCCCACGGCCATCAGCACGTGGCTGCCCTCGACCTCGCGGCCGTCGGCCAGCGTGACGATGACGCCGTCCTCCGTCCGGCGGGCGGCGACCGCGCGCGAGCGGGACAGGATCTCCATGCCGCGGCGCTCGAAGACCTCCTGGATGACGCGGGCGGCGTCGGCGTCCTGACTCGGGAGCACCATCTCGCGCGAGCTGACGAGGACGACCTCGCAGCGCAGCGCGTGGTAGGCGCTGGCGAACTCGGCGCCGGTGACGCCCGAACCGACGACGATCAGCTTGCGGGGCATCTCGCGCAGGTTGTAGAGCTGCTTCCAGTTCAGGATGCGCTCGCCGTCGGGCTTGGCGTCGTCGAGCTCGCGGGGGCGCGTGCCGGTGGCGACGAGGATGATGTCGGCGTGGAGGCGCTCCTCCTTGCCGTCGGGCGTGGTGGCGATGACGTGCTCGGTGCCGTCCAGCCGGCCGTTGCCGTGGATGGTGCGGACGCCCTCGAGGTTGAGGCGGGTCTGGATGTCGGCGCTCTGCTGGGCGGCCAGCTCGAGGAGGCGCTCGTTCATCTTGACCGCGTCGACCCGGACGGTCTCAACGAGGCTGGTCTGCGACGGGTCGACCGGCTCGAGGCCGAGCTTGTTCGACTTGCGGATGCGCGTCATCACGTCGGAGACGGCGATGAGGCCCTTGGACGGAACCACGTCGGTGAGCACGGCGGAACCGCCGACGCCCGCACGCTCGATGACCGTGACCTTCCCGCCCAGGTGCGCGCCCACCAGCGCCGCCTCGTAGCCGCCAGGTCCGCCACCGATGATCACCACGTCCGTCATGCTCGGCATTCTTCCATGCACCACGGGGGGCGTCTAAGCGTGAGGACCGTGGCGCCACTATGCTCGGCGAGGTGACGCAGTTGACGGACCCCTACGCTCTGGCCGAGCAGGCCGCCGACGCCCTGAAGCAGCGTCTGGGGGTGGACCGCATCGACGTGGCGCTCGTGCTCGGCTCCGGCTGGTCGACCGCCGCCACCGACCTCGGCGAGGTCGTGGCCGAGGTGCCGCTGGGCGAGCTCCCCGGCTTCTCCGCCCCGGTCGTCGCCGGCCACGGCGGCGCGGTGCGCGCGCTGCGCCTGCCCTCGGGCCGCATCGCCGCCCTGTTCACCGGGCGCACCCACTTCTACGAGGGCAAGGGCGCCGACGCCGTCGTCCACGGCGTCCGCACGGCGGCCGCCGCCGGGGCGACCCGCCTCGTCCTCACCAACGGCTGCGGGGGCCTCGACCCCGCCTGGGCGCCCGGCACGCCGGTCCTCATCGCCGACCACATCAACCTGACCGGCGCCACCCCGCTGCACGGGGCGAACTTCGTCGACCTGACCGACGCCTACTCCCCCGCCCTGCGCGACCTCGCCCGCACGGTCGACCCCGACCTCGACGAGGGCGTCTACGTCCAGTTCGCGGGCCCGCAGTACGAGACCCCGGCCGAGGTGCGCATGGCCGCCGCGATCGGCGGCACCCTCGTGGGCATGTCGACCGCCCTGGAGTGCATCGCCGCCCGCGAGGCCGGCCTGGAGGTGCTCGGCATCTCGCTGGTCACCAACGCCGCCGCCGGCATCACCGGCGAGGTGCTCGACCACGCCGAGGTCATCGAGGCCGGCCGCAACGCCGTGCCGCGCCTGCGCTCGCTGCTGTCCGGCCTGCTGGAGGTGCTGTGATGCTGCCCGCCGAACTGCGGCAGCGCCTGCGCGACTGGCAGGCCGCCGACCCCGACCAGGCCACGATCACGGCGCTGGACCACCTCATCGAGCGCTCCGAGGGCGGCGACGCCGACGCGGTCGCCGAGATCGTCGACGCCTTCTCTGGACGCCTCGCGTTCGGCACCGCGGGCCTCCGGGCCGCGCTGGGCCCCGGCCCGAACCGGATGAACCGCGTCGTGGTCTCCCAGGCCGCCGCAGGGCTGGCCCGCTGGCTGGTCGACAACGGGCACGCCGGCCGCACGGTGCTGGTCGGCTACGACGCCCGCTACAACTCCGACGTGTTCGCCCGCGACACCGCCGAGATCCTCGCCGGCCACGGGCTGCGCCCCCTGCTCACCGAGACCCACGTGCCGACGCCGGTCGTGGCGTTCGGCATCGGGCACTACGACTGCGTGGCCGGGGTCGTCGTCACGGCGTCCCACAACCCGCCGCAGGACAACGGCTACAAGGTCTACGTCGGCCCCTCCCAGATCGTGCCCCCGACCGACGGCGAGATCGCCGCGCAGATCGAGACGGTCGCGCAGCTCCCCCTGTCCTCGATCGCCCGGGCCGAGAACTACGAGACGATCGGCGAGCCGCTGCTGGAGGCCTACGTGGGCCGCGTGGCGTCCCTCGTGGCCGACGACGCCCCGCGCGACCTGGCCTGGGTCTACACCGCCATGCACGGCGTCGGCGCCGAGGTCGTGGCCCGTGTGCTCGACCGCACCGGCTTCCCCGCGCCCGCGCTGGTCGACGAGCAGGCGCTGCCCGACCCGGCGTTCCCGACCGTCGCGTTCCCCAACCCCGAGGAGAAGGGCGCGATGGACCTCGCCCTGGCCCTCGCCCGCACCACCGACGCCGACGTGGCGATCGCCAACGACCCCGACGCCGACCGCTGCGCCCTCGCCGCCCCCTTCGACGGGCAGTGGCGGATGCTGTCGGGTGACGAGCTCGGCTGGCTGCTCGCCGACGACGCGCTGCGCCGCGGGACGCCCGGGGTCTACGCCTGCTCGGTCGTCTCCTCCACCCTGCTGGGCCGGATGGCGGCCGCCGCGGGCCAGCCGTTCCAGATGACGCTGACCGGCTTCAAGTGGATCGGCCGCGTGCCCGGGCTCGCGTTCGGCTACGAGGAGGCCATCGGCTACTGCACCGACCCCGAGGGCGTGGCCGACAAGGACGGCATCTCCACCCTCACCCGCGTGCTCGCGCTGGTGGCGGCCCTGAAGGCCGAGGGCTCCACCGTCCAGGGCCGCCTCGACGAGATCGCCCGCACCCACGGCGTCCACCTCACGGCCCCGCTGTCGTTCCGCGTCTCCGACCTCTCGCTCATCTCCGACGCCATGGCCCGCCTGCGGGCCGACCTGCCGACCGAGCTCGCCGGTGTGCCGGTGACGGCGTCCGACCTCGGCGAGGGCTGGAACGGCCTCCCGCCGACCGACGGCGTGCTCTTCGAGGGCGAGGGCGTCCGCGCGGTGGCCCGCCCGTCGGGCACCGAGCCGAAGCTCAAGGTGTACCTGCAGGTGTCGCTGCCCCCGGAGCGGTCCGGTGACCTCGACGCCGCGCGCGCCGAGGCGGCGGCGGTGATGGAGCAGCTCAAGGCCGACATGGCGGCCGCGCTGGGGCTGTGACCCGGGTCGTCCTGCTCGCCGGCCCCTCGGGCGGCGGCAAGTCGCGGCTGGCGCACGTCACCGGCGCGCTGCCGCTGCGCCTGGACGATTTCTACCTGGACGCCGACCACCCCGACCTGCCCCGCGCGCACGGCATCGTCGACTGGGACGACCCCGCGACCTGGGACGCCTCGGGTGCGGTCGCCGCCCTCACGGCCCTGGTGCACGAGGGGCGCGCGCTCGTGCCCTCGTACTCGATCGCCGAGAGCCGCCGGGTGGGCATGCACGAGCTCACGCTCGACGGCCGCGGGCTCGTGGTCGCCGAGGGCATCTTCGCCATCGAGCTCCTCCCCCACGCCCGGGCCGCCGGCCTGCAGGTCGAGCCGGTCTACCTGGACCGCTCGCGCTGGCTGGTGGGCCTCCTGCGGCTGCGCCGCGACCTCGCCCAACGGCGCAAGCCCCCGCTGGTGCTGCTGCGCCGGGGGTGGGCCCTCCTGTGCGCCCAGCCCGGCCTCAAGCGCCGGGCGCTGGCCGCCGGGTTCCGCCCGATGCGGATGCAAACGGCCGTGCGGTTGCTCGGTCGCGCCTGAGCCCGGCGTGACAGGATGACGTCATGCGCGTCCTGCTCACCGGGGGAACCGGAACCATCAGCCGAGCCGTCGTGGCGCGAGTGCTCGCCGAGGGCCACTCGCTGAGCGTCCTCAACCGCGGCAACCGCGAACCCCTGCCCGAGGGCACGGAGCACCTCGTCGGCGACGTGCGCGACGAGGCCTCGCTGCGGGACGCGCTGGGCGGGCGCGAGTTCGACGCCGTCGTCCAGTTCCTGGCCTTCGACGGCGAGGACGTCGAGCGGGACCTGCGCGTCCTCGCGGGGCGGGTGGGCCAGTACGTGCTGGTCAGCTCGTGCTCGACCTACCTCAAGCCGTTGCCCCACCACGTGGTCACCGAGGACTCGCCGCAGGGCAACCCCTACTCGGCCTACGCCCGGGACAAGATCGCGGGCGAGGAGGCCCTGCGCGCCAGCGCCGGCGACCTGCCGTGGACGATCGTGCGGCCCTCGCACACCTATGGCGAGCGGACGATCCCGACCAACTTCCACTTCGGGAACCCGTGGGCGGCGTGGCAGCGGGTGCTGGACGGCAAGCCGGTCATCGTGCACGGCGACGGCGAGTCGCTGTGGACGTTCACCTGGAACGAGGACTTCGCCGTCGGGCTGGTCGGCCTGCTCGGCAACGAGGGCGCGCTCGGGCGTGCGGTGCACATCACCTCCGACGAGTCGATCACCTGGAACCGGGCGTTCCGCACGGTGGCCGGGGTGATCGGCGCCGGCGAGCCCGACCTGGTGCACGTCCCGTCCGCCACCCTGGGCGCACTGCGGGAGGACCTGGAGGCGGCACTGCTGGGCGACAAGGCGGCCACGATCGTGTTCGACAACACGCTGGTGAAGTCCCTGGTGCCGGCGTTCGACGCCCGCACCACCTGGGCAGAGGGCGTCGCCCGGGCGTGGGAGTGGATGCAGGCGCACCCGGACTCGCGGCGTCCGGACCCCGCCTACGACGCGTTCTGCGACGACGTGATCGCGCGGGTGCGCGCCTGGGCCTGAGCCCGGGTCAGCGGCGCGCCTCGCGGGCCGCCTTCTGCGCGGCCGCGACGGCCGGGAACAACACGATGATCGCGGTGCCCAGGCCGAGCGCGCCCAGCACGGCGGCCAGCCCGGCACTGCCGCTGGCGACGGCGAGCAGGGAGGCCACCCCGCACATGAGGGAGATGACCGCGCCGATCCCCAACCACTTCGCGGCGGCCGCGTGCCCGGCCCGCCAGGCGGACGGGGAGGACATGGTCGCGCTCGTGCGGATGCCCGCCAGCGGGTTGGGCCGGAGCCGGCCCAGGCGGCCGCCCAACGCGATCACGGCGTAGATCGCCCCGATGCCGAGGGCCGTGATGGCCAGGGCGACCGGGTCGCCGCCCGCGCCGGCGGTCTCGAGCGGGGTCAACGCTCGTCCTCGACCGCGCGCTGCGGCTCGGGCGCGACCTCGAAGTCGGGCTGCGCCTCGGGCAGCAGGTCGGCGACGGGGTCGATGACCTCGCGCTGCGCGGTCAGCTCGGGGTTGTGCGGGGCCGTCGACAGGCGCGCGGCCTTGCCGGCCTCGAGCTTCTGCGCCTCGGCGATGGCCTGCTCGACCGACGCCTGGCTCTCGGCCTCCTCGGCCTTCTTGGACGCCTCGATCTCGGCGAAGACGTCCACCTTCTTCGGGGCCTCGAACTTCGACGGGTCGACCGCACCGAGCGCCTTGCCGGCGACCTCGCCGAGGTTGCCGCCCAGGCCCTTGAGGGCGTCGTTCAGCTCCGACGGGATGATCCAGACCTTGTTGGCGTCGCCGGTGGCCAGCTTCGGCAGCATCTGCAGGTACTGGTAGCTCAGCAGCGCCTGGTCGGGCTCGGCGGCGTGGATCGCGTGGAACACCGTCGTGATGGCCTGCGCCTCGCCCTCGGCGCGCAGCATGGACGCCTGGCGGTCGGCCTGGGCCCGCAGCACCTGGGACTCGCGCTCACCCTGCGCCCGGAGGATCGAGGACTCGCGGTCACCGGACGCCGACAGGATCTGCGACTGGCGCTGGCCCTCGGCGAGCAGGATCTGGGCGCGCTTCTCGCGCTCGGCGCGGGCGCCCTTCTCCATCGCGTCGCGGATCGTGGCCGGCGGCTCGATCGACCGCAGCTCGACGCGGTTGACCTTGATGCCCCACTTGCCGGTGGCCTCGTCGAGCACCGCGCGCAGCTTCTGGTTGATCTCCTCACGCGAGGTGAGGGTCTGCTCGAGGTCCATGCCGCCGATGATGTTGCGCAGCGTGGTCATGGTGAGCTGCTCGATGGCCTGGATGTAGTTCTGGGCCTCGTACGCGGCCCGCTTCGGGTCGACGATCTGGTAGTAGATGACCGAGTCGATGCCGACCATCAGGTTGTCCTCGGTGATGACGCCCTGGGGCGGGAACGGTACGACGGCCTCGCGCATGTCCATGGTGTAGGCGACGCGGTCGATGAACGGCACGATCAGGTGCAGGCCGGGGCCGATCTCGCGGTTGAACTTGCCCAGCCGCTGCACGATGCCCACCTGCATCTGCTGGATGACGCGCACCGACAGGCCGAGCGCGACGACCGCCACGACGGCGATCAGGATCATCAGGATCAGGAACGGGTCGGGCATGCGGGCCGCCTCCTCAGGGGTCGGGGTTGTGCACGACCCAGACTAGTCGGTGGCACCCACGCGACTGGCAGGCGCGACGGCACCCCGTGGCTCAGGAGCCCAGCGGCTTGTTGCGCGGGTGCACCACGACGGTCAGGCCGTCGACCTCCATCACGTCGACCGGGACGCCGGCGGCGATCGTCTCCCCGTCCCACGAGCGCGCGGTCCAGGTCTCGCCGTTGATGGTGGCCTCGCCGGTGGTCGCGGTGATCTCCCCCACGGCCCGCCCGGACGCCCCCAGCAACTGGTCGAACGTCGAGCGGTAGCCCTCCCCCTTGTGGAGGCGGCGGAGGATCTCGGGGCGCAGGAAGCCCAGCAGCGCGACGGCCACGACGACCGCGACGAGCACCTGGGCCCAGAGCAGGCCGGGGAGGAACAGGGCGACTCCCGCGCCGGCCAGCGCACCGCCGGCCAGCATCAGCAGCGTCATGTCGAGCGTGAGCATCTCGGACACCGCGAGGCCGCCGGCCAGCACCAGCCAGACCAGCCAGAGGTTCTCCTGGATCCACTCGAGCACGGCTACTCCTCGACGGCCGCGCGCTCGGGGTGCCTGCGCGCGGCGCGCGCCGACCAGCGGCCGTCCTCGACGCTGACCTTGAGCGGCAGGTCGAAGGCCTCGCTCATGTGCTCGTCGGTCAGCACCTCGGTGATCGGGCCGGCGGCGACGACGCGGCCCTGCTTGAGCAGCATCGCGTGGGTCATGCCCGGCGGGATCTCCTCGAGGTGGTGGGTGACCAGCACGGTGGCCGGGGAGAACTCGTCGGCCACGATCTCGGACAGGGTGGCCACCAGCCGCTCGCGGCCAGCCAGGTCGAGGCCGGCGCCCGGCTCGTCGAGCAGCAGCAGCTCGGGGTCGGTCATCAGGGCGCGGGCGATCTGGACGCGCTTGCGCTCGCCCTCGCTCAGCGTGCCGAACGTGCGCTTGCCGAGGTGCTCGATGTGGAGCTGCTGCATCAGCTGCGCGGCCCGGCGGAAGTCGTCCACCTCGTAGCCCTCGTGCCACCGGCCCACCACCGCGTAGGCGGCCGAGACGATGACGTTCCCGACGGCCTCCGACCGCGGGATGCGGTCGGCCAGCGCCGCCGAGGTCACGCCGATGCGCGGGCGGAGCTCGAACACGTCCACGGCCCCCAGCACCTCGTCGAGGATGGAGGCCATGCCGTCGCTGGGGTGGAGGTTGGCCGAGACGACCTGCAGCAGCGTGGTCTTGCCGGCGCCGTTCGGCCCGATGACCACCCAGCGGTCGGCCTCGTCGATGACCCAGGTGATGCGGTCGAGCAGCGTCGACCCGTTGCGGACGATCGAGACGTCGGCGAGCTCAACGACAGGTGCCATGCCTCCAACCTACCGGCCGGACGCCGCGGGCGTGGCCTCCCCGGCCCGTGTCACGCGCCGGTGGAGTGGAGCCCGCCGTCGACGTGGATCATCTCGCCGGTGGTCGCCGGGAACCAGTCCGACAGCAGGGCCACGACGGCCTTGGCGGTCGGCGTGGCGTCGTGGTCGTCCCAGCCGAGGGGGGCGCGGTCACCCCAGATGTCGTTGAAGGTGTTGGCGCCCGGGATGGCCTTCTTCGCGATGGTGTCCAGGGGGCCGGCGGCGACGATGTTGGAGCGGATGCCGTCCGCGCCGACGTAGCGGGCGAGGTAGCGCGAGGTCGACTCCAGGGCGGCCTTGGCGACACCCATCCAGTCGTAGGTCGGCCACGACACGCGCGCGTCGAAGGTGAGGCCGACGACGCTGGCGGGGTTGTTCAGGATCGGCTTGCACGCCATCGTGAGGCTGACCAGCGAGTACGCCGAGACGTGGATCGCCTGGGCGACGTCCTCGGGCGGGGTGGTGAGGAACTTGCCGCCGAGCGCGGTCTCGGGGTTGGCGTACGCCACCGAGTGCACGACGCCGTCGAGCCGCTCGACGCCGACCGCGCGGAGGGCGTCCGGGAGGCCGGCCAGGTGCTCGGCGTTCGTCACGTCCAGCTCGAGCACCGCCGGGGCGGGGTCGAGGCGCTTGACGATGCGGTTGGTCAGGCTCATCGCGCGGCCGAAGTTGGACACCACGACGGTGGCGCCCTCGGCCTGGGCGATCTCGGCGACCTTGTACGCGATGGAGGTGTTCATCGTCACGCCGGTGACGAGGATGGTCTTGCCCTCGAGGATTCCCATGGCTGTTCCTTCGGTGTGGGGAGCGGGTGTCAGTGGCCCATGCCCAGGCCGCCGTCGACCGGGAGCACGGCCCCGGAGACGTAGCCCGCGGCGTCGGAGGCCAGGTAGGCGACGGCGGCCGCGACCTCGGCGGGACCGCCGAGCCGGCCGGCGGGGATGGCGGCCTTGTAGCCGGCGACCGTCTCCTCGGGCAGGACGGCGGTCATCTCGGTCTCGATGAAGCCGGGCGCGACCACGTTGGCGGTGATGTTGCGGCCGCCCAGCTCGCGGGTCAGCGAGCGGGCGATGCCGACGAGGCCCGACTTGGTGGCGGCGTAGTTGACCTGGCCGGGCGAGCCGTAGAGGCCGACGACCGAGCCGATGAGGATGATGCGGCCCCACTTGGCGCGCAGCATCGACCTCGCACCGCGCTTGGCGACGTTGAACGCGCCCTTGAGGTTGACGTCGACGACGGCGTCGAAGTCGGCCTCGCTCATGCGCAGGATGAGCGTGTCCTTGGTGATGCCGGCGTTGGCGACCACGACCTCGACGGGGCCGTGCGCCTCCTCGGCGGCCTTGAAGGCGGCGTCGACCGACGCGGCGTCGGTCACGTCGCAGGCGATGCCGAGGGCACCCTCGGGCGCGCGACCGGAGGTGCTGGCGGCGGCGACCTTGTGGCCCTGGGCGAGGAACTCCTCCACGATGGCGCGGCCGATGCCCCGGGCGCCGCCGGTCACGAGGATGCTGCGAGGTGTCTGCGTCACGGCGACAACCGTAGCGTGAGACCGCCCCGGCGCAGGCGTAGGCTTGCAGCATGGCCGGACGCGCTGTGCACGCCCAACCGGCGCTCATCACGAGCGCGCGGTTCGGCAACAGCCTGTCCACCGACCAGCGCGCCAAGCGCTACATCATCACGATGACCTTCCGGGTGGTGTGCTTCATCGCCGCCGTGTTCGTCCCCCTGCCGTGGAACGTCGTGCTGTTCGTCACCGCGGCCCTGCTCCCGGGCATCGCCGTGCTGCTGGGCAACGCGCGCGACAACAGGCCCGAGCCCACGGCGTCCCCCGACGAGGACGTGCCGCAGCGCCTGGAGCTCACCGCCGGCGAGGTCGTCAAGGGCGAGGTACAGGAGGACGATCGGTGAAGCGCACGTGGCTGCGATGGGGGCTGATGACGCTCTTCGTCGTGGCGTTGGGGTTCACGTTCGTCCAACTGGGGCAGTGGCAGCTCGACCGGCTCGACCAGCGCCGCGACCGCAACGCGACCACCGCCGAGCACGAGAAGGCCCCGGTCCGGCCGTTCGAGGAGGTCTTCACCGGCACGATCACCGACGCCGACCAGTGGCAGCGGGTCTCGGTGTCGGGCACCTTCCTGGCCGACAAGCAGCTCCAGGCCCGCTACCGCAGCTTCGACGGCAAGACCGGGTGGGAGCTGATCACCCCGCTGCGGACGACCTCGGGTCAGGTCGTCCTCGTCGATCGCGGCTTCGTCGAGCGCCCGGCAGGGCAGGACTTCCCCAAGGTCTTCCCCGACCCGCCCGCCGGCGAGGTGCAGCTGACCGGCTACGTGCGGCGCAACGAACAGGGCAACACCAACCAGATGACCCCCACCGAGAACACGGTGCGGCTGGTCAACTCCGACACCCTGTCCGGCGCCCTGGGCCTCGACCTGGTCAACGGCTTCATCGCGCTGATCGACGTCACCCCGGCCCAGTCGGCCGAGCTGGTCCCGGTCACCCCGCCGCCCCCGACGGAGGGCCCGCACCAGAGCTACGCCCTGCAGTGGTTCGCCTTCGCGGCGATCGCCGTGGTGGGGCTGTTCATCCTGATCCGCAACGACCTGCGCGACCGCAAGCGCGCCAAGGAGCGCGCCGCCCGGCCGGCCCCGGTCGAGCCGGCGGTCGAGCGCACGGAGGAGGCGAGCCATGGACCTCGGGCTGACTGACAGGGTCTTTGTCGTCACGGCCGCCTCGGGCGGCCTCGGCCGCGCGACCGCCGACCAGCTCGTCGCCGAGGGCGCGCGCGTGGTGGTCGTCGCCCGCCGCGAGCAGCCGTTGGCGGACGCCGTGGCGGCCCTGGGCGCCGACCGTGCGGTCGCGCTCGCCGCCGACCTCGCCGAGCCCGACGCCGCCGCCCGCGCCGCGGCGCTCGCCCTCGAGACGTGGGGACGCCTCGACGGCGCCCTCGTCAGCGTCGGCGGGCCGCCCAAGGGCTCGGTGCTCGGCACGACCGACGACACCTACCGCGCGGCGTTCGACTCCGTCGTGGTGGGCGCCCTGCGCGCCGCCCGCGCCGTCGTGGACGCCGCCCCAGGCCCCGTGGCGCTGGCCTTCGTGCTCTCCACCTCGGTCAAGGAACCCCTGGCCGACATGGCCCTGTCGAACGTCACCCGCCCGGGCCTGGCCGTGCTCATCCGGCAGCTGGCCGACGAGTTCGCCGACTCCGGGTCGCGCGCGGTCGGCCTCATGCCCGGCACGATCCAGACCGACCGGATCAACTGGCTCGCCGGCCAGTCCCCCGACCCCGACGCCGCGCTCGCCGCGCTGGGCTCGGCCTCCCCCATGAACCGCGTCGGCCAGCCGGTCGAGTTCGGCCGGGTCGCCGCCTTCCTTCTGTCGGACGCCGCCTCCTTCGTCACCGGCTGCGTCGTCCCGGTCGACGGCGGCCGCCTGCGCGGGGTCTGATGGGCCTGGACGCCGCCCGCGGCCTGCTCGCCTGCCCGGTCTGCGCCGAGGGCCTGGACCTCGGGCCGGCCGCAGCCACCTGCCGGCAGGGGCACTCCTTCGACGTCGCCCGCCAGGGACACCTCAACCTGCTGGGCGCGGCCCAGCCCGCCAACGCCGACACCGCCGCGATGGTCGAGGCCCGGTCGCGGGTGCTGGACTCGGGGGCCTTCGACGCCGTCGACGCCGCCCTCGCCCGGCGCGCCACCGGGGCCCGCACGATCCTGGACGTGGGCGGCGGGACCGGCCACCACCTGGCCCGGCTGCTCGACGCGCTGCCCGCGGCCCGGGGCGTCTCGCTCGACGTCTCGGTGCCCGCCGCCCGCCGAGCCGCCCGCGCCCACGACCGCGCCGCCTCGGTCGTCGCCGACGCGTGGGGCACCCTGCCCCTGCGCACCAAGCGGTTCTCGCTGGTGACGTGCGTCTTCGCACCGCGTAACCTGCGCGAGTTCGCCCGCGTGCTCGCCGACGCCGGCCTCCTCCTCGTCGTGACGCCCGACCCCGACCACCTGCGCTCCCTGCGCGAACGGCACGGGCTGCTCGACATCGAGGCCGACAAGGACGACCGGCTGGCCCGCGCGGCGTCCGGGCTCTTCGAGACCATCGGCCGCCACCGCGTGCGCGCCGCCCTCTCGGCCGACGCCGCCCTCGTGCGCGACCTGATCGCGATGGGCCCCAACGCGTTCCACGGGGTGCCCGAGGAGGTCGACCCGATCGACACCGAGGTCGCCGTGAGCGTGTGGCTGTTCCGGCGGCTCGGGTAGGCGCGCCCCCGCTCCCCTGTCGGACGCCGCGAGCTGCGGGTACGTTTCACCCATGAACGTGTTCGAGAACGTCACGGCCCTCATCGGCCGCACGCCCCTGGTCAAGGTCAACAAGCTGTTCGGCGAGACGAACGCCATCGTGCTGGCCAAGCTGGAGTTCTACAACCCGGCCAACTCGGTCAAGGACCGCATCGGTGTGGCGATGGTCGACGCGGCCGAGAAGGCGGGCGTCCTGGAGCCCGGCGGCACCATCGTCGAGGCGACCTCCGGTAACACCGGCATCGCCCTGGCCATGGTCGGCGCGGCCCGCGGCTACGACGTCGTCCTGACGATGCCCGAGACCATGAGCAAGGAGCGTCGCGCCCTGCTGCGTGCCTTCGGCGCCGAGCTCGTCCTGACCCCCGGCCCCGAGGGCATGCGCGGTGCGGTGAACAAGGCCAACGAGATCGCGGCCGAGCGCGGCGGCGTGCTGGTCCGGCAGTTCGAGAACCCGGCCAACGTCGACATCCACCGGCGCACGACGGCCGAGGAGATCTGGGCCGACACCGACGGCACGGTCGACATCGTCGTGGCCGGCGTCGGCACCGGCGGCACCATCTCCGGGGTCGGCCAGGTGCTCAAGGAGCGCAAGCCCGGCGTCCAGATGGTCGCGGTCGAGCCCGCCGAGTCACCGATCCTGTCCGGCGGCCAGCCCGGCCCGCACAAGATCCAGGGCATCGGGGCCAACTTCGTCCCCGAGATCCTGGACCGCTCGGTCCTCGACGAGGTCGTCACGGTCTCCTCCGAGGACGCCGTGGCCATGGCCCGCGAGGCCGCCCGCGCCGAGGGCCTGCTCGTCGGCATCTCCTCGGGCGCGGCGCTGAAGGCCGCCGGTGAGCTCGCCGCCCGCCCCGAGAACACGGGCAAGACGATCGTCGTGGTGATCCCGAGCTTCGGCGAGCGGTACCTGTCGTCGGTCCTCTATGCGGACCTGATGGACTGACCTCTTCCAGACGTGCTGGAGTGGGGCCCATGAGCTCCGACACCCGCCTCCGCACCCTCCTCGACCGCATGACCGAGGACCTCGACGCGGCCCTGCGCGAAGACCCGGCGGCGTCGAGTCGGATGGAGGTGGCCCTGCTCTACCCGGGCGTCCACGCCGTGTGGGCGCACCGGGTGGCGCACGCCCTGTGGACCCGGAAGTCGAGCCTGCGCCCGATCGCGCGTGCGGTCTCGCAGGTGGCCCGGGGCCTGACCGGCGTCGAGATCCACCCCGGCGCCACCATCGGCCGCCGGTTCTTCATCGACCACGGCATGGGCGTCGTCATCGGCGAGACCGCCGAGATCGGCGACGACGTCGTGATGTACCACCAGGTCACCCTGGGCGGCCGCTCCCGCGGCCGGTTCAAGCGGCACCCCACGATCGGCGACGGCGTCCTGCTCGGCGCCGGCGCCAAGGTGATCGGCCCGATCACCGTCGGCGAGGGCACGCAGGTCGGCGCGAACGCCCTCGTCGTCCACGACGTGCCCCCGAACTCGGTGGTCACCGGGGTCGTCGCCGACACCTCCATCGACCCCGTCGCCTGACCCGCCCGCCCGAGAAGGACCGTCCGTGAAGCCGTTCCTGCACCTGTCCATCCGCGACCACGACGACGCCGTCGCCAAGGAGTTCGACGCCATCGCCTCCTTCGCGGGCCTCAAGCCCGGCCAGCTGGTGCAGCTGCGCGTCGAGCAGGCCCCGCTGCCGGTGATCCGGCCTGACGACTACTCCGGCATCGTCATCGGCGGCGGCCAGTTCAACACCTCCGACGCGGTCAAGACCGACACCCAGCGCCGGGTCGAGGCCGACCTCGGCCGCATCGTCGACACCGCCCTGGCCGAACGGGTGCCCCTGCTGGGCCTGTGCTACGGCGTCGGCATCGTCACCCAGCACCTCGGCGGGCTGGTCGACCGCACCTACGGCGAGACCACCTCGGCGGTGGAGGTCACCCTGACCGAGCACGGCCGCGTCGACCCGCTGTTCGAGGGGGTGCCCGACCGGTTCATGGCGTTCACCGGCCACAAGGAGGCGTGCTCCCGGACGCCCAACGACTCGGTCCTGCTCGCCACCGGCACCGCGTGCCCGGTGCAGAGCTTCCGGGTGGGCGACCGCGCCTACGTGACGCAGTTCCACCCCGAACTCGACGTGGCGCGCCTGGTCGAGCGCATGGTGATCTACCGCAACGCGGGCTACTTCGACCCCGACGAGTTCGACACGCTGGTCGAGGCCGCGCACGCGGCGGGTGTCGACGACTCCCCCGGGCGCATCCTGCGCAACTTCGTGGAGCTGTTCGCCCGCTGATCAGGAGCCGTGCTCGCGCGCGATCTGCTCGTGGTGGCGCACGACCTCGGTGACGATGAAGGTCAGGAACTTCTCGGCGAACTCCGGGTCGAGGCCCGCGCCGTCGGCGAGCGACCGCAGCCGCTCGATCTGCAGCTTCTCGCGGGCCGGGTCGGCCGGCGGCAGGCCGCGGGTGGCCTTCAGGACGCCGACCTCCTTCGTGATCCGGAAGCGCTCGGCGAGCAGGCACACCAGCGCCTGGTCGAGGTTGTCGATGCTGGCCCGCAGGCCAGCCAGCTCGGCCGGGATCTCGCTCATGGGGTCACAGTACCGAGCACAATGGGCCTCATGAGCCCCGAACAGGCACCGGACGCCGGCGTCCCGGTGTGGGCGGTCCTCAACCCGGTCGCCAAGCGGTCCGCGCTGGCGCTGCACTCGCTGGAGCGGGCGTGCGCCGACGCCGGCCTGCCGGCGCCCCGGGTGCTGGAGACCACGGCGGCGGAGACCGGCTGGGCCCAGGCCCGCGAGGCAGTCGCCCAAGGTGCCCGCCACGTGGTGGTGGGCGGCGGCGACGGCACCGTGCGCGAGGTCGTCCGCGCGGTCGCCGGCACGGGGGTCCACCTCGGCATCCTGCCGCTGGGCACGGCCAACCTGTTCGCCTTCAACCTCGGCCTGCGCACCCGCGACCCCCGCCTGATGGTCGACCGGGCGCTCTTCGGGTCGCCGGCGCCCACCGACGTGGGCTGGGCGAGCTGGCGCCCCGTGGTCGAGGGCGCCGTAGGGGCGCCCACCCCCGACCAGCCGTTCCTCGTCATGGCCGGCATCGGGCACGACGCGGCGACCGTGCTGGCGACCAGCCCGGGCGCGAAGTCCAGGCTCGGCTGGGCGTCCTACCTCGCCTCGGGTGCGCGCCACCTCCTCCGCAAGCCGCTCTCGATGCGGCTCTCGGTCGACAACGCGCCGGGCCGCCGCCTCGAGACCTGGACCGTGCTGGTCGCCAACTCCGGCGCGATCCCGTTCGGCATCGAGGTGTTCCCCGACGCCCGCCTCGACGACGGCCACCTCGACTGCCTCGAGGTCCCCCTCCGGACGCCGGCCCAGTGGGCGTCCATCGCCTGGGCCGGCCTGACCCACCACCGCTGGGAGGCGGCAGCCCTGCGCTACTCGCGGGCCCGCACGGTCTGGGCCGTGCCCGACGAGCCCACCCCCCTGCACCTGGACGGGGACGTGGTCGGCGAGGTGGCCGACGTCCGCATCCGGATCCAGGCCGGCGGCCTCGTCGTCCGGACCGGCAACTAGGCTGGCGGCATGCCCATCGACCAGGACCTCATCGTCACGCTGCTGCGCGGCCACACCGACCGCAAGGAGGAGGCGCAGGTCCTCGAGCTGCTCCGGCAGGCCTCGGCACCCACGCTCGACCAGGTACTCCGCGAGGTCGACGCCGCCGGGCTGTTCCGCAGCACCGACGACCACTGGTTCGGCCCGCAGCACCGCACCGAGCTGCGCGAGCTGCTCACCGAGCGGCTGGGCGAGTTGTCGATCGAGCCGCAGGCGAACCTCGCCTACGGCATGCAGGCCGGCCACACCGACCGCGCCGACGAGGAGGCCATCGCGGCCATCTTCCTCGCCCGCCACGGGGTCGAGCTGACCCACCTGAAGAACCGGATCAACAGCCGCACCGACAGCCACGACCTCGAGGGCCTGGTGTTCGCCGACATCGGCGACGAGGCCGTCCGCGCCCGCATCCTCGAGCACATCGCCACCGAGGCCGCCGGGGTCGAGACCGGGGAGTCGAAGGTGCTGTGCGACATCGACGACACCGTCATCTGCGCGCTGCACGACCGGCGCTACCCGCGCGGCACCATCTACCCCGGCATCCTGGCGCTGCTGGACGCCCTGGACCGGGGCGGCGACGACGAGCCGTTCTCCACCGGCGACCTGACCTTCGTGACCGCGCGGCCCGGGGACGCGCTCGGCCTGATCGAGAACCACACCCGCGCCTCCCTGCGCCGCGCCGGCATCGCCACGCACTCGGTGCTCACCGGGACCCTGTCGGCGCTGGTCACCCACGACCTGATGGCGGGCCAGAAGATCGCCAACATCGACCACTACCGCCAGCTGTTCCCCGAGTACCGCAAGCTGTTCATCGGCGACTCGGGCCAGGGCGACATCCGCGTCGGCGAGCTGCTGCTCGAGCGGTTCGGCGAGGTCGTCGACATCGTCGTCATCCACGACGTGGTCGGCATGCCCGCCGAGGAGCGGGCGCGGCTCGCCACGGAGGGCATCCACGTGGTCGACACCTACGTGGGCGCCGCCCGCCTGATGCACGACCGCGGGCTCATCGCCGAGGCGGGCCTGGAGCGGGTGGTCGCCGAGTCCCGCGCCGCGCTCGACTCCATCGCGTGGGACTCCGACGAGCAACGCGAGGCCGTGCGCGCCCTCATCGAGCGGGACGCCGCGGGCATCGAGATCCACACCGCCCCCACCCAGACCACCTGACTCCGCGGGCAGCCGGACCACCCCCAGGGGTGTCGGCCACCCCCACCCCCGGCCCGTTGTCGAGCCGGTGGGTGTCGATCTCGGGCACGGCCCGCGTCGTCGACGACATCGAGCTCAAGAAGCGCCTGTGGGACACCGTCACCGACGCCTTCGCCGAGCAGGGCCCCGAGGACCCGGTGAACGTGGTGGTCGAGGTCGACCCCGACGCCGCCTCGATGTGGGACTCCCCCGGTGCCGTCGGCACGCTGCTCGCCCTCGTGAAGTCCAAGGTCACCGGCGAGACGGGCCGGCCCGGCGAACAGCGCGACCTCACGGTCTGATGCGCGCGGCCGGTCGCCGCAACGACCGGCGCTGAGGTCACCCGCGCAGGAACTCGGCCGCCAACGGAGCGGCGTCGGAGCCGCCGTAGCGGCCGTCGGCCACGAACGCGGCCACCGCCAGGTCGCCGTGGCCGACGATGACCCACGCGTGGTACTGCTCGGGCGCGTACGTCGCGGTACCGGTCTTGGCCAGCACGCCGTCCAAGCCGGCCAGCGCGCCGTAGCCGCCCTCGACCGCGTTGTTGGCGAGTAGTGAGCGCAGGGCCGACGCCTCGGCCTCGGTCAGCGGGCTGGCCGGGGGCGGCGTCTCGCGCGGCTCGTCGACCAGGACCGGCGACACGGTGTGCCCCGCGATCACGCTGGCCATGACCGTGGCCATGCCGAGCGGGGAGGCCACGACCTTTCCCTGGCCGATCATGGACGCCGCGTGCTCGACCACGGTGCCCTCGACGGGCACCGACCCGAGGAAGCCCCCCACCACGAGCTTCGGCTCGGCGGTCAGACCGAGCGCCCCGGCGGCCTCGATGACGCCGTCCTGGGTCACCCGGTCGCGCGCGTTGATGAAGGCACTGTTGCAGGAATGGGCCAGCGCGGTGTGCAGGGGCACCTCGCCCAGCGCCGAGGCCGGGTACCCCTCCCAGTTGTCGAACCGGTAGCCGTCGACCACCACGCCGTCGGTGCAGGGGACGGGCGAGTCGGGCGTGAGGCCCTCGCGCAGCAACGCCAGCGCGGACACGGTCTTGAAGGTCGAGCCCGGCGCGTACTGCCCCAGCGTCGCGGTCGAGAGCCCCTCCGAGCCGGGCCCGGACGCGGCGGCCAGGATCGCCCCGTCGGAGGGCCGCACCGCGACCAGCGCGCTGGCCGGCCCCACCCCGGACAGGATCCGCTCGGCCCTCATCTGGAGCTCCACGTCGATGGTGGTGACCACGTCGGCGCCGTCCAGCGCCTCGACCCGGAAGGCCTCGCGGGCCTCGCCGTCGGCGTCCACGATCGACACCACGAAGCCGGTGGTGCCGGCGAGGACGTGGTTGCGGGCCTCCTGCAGGCCGCCGCGGCCGACGAGGTCGCCGGCACGGATGGTGCCGCCCGACTTCTCGACCTGCTCGGCGGTGGCATCGCCCACCACGCCCAGCAGCGGGCGGGCGAAGGAGGAGCTGATACCCAGCGGGAAGGTCGTGGGCACGGCGCGCACCCCGATCCAGCGCTCGGCCCTGGCCACGAGCTCCTGGTCGGCCTCGACATGCCGGCGCAGGATGCGGGCCTCGACGAAGGCGCGCGGGCCGCTGCGCTCGACGCGGTCGGCGAAGGCGGCGGCGTCCATGCCCAGCTCGGTGGCCAGCTTGCCGGCGGAGTCGACGGCGGTGGCCGCGTCGGTGAGCGTCTTGTCGATGCCCAGGCGCCACGCCGGGGTGTTGGTGGCCAGGGCCTCGCCGCGCTGGCCGAGGATCGACCCGCGCACGGGCGTGAGCCGGGAGGCCCGCAGGGACTCCCCCTCCGCCAGGTCGGGGGCGATGGCGGCGGGCACCAGGCGTGCCCGCCAGTCCTCGCCGTCGCGGACCAGCTCGAGGTCGGTGGTGTACTCCCAGGCCGGCTTGCCCTCGTGGATGACCCACGACCAGGCGAGCTGGGTGGAGACCACGCCGGGCTCGCGCGGCGACAGCTCGGTCGTGCGGGTGACGGTCGGGCGCAGCGCCCCCATCCCGGAGTAGACCGCCGCCAGGTCGACCGCTGCGGGCTCGGCCACGTCGGTCGCGGCGAGTTCGCCGCTGGCCAGGCCGGCCACGATCCGGTCGGCGGCCTGCTGCATCAGCTGGGCCGGGCGGACGCTGAACCACCACACGCCCCCGGCCAGCCCCGCCACGCCGGCCACGAGGGCCAGCACGAGGACGAGGACGGAGCGGCGCATGTCAGGCGTGGACCACGATCTCCACGCGCTGGAACTCCTTGACCTCGGTGTAGCCGGTGGTGCCCATCGCCTTGCGGAGGGCGCCGACGAGGTTCATGGTGCCGTCGGGCGTGTGCGACGGACCGAGGACGATCTCCTCCAGCGAGCCGACCCGGCCCATCCGGACGCGCTCGCCGCGCGGCAGCTCGGGGTGCCAGGCCTCGGGGCCCCAGTGCCAGCCGCGGCCGGGGGCCTCCTCGGCGCGGGCGAGCGGGGTCGAGACCATGCAGGCGTCGGCGCCGCAGGCGATGGCCTTGGCGATGTCGCCGGAGCGGCCCAGCGCGCCGTCGGCGATGACGTGCACGTAGCGGCCGCCGGACTCGTCCATGTAGTCGCGGCGCGCGGCGGCGACGTCGGCAACGGCCGAGGCCATCGGCACCTCGACGCCCAGCACGTGGCGGGTGCGGCCGGTGGCGGCGCCGCCGAAGCCGACGAGGACGCCCGCGGCGCCGGTGCGCATCAGGTGCAGCGCCGCCTGGTAGGTCGCGCAGCCGCCGACGATGACCGGCACGTCGAGCTTGCGGATGAACTCCTTGAGGTTCAGCGGCTCCTGCGCGCTGGAGACGTGCTCGGCCGACACGGTGGTGCCGCGGATCACGAAGAAGTCGACCCCGGCGCGCTCGACGACGGACGCGAACTCCTGCGCCCGCTGGGGGCTCAGCGCCCCGGCGACCGGGACGCCGGCGTCCCGGATCTGCTTCATGCGCTCGGCGATCAGCTCGGGCTTGACCGGCTCGGAGTACAGCTCCTGCATGCGGGCGGTGGCGGCGACGGCGTCGCTGATCTCGGCGAGCTCGGCGAGGATCGGGTCGGGGTCGTCGTAGCGCGTCCACAGGCCCTCGAGGTTGAGGACGCCGAGGCCGCCCATGCGGCCGAACGCGATCGCGGTGTCGGGCGACATCACCGAGTCCATCGGGGCCGCGACGATCGGGAACTCGAAGGTGAGGGCGTCGATGCTCCAGGTGAGCTTCACGTCCTGCGGGCTGCGGGTGCGCCGCGTCGGGACGATCGCGATGTCGTCGAAGGAGTACACCTGCGTTGCGCGCTTGGCGCGGCCGATCTCGATCATCATGCTCACTTCTGGGTGTAGTTGGGGGCTTCGACGGTCATCTGGATGTCGTGCGGGTGGGACTCGCGCAGGCCCGCGGAGGTGATGCGGACGAACCGGCCGCGCTCCTGCAGTTCGGGGATGGTGCGGGCGCCGGAGTAGAACATCGACTGCTTCAACCCGCCGATCAGCTGGTAGGCCACGGCGGCGAGCGGGCCGCGGTAGGCGACCTGGCCCTCGATGCCCTCGGGCACGAGCTGGTCGTCGGTGGACGCCGAGGCCTGGAAGTAGCGGTCGGAGGCGTACGAGCCCTGCTTGCCGCGGGCCTTCATGGCGCCCAGCGAGCCCATGCCCCGGTAGCGCTTGAACTGCTTGCCGTTGATGAACACCAGGTCGCCGGGGCTCTCGTCGCAGCCGGCGAGCAGCGAGCCCAGCATCACGGCGTTGGCGCCGGCCACGATGGCCTTGGCGATGTCGCCGGAGTACTGCAGGCCGCCGTCGCCGATCACGGGCACGCCGGCCGGCTTCGCGGCCCGGGCGGCCTCGTAGATCGCGGTGACCTGCGGGACGCCGACGCCGGCGACCACGCGCGTGGTGCAGATCGAGCCGGGCCCGATGCCGACCTTCACCGCGTCGCCACCGGCCTCGACGATGGCCTTGGCGCCCTCGTAGGTGCCGACGTTGCCGCCGATGATGTCGACGTGGGCGGCCAGCGGCTCGGCCTTGAGGCGGCGGATGAGGTCCATCTCGGCGCGACTGTGGCCGTGGGCGGTGTCGGTGACCAGGGCGTCCACCCCGGCCTCGACCAGGAGCATCGCGCGCTCCCACGCGTCGCCGAAGGTCCCGATCGCGGCGCCGACGCGCAGGCGGCCCTGCGGGTCCTTCGTTGCGTCGGGGTACTTGTCGGACTTCACGTAGTCCTTGAGCGTGATCAGGCCGGTGAGCCTGCCGTCGGCGTCCACGAGCGGCAGCTTCTCGATCTTGTGCTTCCCGAGCAGCTTGAGCGCCTCGTCGGCCGGCATGCCGGGGTGGCCGGTGACCAGCGGCATGCGGGTCATGACGTCGCCGACGCGGCGGTTCGGGTCGTCCTCGAAGCGCATGTCGCGGTTGGTGATGATGCCGACCAGGCGGCCCTCGGCGTCGACCACGGGCAAGCCGGAGATGCGGTAGGTGCCGCACATCTCGTCGACCTCGCCGATCGTGGCGTCGACGGTGGTGGTGATGGGCTGGTCGACCATGCCGGCCTCGGACCGCTTCACGCGGTCGACCTTGCTGGCCTGCTCGTCGGCCGACATGTTGCGGTGCAGGATGCCCAGCCCGCCCTGGCGGGCCATCGCGATGGCCATGCGGGCCTCGGTCACCGTGTCCATCGCCGAGCTCAGCAGCGGGACCCGCAGCGAGATGCGCCGGCTCACCTGGGTGGTGGTCTCGACCTCGTTGGGGATGACGTCGGACTCGTTCGGCTGCAGCAGCACGTCGTCGAACGTGAGGCCCAACGGCGCGAACGGCGCCGGCACTCCAGAGGGGGTCAGGTCATCGAACGACATCTAGTTTCTCCACCTTCGGCCACGGGCCACTCGACAGGCCGTCAGTCTATCCCCGGCCCCCGACAGGGCCCGATTCCGTCCCGCCCGGTCGCGGCGGCCGCTCACACGACGTCGGCCAGCGCCGCGTCCAACCCGCCGAACCGGTAGGTGAAGCCCAGTTCCACGGGGAGGATCTGCGGCACGATCCGCTGGCTGGCCATGATCACCTCGGCGGTGAGGTCGGGGCCGAAGCTGGCCCGCAGCAGCGCCTCGGGGACCGGAAGGCCTGGGCGCCGGCCATGGGCGCGGGCCAGGGCGGCGACGAAGTCAGCCTCGCGCACCGGCTGGGGCGCCGCGATGACCACCGGGCCCTCGTGGCGGCCGGTGAGCAGGAAGATGGTGGCGGTGACCCAGTCGGCGATGTGGATCCAGGAGCGCCATTGGCGCCCGTGCCCCATCCGGCCGGCGAGCAGGCCGCGCTTGCGTCGCTCCCACATGCCGCCGGGCACACCGAGCACCACGGGCGTCCGGAGCAGCACGGTGGGGACGGGCGCGTGCCGCGCGGCCGCCTCCCACGCGGCCGTGGACTGGGCCAGCCACCCGCGGCCCACCCCGGAGTCGGCGTCGAGCACGACCTCGCCGCGGTCGCCGTGGAAGCTGGTGGCCGACAGGTTCGCGTACCGCTGGCAGCGCCCGTCGGGCTCGAGGTGGCTGACGACGGTGAGGGAGCCGGTGACCTGGCTGCCCCGGATCCGGTCCCGGACCGCCGGCGTCCAGCGCGTCCAGACGTTGGCCTCGAAGACGTTGGCGACGGCGTCCACGTCGGAGAGGCCGGGGCCGTCGATGCGGCCCGCCGCCGGGTCCCAGCGGCGCTCGCCCGGGCCGGACGCCTCGCGCTCGACCAGCCGCACGACATCGTGGCCGGCCTCGGCCAAGCCGTCGGCCAGCGGTCCTGCGAGTCGTCCCGAGGTCACCGCCACGCGCATGGGACGAGTGTAGGCCTCCGGAGGGAGACCGTTTACCATACCCGTCGGGGTATCGTGGTTCCGTGCCCGACCGCGACCTGACCGACCGTGCCCGTACCTCCCGGGACGGGGCGATCGCCCGCTGGGCGGACGCGGCCGGTGGTGGGTCCACGTGCCGCATCGGCGGGGGCACCGACCGGGTGG
Source organism: Propioniciclava sp. MC1595 (assembly GCF_017569205.1). GTDB lineage: Bacteria > Actinomycetota > Actinomycetes > Propionibacteriales > Propionibacteriaceae > Propioniciclava. Next base: position 2,463,276 of record NZ_CP071870.1, read on the forward strand.
CGCTCAAGCGGGCCGAGGGTGCCGCGACGGCGCTGCGCCAGCTGGTGCGACGGCTCGACGGGGGCGAGGACGCCGCCTCCGCGCTCGCCGAGGAGCTGGGACGCTGGTCCTCCCCCGCCCTGACCGACCGCGGTGACGACTGGCGCCACTACACCGAGGGCGGCCTGGCGGCGCTGGAGGCGCTGGCGTCATGCGCTGACGGGCTCGCCGGGGCGTGAGCGCTGCACCGGCAGCGCGCACGCGATCTCGCCGCGCAGACGGCGGTCGAGGGCCCAGACCAACAGCACGAGCCCGATGACGCCGAGTACCGGCTGCACCGGGGCGAACCACTGCAGCGCGCCGGCGTAACCGAGCGCGAGCAGGGCCACCTTGTTGCACACCGGGCACCCGACCGCGAGGTAGGCCAGCAGGCCGCCGACCAGACCGCTGGAGGGGACCTTCTCGTCGCCTGCCCGCACGTAGGTGGCGCCGAGGAGGCCGCCCAGCACGGCGGTGGCGACCAGCACGGGCCAGGCCCACCAGGTCGTGGGGACGTCACGCCCGAAGACGGGGTTGGGGATCATCGCGGTGGGCAGGCCGACGACCAGGACGGTGCCGATCGCCCACGCGGCCGCGACCGCCCAGCGGCGACGCGGCCAGCCGAGCAGGGCCCGCCACGCGCTCGCGCCGATGCCCGGGGAGCGCCTCACGAGGCACCCGCCTCGCCGGCCTCGGCGTCCGCCGTGGCCTGGCGCCGGACCTCGTCGACGTCGAGCGCCGCCACGGCACCCACGAGCTGCTCGAGCCCGGCGGCGTTCATCGCGCCCGCCTCGCGGTAGACGAGGACGCCCCCGCGGAAGGCCATGAGGGTGGGGATGGCCTGGATCTGCAGCGCGCCCGCGAGCTGGCCGTACGCCTCGGTGTCGAGCTTGCCGAACACGACGTCGGGGTGGGCCTCGGAGACCTTCTCGTACACCGGGCCGAAGCGCAGGCACGGGCCGCACCAGGACGCCCAGAAGTCGACCAGCACGGTCTCGTTGTCGGTAATGGTGGCGGCGAAGTTCTCTTCGGTCAGCTCGACGGTGGCCATGGCCTGCCTCTCGTGAAGTCGGTGTCACGCGCCATGATACATACCCCCGGGGGTATCAGTCCACGTACCCGTGCCAGACGACGGTCTGGAACGCGTTCCAGACCAGGAACGCCACGACGAAGCCGGCGACCCAGAGGCGCTGGCGGCGGGTGAGGGGCACCAGCCCCAGGAGCGCGAGGCTCCAGGGCACGTACCACGGGTGCATGGCCTGGCCGAGCACCGCGAGCGCGAGCGAGCCCCAACCGACCGCCGCCACCGGGCGGTCGGAGAACCGGATGACCACCCAGGCCAGGACGGCGAGCAGGGTCACGTTGGAGGCCATGCCCACGACGAACCGGAAGGGGGCCGGGTCGGCGCCCAGCCACTCCACCAGGTAACCGCCGAACTGGCCGAGCAGGGCGAAGGGCCCCGGCGTCCCGGCGGTGCCCATGAGGGTGAGCCAAGCCGTCCAGCCGAAGCCCTTGCCGGTGATGACGCCCAGCGCCACGAACACCGCCACCGCGATCCCGGTCACCCCGGCGGTGCGCAGGCCGAGCACCCAGAGCCGGCGCGCGAGCGGGAGGTCGCGCAGGCGGAACAGCAACGGGACGCCGGCGACGGCCAGCACCGTCAGCCCGGCCTGCTGCTTCAGCGCCATCGCGACGCCGACGAGCACGGGGGCCACGACCCAGACCAGCAGGCGCGACCGGGCCCCGCCGAGCGGGGTCTCCAGGGCGACCACCACGACGTACACCGCGAGGAGGGACACCCCCGCCATGAGGGCGTCGTTGTGCGCGCCCCCGATGAAGTGGACCAGCAGCAACGGGTTCAGCAGCCCCCACCACGTGGCGCGGCCGGGCGCGAGCGGGTCGGTGGGCGACAGGTGCGCCGCGATGCGCGGCAGGGTCAGGCCGATCAGGACCACGCCCAGGATGGCCGGCAAGCGCATGGCCGCGACCGACCAGTAGTCGTCGGCGCCGGTCAGGGCCACGACCGCCTGGTTGACCAGCAGCGACAGGGGTGGGTAGGCGACGCCACTCCCCCGCCACAGCGGGTCGACCGAGTCGGCGAACGGACCGCCCGCGCTGCCGAGGCCCTCGGCGTACACGGAACCGCCGGAGTTCTCGATCCAGCCCGAGTCGGCGTACAGCACGGCGTCGGCCGAGAGCGTGGGCGGCGACCAGAGCAGCGGGAGCGCCCACACGGCCAGCAACCATCCCGGACGCCCCACCGGCGGCCGTCCGGCACGCGGGCGCAGGCGCCACCAGAGCACGGCCAGCACCACGGCGCCGAGGACGACCACCACGCGGTTCAGCGGCATCGGCAGGGCGGTGCCGATCGCCATGACGACGGGATCGAGCCACCCGTCGGGGTGGAAGGCGAACTCGGGGTGCGCCGACCCCCAGGCGACGAGGGCGGAGGCGAGCGCGCCCAGTCCGGCCGCGAGCCCCCACGGGAGGGTGCCGCGGGCGTCCGGGGTGGGTTCGGTCACCGCTGCGCTCACTCTCGGCAGCCTAACGAAGGCGGTTCGGCGGCGCGATGTCGCCCCGCTCCGGGGCGGTCAACCGCGGGCGGCCGGCCGTCCCGCCCGCCTGGGGCGGGCCAGCCCCGCACGCAGGAGCGGGCGCACCCGGTAGCCGATGACCTCACGCAGGTAGACGCTCGTCGACGTGCGGGTGATGCCCGGGCACAGCCGGATCTCCTCGGCGACCCGGTAGAGGTCGTCGGGATCGCGGGCCACGACGTGGCACAGCAGGTCGATGTCCCCGGCAGGCGCGTGGCACTCGAGCACCTCTGGGATGCGGCGCAGGGCCTCGACCGCGGCGTCCAGCTGGTGCTGGTCGAGCTCGGCGGCGACCGTGGCGTGCAACCCGCGACCCAGCGCGGCGGGCGGGACGAGGCTGCTCGTCAGCCGGAACAGCCCGTCGGTGCGGTACCGCTCGAGCCGGGCCTGGATCGTGCCGCGGGCCAGCCCGGTGCGCTCGCTGAGCGACAGGACGGTCATGCGGGGGTCGGCGTCCAGCTCGAGCAGCAGGCGGCGGTCGATGTCGTCGAGCTGGTACACAGCGGCTCCTTCGCGGGTTTGATCAACCTGACGGTTGGATCCTTACCCAATCTGATCAGATTGACCAGCAGTTGTGCAGCGAGTTGTGCACCACATCGCTTCGGGGCTGGAATGGTGCACATCAGGTGCGAGGCCCTCACGAGGGGCCGGGCGCCGCCGGACCACCCCCGCGCCACCACCCGCGGGCCGAGGTCGGGAAACGGATCGGGGCCCCCACGCCAAGCGTGGGGGCCCCGAAGGTTTCGCTCACTCAGTGGGCGTGGCCGTGGCCGTCCTCGTCGTCCTCGGGCTTCTCCACCACCAGGGTTTCGGTGGTGAGCAACAGGCCCGCGATGGACGCCGCGTTGGCCAGGGCCGAACGCGTCACCTTGACCGGGTCGATGACACCGGAGGCGATGAGGTCCTCGTAGGTGCCCGTGGCGCCGTTCCAGCCGTGGCCGGGCTGCAGCTCCTTGACCTTGGAGACGATGACGTAGCCGGGCTCGCCACCGTTCTCCGCGATCCAGCGCAGCGGCTCGACGACGGCCTTCTCGACGATCTGGACGCCGACGCGCTCGTCACCGGTCAGGCCGAGGCCGTCGGAGAGCACCGAGGCGGCGTGCACGAGGGCGGAACCGCCACCGGCGACGATGCCCTCCTCGATGGCCGCACGGGTGGCGCTCACGGCGTCCTCGATGCGGTGCTTCTTCTCCTTCATCTCGACCTCGGTCGCAGCGCCGACCTTGATCACGCACACGCCACCGGCCAGCTTCGCGACCCGCTCCTGGAGCTTCTCGCGGTCCCAGTCGGAGTCGGTGCGGGAGATCTCGCCCCGCAGCTGCTCGACGCGACCCGCCACCGCGGACGCCTCGCCGGCGCCGTCGACGATGGTGGTGTTGTCCTTGGTCACCACGACGCGGCGGGCGCGGCCCAGCACGTCGAGGCCGACCTGGTCGAGCTTGAGGCCGACCTCGGCGGCGACGACCTGGCCGCCGGTGAGGATCGCGATGTCCTCGAGCATGGCCTTGCGGCGGTCACCGAAGGCGGGGGCCTTGACGGCCACCGAGGTGAAGGTGCCGCGGATCTTGTTCACCACGAGGGTGGACAGGGCCTCGCCGTCGACGTCCTCGGCCACGATGAAGAGCTGGCCGCCGGCGCCGATGACCTTCTCCAGCAGCGGCAGGAGGTCGGCCATCGAGCTGATCTTGCCCGAGTGGATGAGGATGTACGGGTCGTCGAGGATGGCCTCCATGCGCTCAGGGTCGGTCACCATGTACGGCGACAGGTAGCCCTTGTCGAACTGCATGCCCTCGGTGAACTCGAGCTCGGTGCCCAACGTGTTGGACTCGTCGACGGTGATGACGCCGTCCTTGCCGACCTTGTCGAAGGCGTCGGCGATGAGCTCGCCGATCTCGGAGTCACGGCTGGAGATCGTCGCGACCGAGGCCATGTCGGCGGTGGTGTCGACCTGGCGGGCGACCTTGTGGAGCTCCTCGCCGAGGGCGTCCACGGCCTTCTCGATGCCGCGCTTGATGCCGACCGGGTTGATGCCGGCCGCAACGGCGCGCAGGCCCTCGTGGACCAGCGCCTGGGCGAGCACCGTCGCCGTCGTCGTGCCGTCACCGGCGACGTCGTTGGTCTTGGTGGCGACCTCCTTGGCGAGCTGTGCGCCGAGGTTCTCGTAGGGGTCGTTGAGCTCGACCTCCTTGGCCACGGTCACGCCGTCGTTGGTGATCGTCGGGGCGCCCCACTTCTTGTCGAGCACCACGTACCGGCCCTTCGGGCCGAGCGTCACCTTCACGGCGTTGGCGAGGGCGTCGACGCCACGCTCGAGCGAGCGGCGCGCCTCCTCGTCAAACTGAAGGATCTTGGGCATGGATGACTTCCTTACTTGGAGACGACGGCGAGGATGTCACGAGCGTTCAGGAGCAGGTACTCCTGGCCGTCGTACTTGACCTCGGTGCCGCCGTACTTGGAGAAGATGACGACGTCGCCCTCGGCGACGTCCAGCGGAACGCGGTTGCCGTTGTCGTCGATGCGGCCGGGGCCGGTCGCCACGACCTTGCCCTCCTGCGGCTTCTCCTTGGCGGTGTCGGGGATGACCAGGCCCGAGGCGGTGGTGGTCTCTGCCTCCAGGGGCTGGACGAGGACGCGGTCCTCGAGCGGCTTGATCGTGACGGCCACGATGGTGCCCTTTCTTCGTGTTGGGGCCCCGGTGCGGGACCCACGGTTTCGTTCGATGTGCGCCGCCCAGGCGTCGTCGCGGTGCCGCCGTGGGCTGGCAGACTCGATGGTCGAGTGCCAACGACGACTCTAGCCACGTGCTGGCACTCGTTCAACCCGAGTGCTAATCCGGGAGGGACTGCGCCGGCCCCGCCCGCCCGCACACGAGGACGCGCGCCCCGTCCCGGGTGGGGGTGACCACGAGCGTCGCGACCCCCCTGCCCCTGGGCCTGAGTCGCCGGCGCAGGGCGGCGGGGTCGAACTCGAGGCCGCGCTTCTTGATCTCGAGAGTACCGACGCCGCGCTCACGTACCCACGCGCGCAGCACCTGCTCGTCGAACGGCAGCACCTCGCGCACGGCGAAGACCGTCGCGAAGGGGGTCGGCTGGTCCCACGGGGCACTCAGGTAGGCGATGCCGTCGGCGATGCGGTGGGCCTTCACCAGCCCGGCGAACTCGTCGACGAGCCCGGCGCGGACGACCGCCCCGTCGGGTTCGTAGAGGTACTCCTCGATGGCGCCCACCCCGGCAGACGGACGGCCGGTGTCGGCGAGCTCGACCCCGTCGACGATCGCGGCGCGGCGGCCCGGGCGGGCGCCCGGCCCGGCCCACAGGGCGCACTCGACGACGCTGCCGGCGTCGGAGACCCACTCGGCCTCGACCGTGTCGGGGATCAGGCTGTGCGGCACACCCGGCCCGAGCTTCACGCATGCGGGGCGGGTGCCGTCGAGCAGCGCCTCGACGAACGGCCACGGCGGGCTGAGGTCCTCCACGCGCCACGAGCGGCCGGCCCCGGTGCGGCGGGCAGGGTCGGCGAACACGGCCAAGTCGGGGTCGGACGCCGCGAGCTGCGGCCACAGATCGGTGACGTCGCCGACGAGCACTTCGGTGCCGAGGTTGGCCTGCGCGAGCACGGCGGTGACCTCGTCGCGCTCGACGGCGATGACGTGGAGGCCCGCGTCCTGGAGCGCCAGCGCGTCCACGCCGAGGCCGCACCCGAGGTCGGCGACGCGCGTCGCCCCGGTGGCGGCGAGCCGGGCAGCCCGGCGGGCGGCCACCGGCCAGCGCGTGGCCTGCTCGAGGCCGTCGGCGGTGAGGAACAGGTTTTCGGCGCGGTGCCCGAGCTTGGCGACGGCGCGGCGGCGCAGGGCGACCTGGTCGAGGACGGCCGCCGCTTGGTCGGGTTCCACGAGCGCGCGCAGGCGGGTGGCGGCACCGAGCGATCCCGGGTCGGCCTCGGCCGCGGCAGCGCGCAGGGCCGGGCCCGCGGCGTCCGAAACGAGCCAGCGGGCAGTGGCGACGTCCACGCTCAGCCGACGATGTGGATGACGACCAGGCCGTCGGGCGACTTGGTGCCCGCGACCTCCCACGCCCAGTCGACCGCGCGGGTGATGCCGGCGGCCAGGCCGTACTTCGCGCGGGTCGCGGTGGCCGCCTCGGCGAGCTGGTCGCCCTCGGTGACGAGCTCGGCGCGGCCCTCGAACACCGGCTCGGTACGCAGGGCCTTGCCGGAGCCGGACGCCGCCTGCACCGACACCACGTGGCTGTGGCCGAGCCGGTCGACCCACGGGGTGCTGTGCGGGGTCCAGATGCCGACCGTGTCCTCGCCCAGCCGCACGACGTACTCCGACGACGTGGTGGCCGTGCCGTCGGCGGCGAAGGTGGTCACGCAGATGCGGTCGGCGTCGCCGAGGCTCACGGGTGCGTCCCGTCGGCCGGGCCCTCGGGCAGGGCGCCGCGCTCGGCCGCCTTGTTGGCGATCGCGGCACTGCGGCCGGAGTTGACCTCGTCGAGCGTCGAGCGGCGGACCTGTCCCTGCGTGCGCGTCGGCAGGCCGAGGCCCAGGCCGAGCAGCAGGCCACCCGCGAGCGCCACGCCGGCGATCATGGTGGTCGTCGTGACCGGGTTGGCGATGACGCGCGCGCTGTCGTAGCGCTGCGCGGCGCCGATGATCTCCTGCATGTCCCAGCCGAACCGGAACAGCCAGACGCCCGCGCCGACGAGCGCGGCGAGGCCGAGCAGGCCGAGCAACCACTTCAGAGGCTTCATGGGCGGCAGCCTATCGCCGGGCTCCGGCGGGGCGGCAAGCCATCGCCCGGGGAACTCCCCGGGAGGACTAACGTGGGGGGCGACCCAGGAAAGGACCAGCGATGCGCGTTCTCGTCACCGGCGGCGCCGGCTACATCGGCTCCCACACCACCCTCGCCCTCCTGCGCGAGGGCCACGAGGTGCTCGTGGTGGACGACCTGTCCAACAGCTCCGAGGAGTCGCTGCGCCGGGTGGCCGGGCTGGCCGGGCGCGAGGCGTCCTTCGTCGAGGCGAACGTGCGGGACGAGGCTGCGTTGGAGGAGGCCTTCGCCGGCTTCTCCCCCGAGGCCGTGATCCACTTCGCCGGCTGGAAGGCCGTGGGCGAGTCGACGCAGATCCCGCTGACGTACTACCGCGAGAACCTCGAGTCCACGATCACCCTGCTCGAGGTCATGGCCCGGCACGCGTGCCACAAGATCGTGTTCTCGAGCTCGGCGACCGTGTACGGCGAGCTGTCCGAGCCGCCCTTCGTCGAGGACGCCCCCACCGGCGCCACCAACCCCTACGGCCGCACCAAGCACATGATCGAGCAGATCCTGGAGGACGCCTCGGCGGCCGACCCCGAGCTGCGCGTGGCGGTGCTGCGCTACTTCAACCCGATCGGCGCCGACCCCTCGGGCCGCATCGGCGAGGACCCGAAGGGCATCCCCAACAACCTGCTGCCCTTCGTGGCCCAGGTCGCGGCCGGGCGCCGCGAGAAGCTGATGGTCTTCGGCGACGACTACGACACCCCCGACGGCACGGGCACCCGCGACTACATCCACGTGGTCGACCTCGCCGCCGGACACCTGGCCGCGCTGGCGAAGCTCGAGACCTCCGGCGGCTACCACGTCTGGAACCTCGGCACGGGCAACCCGACCTCGGTCCTGCAGATCGTGCACGCGTTCGAGGAGGCGTCGGGCATCCAGATCCCCTACGAGATCGTCGCCCGCCGTCCCGGCGACGTGGCGTCCTCGTTCGCCGACCCCGCCAAGGCCCAGGCCGAGCTCGGCTGGCGTGCCGAGCTGTCCGTCGAGCAGGCCTGCGCCGACACCTACCGGTGGCAGTCCGCCAACCCCAACGGCTTCGCCGACGCCTGATGGCTCGGGTCACGTGGCTCACAGACCAGCCGTCCGTGACAGATGCGCCTCGTAGGTGAATCCGCGCCTGCTCGAGCAGGTGCAGATTCACCCAACACGCGTGGCTGAAAGCATGGAGCCGCCCCGGGCCTAGGGTCGCCATCCCTGGCGCTCGAGCGCGGTGCGCAGGAGCTTGCCCAGGGCGCTGACGCTCCAGGCCTGGGCCCAGCCCCAACGGGTGACCCAGAACCCAGCCTGCCGGATGCTCTCCTGCCTGCGGTTCTGCGCGACCATGACGTCCTCGGGTGACTGGTCGTTCCCCTCGACCCGGCGGTACTTGACCTTGCCGTCGACCTCGCCGATGAGGTTCCAGTCCTCCCACCCGAAGTCGCCGCGTGCCACGAGGAGCCCATCGACCTCGACGCGGAACTGGGGAACGGGTTGGGGCAGCCCCGTACGGGAGATCATCACCCGGCTCACCGATTCGGCCACCGACTCGGAGCGGCCATCGGCGAAGGCGATCACCTGACGCGCCTGCTCCACGCCGGTCATTCCCTTGCTGGCCTGGACCACGGCCAACAACGAATCCCGCGAGACGTCCCGGGCCAGGGCCTGGTCGGCGGCCACCACGGCCCACGCGTGCTGGGCTGTCCGGGCGAGGTCTACCACCGTGCGGGCGAGGGACGTGACGCGCAGGTCACCCACCGTCACGACATCGTCCGCGGTGAACCGGGCGCAGTGAAGGTGGTAGGTCGCCGTCCGCCTGCCGCGGCCCGGTGGCGGCGTGGTCAGGTCCACCAGCCGTGGGTTGTCGACCTGCACCGCCAGCCCGTGGGCGATGGCCGCCGAGGCGTGCGAGAGCACCACGGAGTCACGGTGCGTGCTGAGCAGGGCCGCGGCCCGCACCAGGTGCTCGTCGCGCGGGGACAGCTCCCGGGCTGGGGTGTAGACCCGGCGCGTGAGCCTGACCAACTCATGCGCAGCGACGGCGCGGCGCACCTGGTACGGGGTCCAACCCGCTGACCTCAGGGCAGGGATTGATCTCAACTGGGGGTCGTCCATGCCTCCAGCCAACCGGTCCCGGTGCCGCCGGGCACCAAACCGGGTGCGTCGCCTGTGGACAACACGGGACAGACGCGCCTGATCGGTGAATCCGCACCCCCTTCAGCAGGCGCGGATTCACCGACGAGGCGCATATCTGCCGATCGAGGCCCGGCACCCTTGGCGTCAGTCCTCCAGGACCAACTCCGGGTAGACCGGCTGCCACATGGCGTCGAAGACCTCCTGCACGGGGTCGGTGAGGGGCTCGCCGGCGACGCCCTCGGCCTCGGCCGCCTTGGCGACGGCGATCGCGACGGTCGCGGACACGCGACGAAGGTCGTTCAGGGCCGGCAGGATCGACTGGCCGGGACGGCTGATCCGCACCAGCGAGGCCAGCGCCTGCGCGGCAGCGCCGATCATGCCGTCGGTGACCCGCGAGGCCCGGCAGACCGAGACGCCCAGCCCCAGCCCCGGGAAGATGAACGCGTTGTTGGCCTGGGCGATCGTGTACTCCACGCCCTCGTACCGGACCGGGTCGAAGGGCGACCCGGTGGCGATGAGCGCCCGCCCGGACGTCCACTCCAGCAGGTGGGCCGGGGTGGCCTCGACCAGCGAGGTCGGGTTCGACAGCGGCATGATGATCGGCCGCTCGGTGTGGGAGGCCATGTCGGTCACGATCTCCTGCGTGAACGACCCCGGCTGCGCCGACGTGCCGATCAGGATCGTCGGGTGCACGTTGCGCACCACGTCGGCCAGCCCGATGTGGCCGGGCTCGTCGAGGGTCCAGTGCTCGACCTCGCCGTGGGCCCGACCGTAGGGCCGCTGGAAGTCGCGCGCCTTCGCGCCCGGGGCGTCCGTGACGAGGCCACGGCTGGCAGTGACCCAGAACCGCTGGCGTGCCTGCTCGGGGGTCAGCCCCTCGGCGACCATGAGGTCGACCAGCAGGTCGGCGATGCCGATGCCGGCCGTCCCGGCCCCGTGGATCACGACGCGCTGCGCGGAGAGCTTCTCGCCCTTGGCGCGCACCCCCGCGAGCGCGGCGGCCCCGACGACGGCCGCGGTGCCCTGCACGTCGTCGTTGAAGGTGCACACCTTGTCGCGGTAGGTGGTCAGGATCCGGTGGGCGTTGTCGGCGCCGAAGTCCTCCCAGTGGATCATCGCGTGCGGGAACACCCGCTGGACCCCGGCCACGAACTCCTCGATGAACGCGTCGTAGCGCTCACCGCGCACGCGCGCCTGGCGCAGGCCGAGGTAGAGGTCGTCGTTGAGCAGGCGCAGGTTGTCGGTGCCGACGTCGAGCACGACGGGCACCATGCGATTCGGGTCGACGCCCGCGGCCGCCGTGTAGAGGCTCTTCTTGCCCAGGCAGATCTCGACGCCGCCCACGCCCTGGTCGCCGATGCCGAGGATGCCCTCGGAGTCGGTGACGATGACGATGTCGACGTCCTCGGCGCGGCGCCCCATGGCCAGCAGCGACTCGTCGATCACCTCGGGGGCGTTGATGTTGAGGAACACGCCGTGGATCTGGCGGAACATCATGCTGAATTCCTGGATCGCGTCACCGATCGTGGGGGTGTAGATGATCGGCATCATCTCGGCCATGTGCTCGCTGACGAGGCGGTAGAACAGCACCGTGTTGCGGTCGCGCAGCCCGCGCAGGTACGCGAACTGCTGCAGCGGGCTGCCCGCGGCGAGGAAGCGCTGGTAAGTGCGGTGCAGCTGGCCCTCGAGCGGGGTCGAGTGCGCCGGCAGCAGGCCAATCAGGCCCAGCTTCTGACGCTCCTCCTGCGTGAAGGCCGTGCCCCGGTTGAGCCGCGGGATGCGCAGGATGGCGCTGCCCCGGGCGTTGACCTTGATCCGGGTGCCGTGGTTGCCGGGCAGGACCTCGTACGCGCGCTCAGTCATGTCGCCACCCTAGGCCCGGACGGACGCCCTCAGGTGCGGTGCTCGAACTCGGCGTCCTCGTCGTCGGTGTAGAACTGCTGCTTGGTCTCGGGGGGCAGTGAGTCGCCCTCGATCCCGCGCAGGTACTCCTCGAGCCCGACGCGGCGCTCCGCGGCCCGCTGCTCCATCTCGCGCAGCCGGTCGAGGACGCCGCGTTCGGCCAGCAGCCGACGCCCGGCCTCGTGCAGGGCCCGGTTGCCGGCGAGGAACTCGGCCTCGTCGAACACCTTGCACGCCACCTGGTGGGGGAAGGTGTCGAACCCGACCTGCTCCTCCAGGCGCGAGAACCGCTTGACGATGTAGTCGACCTCCTCGCGCACCATCGGGTTGCGCAGGTACAGCCACTTCCGTTGGCGGATGGCCTCGTCGAGGGCCTCAACCAGGGACTCGGGTGCGTCGTCGGAGGCCAGCACCACGAGGTCGAGGTCGGAGCCATCCACCCGGCCGCCGGTGCTGCTCTCCTGCCGGGCCACGTCGTGGGACATCCCGTACACGACGTCGCCGGCGATGAGCACGCACACGTGCTCGGAGTCGCGCGGCACCCCGGCGATCGACATCACCTCGGTGGTGAACCGCTCGGCCGTGCGCCGCTTGAGGCGGGAGATCCGGACGGTTCGCTTCTCCAGCGCCGTCGCGGCGGCCTCGATCGCCTCGTCCTGGCCGGGCAGCCCGACCACGGTGTAGGTGAGGAACTCGCGCAGGATCGAGGGCGACAGCCGCGCGAAGCCCTCGACCGTGCGGTCGAGGCGCAGGTAGCGGCGTCCGATCCGGCGCAGGCGGAAGTCGTCGTCGTTGCGGCAGGCCTTCCACAGGCCGAACACCTCTCCCCCGACGGCGGCGTGCAGGTCGGCGCCCGTCAGCGGGCCGCGCTCGGCCAGAACCGACGCGACGGCGTCAAGGTCGACCATCAGCCGCGCAGGTCGAGGGCCGGCAGGAGGTCGGCCGCGTGCGCGAGGCGTCCGTCGATGATGCCCTGCAGCCAGCCCGTGCCGGCCGCGCGGGCCTCGGGAGTGAGGCCCTTCACCGCGGCCAGGTAGCCGGACGCCGGGTCCAGCTCGGCGGCCAGCGCGTCGGGCACCGGCTCCTCGGGCGTCCCGAACACGCCCAGCACGGCGTCCAGGTTCTCCCGCAGCTGGCGGCGTCCCTCATCGGCGTCGTCGAGGTGTCCGACCAGGGCCCGGATGCGCTTGACCCGCTCGGATCGGCCCGACGCGAGCGCCGCGAGCGCACCCTCGTAGACCAGGTCGCCGAGCTCCTGCGCCGCGAAGAACGGACGCCGCACGCCGCGGTACCACGCCTCGAGCGCGTCGAGGGAGGCCACGTAGGTGAGGTTGCGCCGCAGCAGGCGGGGCAGCTGCTTGTAGGAGTGCTTGGCCAGCGGGCGCACCATACCGGGCGGGGCGTCGGGGATGACGAGGTTGCCGTCGTCGACCATGTCCGAGCGCAGCACCGCGCCGGCCGCCACGACGGTGCCGAAGCCGGTGTAGACCGGGCCCACCGCGCCGCCCTGGCCACCCAGGAAGATCGCGGGCCGGTCGAGCATGACGCCGCGGGCCACGTCACCGAACAGGGACGCCGTGGTCTTGTTCCCGTCGGGGGTGTAGTTGAAGTGGATGTAGGACGAGCCGACCTCGGAGTGGTCCGAGCGCGAGGTGCCGCCCGACATCAGGCAGTCGCAGAAGTTGATCAGGCTGCCCAGCGTCACGAACGGGAACAGGATCGTCTGCTTGAGCCCGACGGTGTGCGCCCCGTTCGCCTCCTCCTCGAGGATCGACCCCTCGCGCACGTGCGCGCCCGAGCCCATGTTCGCCCCGTCGAGGAACACCGCCTTGCTGACGTAGCCGCCCTTGAGGTCGACGTTGGGGCCCAGCTGGGAGCTCTCGACGGTGACCGGGGTCTCGGCGCCGAGCGTGCAACCGGCGGAGATGACCGTGGACGGCCCGCGCAACCGCGTGCCGTTGTGCAGCGTCACCCCGTCGCCGGAGATCTTGTCGACGTCGACGTCCTCGGCGATGTCGACGCTCGCGGGGTTCGGGATGCGCACCCCCTTGTCGAGCAGTGCTTGCAGGGCGGCGTCCCGGTGGCTCATGTCCCGGAATCCTACTGCCGGCCCACGCGCCCGGTGCAGAGGCGGGCGGGGTCAGTCGTCCCGCAGTGCGGTGGACGGTGGCTCAGGCACGGGCACCGGCGGCGCGGCCTCGCCCGAGAGTTCGGCCTCGCGCTCGGCGCGCGACGGAACCTGCGCGACGAGGATGCCGGTCATCATCAGGGCCGCGCCGACGTAGCCGAGGGTGGTGAACCGCTCGCCCAGCAGCAGGGCGCCGCCGACGGCGCCCCAGAGCGACTCCAGCGACATGATCATCGCCGCGATGGACGCCCGGGCGTGCCGCTGGCCCAGCACCTGCAGCGTGAAGGCGACGCCGGTGGACAGGATGCCCGCGAACGCCACCGCCCCGAACGCGGGCAGCAGCCCGGCGAACGCGTCGGGCGACTGGACGACGGCGATCACGTGCGAGACGACCGCCATGACGGCGAACTGGGCCACCGACAGCCGGATCGGGTCCACGCGGCGGGCGAACCGCCCCACGCCGAGGATCTGGAACGTCCAGAACAGGGTGCCGATGAGCACGAGCAGGTCGCCGGCGCCGATGGTGCCGCCGGTCCAGGTCAGCAGGAACAGCCCGGGCACCGCGAGCGCGATGCCGGCCCACGTGAACCCGGTGGTCCTCTGACCGAACAGCACCCCCGCCAGCGGCACCAGGACCATGTAGAGCCCGGTCACGAACGAGGCGTTGCCGGCCGTGGTCTGCTCGATGCCCAGCTGCTGCAGCGTCTGGCCGCCGGTCAGCATCAGGCCGATGAACAGGCCGGGCTTGACCACCGAGCGCCACGCCTGGAGCCGCTCGTGGGGGCTGCGCGCTGCCCGCGTGTCCAGGAACCAGACCAGCGGCAGCAGGGCCAGCACACCCAGGTAGCCGCGGGCGGCGTTGAACGCGTACGCGCCGAGGTGTTCGGCCCCGAGGCGCTGGGCGACGAAGGTGAACCCCCAGATCAGGGAGCAGCCGACCAGCAGCAGGTAGGCGCGGGTGTCCTGCCGCATCAGACCAGCACGGTGGAGATCGGCAGCCCCGAGTTCGCGCCGATGTCGAGCGAGCTGGGCCGGTGCCCGCGGCGCACGACCTCGGCGCCGAGGGCGGCCATCATCGCGCCGTTGTCGGTGCACAGGCCAGGTCGCGGACGCCGCACGGTCACGCCGCGCTCCCCCGCCCGCTCGGCCAGCAGGCCGCGCAGGCGCGAGTTCGCGGCCACGCCGCCCCCGAGCACGATCGTGTCGAGGTCGAAGTGGGCGCACATGTCCATGGCCTTGGCGGTGAGCACGTCGGCGACCGCCTCCTGGAACGAGGCGGCCACGTCGGCCTCGGCGAACGGACGCCCCGCGCGCCGCTCGGTCTCCACCCAGCGCGAGACGGCGGTCTTCAGCCCGGAGAAGGAGAAGTCGAAGCGGTGCTGCTCGAGGTCGTGGCGGGCGGTGAGGCCGCGCGGGAACCGGATCGCCTTCGGGTCGCCCTCGGCCGCGAGCCGGTCGATGACCGGTCCGCCGGGATAGCCCAGGCCGAGCAGCCGGGCGACCTTGTCGTAGGCCTCGCCCGCGGCGTCGTCGATGGTCGAGCCGACCTCGGTGATCTTCGCCGTGATGTCGTCGACGACCAACAGCGAGGTGTGCCCGCCCGAGACGAGAAGGGCGCCGAAGCGCTCGGGCAGCGGCCCGTGGTCGAGCAGGTCGACCGCGACATGGCCGACGAGGTGGTTCAGCCCGTACAGCGGCTTGTCGAGGGCGACCGCGAGCGCCTTGGCGGCCGACAGGCCCACGACGAGGGCGCCCATGAGTCCGGGGCCGGCGGTCACGCAGATCCCGTCGACCTCGGACGCATCGACGTCGGCCGCCTCCAGCGCCCGGCGCAGCGTCGGCACCATGGCCTGCAGGTGGGCGCGCGAGGCGACCTCGGGCACGACCCCGCCGAAGCGGACGTGCTGCTCGACCGAGCTCGCGACCTCGTTCGACAGCAGCTCGTGTCCGCGCACGACCGCCACGCCCGTCTCGTCGCAGCTCGACTCGATGCCGATGACCAGCGGTTCGCTCACGATTCCCTCCCCAGGGGCAGCGCCATGACGAGCGCGTCGGCCCCGGCGCCGTAGTAGTTCGCGCGGCGCGCCAGCGCCACGAAGCCGACCTGCTCGTACAGCGCGATGGCCGGGTCGTTGCCGGCCTCGACCTCGAGCATGACCTGCTGGGCGCCCATGGCGTCGGCCCACTCCAGGCCGGCGAGAACGAGGCGGCGGCCGATCCCGGCGCGGCGGGCGTAGGAGGCGACCACGACCCGGTTCAGGTCTGCGACGTCGGCGACGGCGCTGAAGGTCGCCACCCCGCGGACCGCACCCGCGGCGTCCTTCTCGACCAGGGTGAGGCGGCCGTCGGCGTCCAGCTCGTCGGCCCAGGCCTGCTCGCTCCAGCCGGCGCGGGTGAACGCCTGCTCCAGCTGCATGATCGCGGGCAGGTCGGCGCGGGTGGCGGTGGTGACGATCATCGGGTCCGCCTCAGGGCCAGGCGGGGCGCCCCCAGCGTGGACTTGGTGCGGGTCGGCACCTCGGCGTCGGGCCGGCGCAGGTAGAGCGGCTCGAGCCCGGCGTCGGGCAGGTCGGCGGCGGCCAGCCAGCCGGCGTCGAGCGCGACCGGTCCGGACGCCTCGCCGGCCAGGTGGGCCCCCGGCCCGGCCAAGGGCAGCGCGGGCAGCGTGTCGGGCGCGGACACCTCGGGCCCGGCGACCCGGCGGCCGGTGCCGTCGTAGCGGGCCCAGTAGACCTCCTTGCGGCGGGCATCGCTCACCACGAGGAACTCCTCCGGCGCCCCGGTGGCCGCCCATTCGGCGGCCACGGCGTCCAGCGAGCAGGCCCCGGTGACCGGGACGCCGAGCACCTCGGCCAGCGTCGTGGCGGTGACCACCCCGACGCGCAGGCCGGTGAAGGGGCCCGGGCCGACGCCGGCGACCACGCGGTCCACGTCGGCGAGCGCGATCCCCGCCTCGGCGGCGACGCGCTGCACCAGGGGCATCAGCTCCTCGGCGTGCGCGCGGGTGTCGTCGACGGTGGCCGAGGCGGCGATACGTCCGTCGACGGCGAGGGCTGCGGCGACGACCGTCGAGGTGTCGACGGCCAGCGTGGTGCTCATGCGTCCTCCTTCGCCGCGGCCGCGAGCTCGTCGCGGCTCCAGCGCTCCCCCACGCCGGTCAGGAAGACCCAGCGGGTGTCATCGTGGGGGTCGATCCCCCGGCGGATGTCGATGTCGAGCCGGTCGTCGGCCAGCCCCTCGGCGACGCCGGCGCCCCACTCGACGAGGGTGACCGAGGCGTCCAGGGACGCCTCCAGGTCGATGTCCTCCAGCTCGGCGAACGAGCCGAGGCGGTAGGCGTCCACGTGCACGAGGGCGGGGCCGTCCGCCAGCGGCGGGTGGACGCGCGAGAGCACGAAGGTCGGCGAGATAACCGGGCCGGCGACGCCGAGCCCGGCGCCGATGCCCTGGGTGAGGGTCGTCTTGCCGGCGCCCAGGTCACCGGTGGCGATCACGAGGTCCCCGGCGCGCAGCACGCCGGCGAGCCGGGTGCCCAGCGACCGCATGGCCGCGGCGTCCGGGACCTCGACGGCGACGGGCAGGGACCGCGCCATGACGACGCAGTTGCCCTCGTCGCCGGCCGGCGCGAAGCCGTGGCGGCCCCACCAGGCCTGGATCTGCGGGAACTCCTTGCGCGCGAGCAGTTGCACGCGTTCCTCGCCGGCGGCGGCCAGGTGCTCGAGCACGACCTCGACCAGGAAGGAGGCGACCCCCTGCTCGCGGAACTCCGGCAGCACCCCCACCCGGCCCAGGCGCATCGCGCCGGACTGGCGGGCGGTCATGACCAGACCGGCCAGGGTGTCGTCGATGAAGGCGAGGTAGCCGGTGCCGTGCTCGATGCGCGCCCGCACCGAGGCGAGGTCGTCGGTCAGGGCTTCGGGCCGGTCGCCGACCACGGGCCGGGCCCGGAACGCGGCGTGGATGAGGTCGAGGGCCGCCTCGGCGTCCGCGACCGTGGCCGGGCGCACGGTCAGCACGCGGCCGTCCGGCAGTTCGGCCGCGGCGAGTTCGCGGGCAGCGTCGAGAGTCATGGCAACCTTCGGTGGTGGGAGCGGGCGGGACACGACAGTGCCACCGGGCCGCCCCATCGTACTCCAGCGCGGGCGTCACCGGTCGTTCACCGACACGTCATGCAACCGCCCTCGTGCGTGCACCTCGACCGCGTGTCATGGGGGCATGCGGGTCGCGATCATCACCGAGTCGTTCCTGCCCGAGGTGAACGGCGTCGTCAACTCCGTGTTGCGCGTGCTCGACCACCTGGTCGACCACGGCCACGACGTGCTGCTCCTCGCCCCCGAGGCGCCCGGGGCGCCCACCGACTACCGCGGAGTCCCGATCGTGCCGATGGCGTCGCTGGCGTTCCCCGGCTACCAGCAGGTGCGCATCTGCACCACCCCGCAGCTCGCCCTGGAGTGGACGCTGGCCTCCTTCTCCCCCGACGTCGTGCACCTGGCCTCGCCGATCAACGTCGGCTACCGCGCGGCCCTGGCCGCCCGTCGGCTCGGCCTCCCCTGCGTGGCGGTCTACCAGACCGACGTGCCCGGCTACGCGTCGCGGTACGGCATCCCGGCGCTCGAGGCGTACCTGTGGGCGCGGGTGCGCGGCACCCACCAAGCGGCGACGCTGAACCTCGCGCCGAGCTCGGCCTCCATCGCCCAGCTCGAGGGCCTCGGGGTCGGCGACCTGCGGCGGTGGGGGCGCGGTGTCGACGGCGAGCTGTTCCACCCCTCCAAGCGTTCGGACGCCCTCCGCGCGGCCTGGGCCCCTGCCGGGGAGCGCATCGTGGGCTACCTCGGACGCCTCGCGCCCGAGAAGCAGGTCGACGACCTCCACGTGCTGGCCGGACTGCCCGGGACGCGCGTCGTCGTGGTCGGGGACGGACCCGAGCGGGCCTCGCTGGAGCAGCGCCTGCCGGACGCCGTCTTCACCGGCCAGCTGCGCGGCGAGGAGCTCGCCGCCGCGGTCGCCTCGTTCGACGTGTTCGTGACCCCCGGCGAGCTGGAGACCTTCGGCCAGACGATTCAGGAGGCCATGGCCTCGGGGCTGCCGGTCGTGGCGCCGGCGTCCGGGGGGCCGGTCGACCTGGTCGACCCGTCGCGCACGGGCTGGCTGTACACCCCCGGCGACCTGCTAGGACTGCGCGAGCACGTGGCCGACCTCGTCGGCGACGACGCCAAGCGCCGCGCCATGGGCCGCTCGGCCCGCGAGGCCACCGAGCCCCGCACGTGGGCGGCGATCTGCGCCCAGCTCGTGGAGCACTACGCCGAGGCGATCGCCCTCAAGCGCGAGCAGGAACACACGGCCCGCCAGATGGCCTTCGCCCTGCGCCACGGCAGGCCGCTGCGCGTCTGACGCCGAGGGCTTGGGTTTGGCACGTCGAGGGCTTGGGTTTGGGACGCCGAGGGCTTGGGTGTTGGATGCCGAGGGCTTGAGTTTGCTCGGTGGGGGGGATTCCAGGGCACTCGCCCAAGGCCCACTCCGCCGGCGCCGACCCACTGCGCTGGCCAGCCACCACTGGGCTGTCGTTGCAACGCCAGTGGAGTGCCGGAGCGCCAGCCAGGAGGCGGGCGGGCGGCAACTCCCACCGAGAGGGACCCGCCCCTTCCTGCGGCCGGGAATCCCAAGCCCTCGTCGCGGAAAACTCAAGCCCTCGGCCCGGAAAACCCAAGCCCTCGGCGCAGAGAGCTCAGCCCTCGCAGACCACCATCGCGACGGCGACGCCGGCGTCGTGGCTGATCGACACGTGCAGCCGGGAGATCCCCAGTTCGGAGACCCGGTCGGCCACGGTGCCGGCGACCAGCAACGAGGGGCGTCCGGTCTCGTCGGAGAGCACCTCGCAGTCGGTCCAGCGCAGGCCCGCCGGGGCCCCCAACGCCTTCGCCAGCGCCTCCTTGGCGGCGAACCGCCCGGCCAGCGTCTGCTCCGACCCCTTGAGCTCGGGCAGCGTGAACACCCGGTCGGTGAAGCCGGGCCGGGCGCACGCCTCGCGAATCCGGTCGATCGAGCAGACGTCGACGCCGATCCCGATGATCACGTCACTCGACCGTGACGGACTTCGCCAGGTTGCGCGGCTGGTCGACGTCGTAGCCCTTCAGCGTCGCCACCTCGCACGCGAAGATCTGCAGCGGCACGGTGGCCAGCAGGGGCTGCAGGAGGGTCGAGGCCTTGGGCAGGCGCAGGATGACGTCGGCGTACGGCTCGACGACGGTGTCGCCCTCCTCCACCAGCACGATCGTGCGGGCGCCGCGGGCGCGCACCTCCTGGATGTTGGAGATGACCTTGTCGTGCAGCTGGTCGCGGCCCTGCGGGGGCACGATCACGAAGACGGGCAGGCCCTCCTCGACCAGCGCGATGGGCCCGTGCTTGAGCTCGCCGGCCGGGAACCCCTCGGCGTGCAGGTACGCGATCTCCTTGAGCTTGAGGGCGCCCTCGAGGGCCACCGGGTAGCCGACGTGGCGTCCGAGGAACAGCACCGACTTCTCGTCGACGAGCTCACGCGCCAGCGCGTGCACCGACTCGGCGTCGTCGAGCACGGCCTGGATCTTGTCGGGCATCGACTCCAGCTCGGCCATGATCGAGGCGATCTCGTCGCCGTACTTGGTGCCGCGCACCTGGGCCAGGTAGAGGCCGAGCAGGTAGCAGGCGGCCACCTGGGTGAGGAAGCCCTTGGTCGAGGCGACGCCGATCTCGGGGCCGGCGTGGGTGTAGAGCACAGCGTCCGACTCGCGCGGGATCGTCGAGCCGTTGGTGTTGCAGATCGCGATCACCTTGGCGCCCTGCTCACGCGCGTGGCGCACGGCCATCAGGGTGTCGGCGGTCTCGCCCGATTGGGAGATCGTGACGACCAGCGTGCGCGGGGTGATGATCGGGTCGCGGTAGCGGAACTCGGAGGCGATCTCGACCTCGCAGGCCACCCGCGTCCAGTGCTCGATGGCGTACTTGGCCACCAGACCGGCGTAGTAGGCCGTGCCGCAGGCGACGACGACGATCTTGTCGATGGTGCGCAGCTCGGTCTCGGAGATGCGGATCTCGTCCAGCGTCAGGCGGTGGTCGGCGTCGAAGCGGCCCAGCAGGGTGTCGGCGACCGCGCGCGGCTGCTCGTAGATCTCCTTGCGCATGAACCAGTCGTACCCACCCTTCTCGGCGGCCGAGAGGTCCCAGTCGACGTGGAAGGGCTTGCCCTCGGTCTCGTTGCCGTCGAAGTCGGTGACCCGGTAGCCGGACGCCGTGACCTCGACGACCTCGTCCTGGCCCATCTCGACGGCCTCGCGGGTGTGCTCGATGAAGGCGGCCACGTCGGAGGCGACGAACATCTCGCCCTCCCCCACGCCGACGACCAGCGGCGAGTTGCGGCGGGCGGCGACGAGGGTGCCGGGCGCATCCTTGTCCACCGCGACCAGAGTGAACGCGCCCTCCAGACGGCGGGCCACCGAGCGCAGCGCGTCGGCGAGGGACGCCCCGCCCTCGACCTCGCGGCCGACCAGGTGGGCGGCCACCTCGCTGTCGGTCTCGGAGCGGAACTCGACGCCGGCGGCCTGCAGCTCGGCCTTGAGCACGGCGAAGTTCTCGATGATGCCGTTGTGGACGAGCGCCACGCGCCCGTTCGACGAGATGTGCGGGTGCGCGTTGGCGTCGGACGGCGCGCCGTGGGTGGCCCAGCGGGTGTGCCCGATGCCCAGGTTCGCGTCGGGGATCGGCGTCTCGTCGAGCTCGGCCTCGAGGTTCAGCAGCTTGCCGGCCTTCTTGGCCGAGGCGATGCCGTCGGAGCCGACCAGGGCGATGCCGGCCGAGTCATAGCCGCGGTACTCCATGCGCCGCAACGCGTCCACGAGCACCTTCTGGGCACCTTGGGGGCCCACATAGCCGATAATTCCGCACATGGGATTCAGCGTAGCGCCCTCCAACCCGGCCCCCGGACACGAGCCCGTCGACGAATTCGGGCCGTACGTCCTGGCCGATCGGGGCAAGTGGGCTGAGCTGGCCGAGCAGATGCCGGTCAGCCTGTCCGAGGAGACCCTCCGGGGCGTCCGGTCACGCCTCGACACCATCGACCTGGCCCAGGTGCGGGACGTCTACCTGCCCCTGACCGAGCTGGTGAACCTCTATGTCATGCACACCGGGCACCTCTACCGCGCCACCCACGAGTACCTCGGGCTGAAGGAGCGCCGCACCCCGTTCGTCATCGGCGTCGCCGGGTCGGTGGCGGTCGGCAAGTCCACCACGTCGCGCCTGCTGGTCGAGCTCCTGCACCAGCTCCCCGGACGCCCCAAGGTCGACCTGATCACCACCGACGGCTTCCTGATGCCCAACGCCGAGCTGCAGCGCCGCGGGATCATGCACCGCAAGGGGTTCCCGCAGAGCTACGACCGCGGCGCCCTGCTGCGCTTCGTGATGGACGTGAAGTCCGGCGCGCCCGAGGTCTCGGCCCCGGTCTACAGCCACCTGACCTACGACATCGTGCCGGGCGAGTTCATCACGGTCCGCCAACCCGACATCCTGATCGTGGAGGGCCTCAACGTCCTGCAGCCCGCGCGCCGGCGCAAGTCGGGACACGCGTCCCTGGCCGTCAGCGACTTCTTCGACTTCTCCGTCTACGTCGATGCGGCCGAGTCCGACCTGCGCGCCTGGTACCTGGAGCGGTTCATGGCCCTGCGCGAGAGCGCGTTCCTCGACCCGCGGTCCTACTTCACCCGGTTCGCGAAGATGGACGCCGACGCCGCGCAGGCCTACGCCGAGAACATCTGGGACACCATCAACGGCCCCAACCACGTGCAGAACATCCTGCCCACGCGGGGGCGGGCGACGGCGATCCTGCGCAAGGACTCCGACCACGACATCGAGTGGATCCGGATCCGCAAGACGTAGCCGGCACGCGCCTCAGCGGCGGCGGGCCTCCAGCGCGTTGACCACGAGCAGCGGCAGGCCGCCGACCAGCACCGCACCGAGCACGACCCACGGGTTGTCGAACAGGTCGGTCAGCCCGCCGACGAGCACGGACGCCCAGGCCACCAGCGAGCCGAGCGCCAGGCTCGCCCAGTGGCGCAGCCGCCACGTGCGGGACGCCCGGGCGAGGCCGTGGGTGGTCATGCTCGCCACGCCCAGCCCGACGGCCAGCAGCACGGCGAGGACGGCGCCGCTGAACGACGGTGCCGACACCGCCCAGACGAGCAGCATGAGGGCGAGCCCGATGGTGAACGTGCCGCGCAGGGAGGCGTCGTCGGCGTCCCGGGCGGGGTCGATGGACAGCTTCGTGCCGGCGCGCAGGGCGAGCAGCACGAACGGCAGCATGGCGGCCAGAGCCGCGACGACGGCGAGCCACCACGGCAGGGACACCTGCGGGGCGGCCGCGCTCGCGAGCATCAGCAGGACGTAGGGGGCGACCGAGGCGTACCCGTAGGCGCCGCGCCACGGGTCGTGCAGCGCCCGGCCGAGGTTGGCCAGGTGCCCGACGCCGGTGGCGGCCGCCCACACGAAGAAGGGCAGCAGGGCGGGGAACTGCGACTCGAACCGGAACTGCGGCAGCGTCGCGACCAGCGAGCTGGTCAGCACGAACGCGCCCACCAGCAGCGCGGCCATGGCGGCGACGATGGACGAGACGCGCCGGTGGGGGCTCACAGGGCCAGGCGCTCCTTGACGATGGACGCCAACCGCTCGGCCACCTCGGCGGCCTTCTCCTCGGTCTCGGCCTCGACCATCACGCGGACGACGGGCTCGGTCCCGGAGGGGCGTAGCAGGACGCGGCCGGAGGTGCCCAGCTCGCGGCCCGCGGCCGTCACGGCGGCGTTGACCTCGGGGTCGATGCCGGCGCGGGCCTTGTTGACGCCCTTGACGTTGATCATCACCTGCGGCAGGCGCTTCATCACGGCGGCGAGGTCGGCCAGGTCGCGGCCGGACGTCACCACCTGCGCGGCGACGTGCAGGGCGGTCAGGACGCCGTCACCGGTCGTCGCGTACTCGCTCATGATCACGTGGCCGGACTGCTCGCCACCCAGGGCGAACCCGTTGGCGTTCATGGACTCCAGCACGTACCGGTCGCCCACCTTGGTCTGGTCGACCCGGATGTCGTGGGCGGCCATGGCCTGCATGAAGCCGAGGTTGCTCATGACCGTGGCCACGACGGTGTCGTTGTGCAGGCGTCCCTGGTCGCGCAGCGCCAGGGCGAGGATGGCGAGGATCTGGTCCCCGTCCACCTCGTTGCCTGCCCGGTCCACGGCCAGGCAGCGGTCGGCGTCCCCGTCGAAGGCGAACCCGAGGTCGGCCTCGAAGTGCTGCACGGCGGCCTTGAGCCCGTCCATGTGGGTCGAACCGGCGTTCTCGTTGATGTTGAGGCCGGTCGGGGCGGCGTTGATCGTGACGACCTCCGCGCCCTGCGCCTCGAACGCGGCCGGGCCGGTGGTGAACGCCGCGCCGTTGGCGCAGTCGAGCACGACCTTCAGGCCGTGGAGGCTGCCCTCGGAACCCAGCGACGAGACCAGGTGCGCGACGTAGTTCTCGATCAGCTCGGGCCGGTCGGTGACACGACCCACGCGCTCGGCGACGGGGCGCTCCCACTGCTGGCCGAGGCGGGCCTCGATCATGTCCTCCAGGTAGTCGTCGAGCTTGACGCCACCCTTGGCGAAGAACTTGATCCCGTTGTCGGGCATCGGGTTGTGCGAGGCGGACAGCATGACGCCGAGGTCGGCGTCCAGCTCGTTGACCAGGTAGGCGGCGCCGGGCGTGGGGACCACGCCGACGCGGATGACGTCGACCCCGGCGGAGGCCAGGCCGGCCACCACCGCCGCCTCGAGGAACTCGCCCGAGGCACGGGGGTCACGCGCAACGAGGGCCACCGGACGGTGACCCTCGAAGAGCCCGGACTCGCCGAGCACGTGCGCGGCCGCCACCGAGAGCTCGAGAACGAGCTCTGCGGTGAGGTCGACGTTCGCCTTGCCCCGGACCCCATCGGTACCAAAGAGCCGTGGCATGGGCGTCAGCGCTTGCTGTACTGCGGAGCCTTGCGGGCCTTCTTGAGACCAGCCTTCTTGCGCTCCTTGATGCGGGCGTCGCGGGTCAGCAGACCGGCCTTCTTCAGCGCCGGGCGCGAGGCCTCGGCGTCGACGGCGTTGAGCGCGCGGGCGATGCCGAGGCGCAGGGCACCGGCCTGGCCGGTGACGCCGCCGCCGACGATCTTGGCGATCACGTCGTAGGAGCCCTCAACGGCGGCCGTGACGAACGGCTCGTTGACGGTCTGCTGGTGCAGCTTGTTCGGGAAGTAGTCGTCCAGCGTGCGGCCGTTGATCTTGAACTGGCCGGTGCCGGGGACCAGGCGGACGCGGGCGATGGCCTCCTTGCGGCGGCCGGTGGCCGCGCCGGGGGCGATGACGGCGGGGCGCTCACCGGGGGTGGCGGAGGACGGGGTGCCCTCGGCGCGGTAGGCGATCTCGCGGTCGGCCTCGTCGGTGAACGGCGTGATCTCGTCGAGGACTTCCTCGTTGGTGGTGTCAGTCACTTCTCAAATCCTCTGGGTCACTGGGCGATCTGGGTGATCTCGTACGCCTGCGGCTTCTGCGCGGCGTGAGGGTGCTCCGGGCCCGCGTAGACCTTGAGCTTCTTGATGAGCTGGCGGCTCAGCTTGTTCTTGGGGAGCATGCCCCAGACGGCGCGCTCGACGGCCTGGCGGGGGTCGTTCTCCAGCAGCTCGCCGTAAGGAACCGACTTCAGGCCACCGGGACGGCCGGAGTGACGGTAGGCCAGCTTCGTGGTGGCCTTGTTGCCCGACAGGGCGATCTTGGAGGCGTTGACGACGATGACGAAGTCACCGGTGTCGACGTGGGGGGCAAAGGTCGGCTTGTGCTTGCCGCGCAGCAGCGTCGCGGCGGTCACGGCGAGGCGACCGAGGACGACGTCGGAGGCGTCGATCACATGCCAGTTCCTGGTGATCTCACCAGGCTTCGGAGTGTACGTGGACACGCGGGTAACCCATCTGTCATCGGGGAGCTGGAAGGAACACCACTGGACGCCTCCCCGGACACGTCACAGCGCAACAGCGCCCCACCTTACCGCTGCGCCCGGCGCGCCTCCAAATCGACCTCCGGGGCGTGCAACCGGCCCCCGAGACGGCACAACGACACGTTGTAGGAGACATTTCACAATCCCTCGCGCTCGCGGGGCACGAGTGGCAAGGTAGCCCCCATGAGTTCAAAGGTGAACAACGGACAGGTCCAGGTGAACAAGCCGGACGATGTACGCAACGTGGTGCTGGTCGGCACGGCGGGGTCGGGAAAGACCTCGCTGTTCGAGCAGCTGCTGCGGGCGCGCGTCGCCGGCTACAGGGGCGAGAAGGACGACGCCGAGCGTCTCTCCCAGCTCTACCTCGCGTCACTCGTGACGGGTGACGTCTTCGTCAACCTCCTCGACGCCCCCGGGCACGCCGACTTCGTCGGTGAGCTGCGCGCGGGCATCCGGGCCGCGGACGCCGCGATCTTCGTGGTCAGCGCCTCCGACGGCATCGACGGCGCTGCCCAGGCCCTCTGGGAGGAGTGCGCCGAGGCCGGGCTCCCCCGCGTCATCGCGCTCACCAAGCTGGACGCGGCCCACTCCGACTTCGACACCGTCGTGGCCGAGTTGAAGGACAAGTTCGGCGAGGGCGTCCTCCCCACGCACGTCCCCGTCGGCTCCGGTGCCGGCATCAACGGCACGGTCGGCGTTCTCTCCCGTCGCTTCCGCGACTACTCCGCCGGTGGCGGCGAGCCGGTCCTCAACGAGCAGGACTCCAGCCACGACCACCTCATCGAGGAGCACCGCAACGCGCTGATCGAGGGCCTCATCCAGGAGGCCGACGACGCCGAGCTGATGGACTCCTACCTCGAGGGTGCCGACCCCGGTCGCGACTACCTCCTCGACGACCTGATGAAGGCGACTTCGGGCGCGAACCTGTACCCGGTCGTCCCCGTCATCCAGTCCTCCGGCCTGGGCACCGAGGAGCTGCTGAGCCTCATCGAGCAGGGCTTCCCGACGCCGAGCACGCACCCGAACCCGACGATGGTGAAGCTGAACGGCGACGAGGTGGGCCCGGCCCCCTCCGACCCCGACGCCCCGCTGGTCGCCCAGGTGATCCGCACGACGACCGACCCGTTCGCGGGCCGCCTGTCGATGGTGCGCATCTACTCCGGCACCCTGCGCACCGACGACGTGGTGCACCTGTCGGGCCACAAGGCGTTCTTCCTCGGCCTCGACCCCGACGAGTACCCCGACCGCGACCAGGAGGAGCGCATCGGCCAGATCCAGCAGGCGCAGGGCGTCGAGCTGAAGCCGAAGGCCTCCGCCATCGCGGGCGAGATCGTCATGCTGCCGAAGCTCGCCGCCGCCGAGACCGGCGACACCCTGTCCGCCAAGGACGACGTGGTGCTGATCCCCAACTGGAAGATGCCCGCCGCGCTGCTGCCGCTGGCCATCAAGGCCGCCACCCGCAACGACGAGGACAAGCTGTCCGGCGCGCTCAACCGCCTCGCGGTGGAGGACTCGACGGTCAAGCTCGGGCGCGGGGCGTCCGACCAGCTGGTGCTGTGGACCACGGGCCAGGCGCACGCCGACCTGCTGCTCAACCGCCTCAAGGACCGCTACGGCGTCAACGTCGAGCAGGAGGAGGTGAAGATCGCCCTGCGCGAGACCTTCACCGCCAAGGCGACGGCGCTCGGGCGCCACGTCAAGCAGTCCGGCGGCCACGGCCAGTACGCCGTGGTGAACATCGAGGTCGAGCCGCTCGAGCGCGGCGCCGGCTTCGAGTTCGTCGACAAGGTCGTGGGTGGCGCGGTCCCGCGCAACTTCATCCCGTCGGTCGAGAAGGGCGCCAAGGCCCAACTCGACAAGGGCGTCATCGCGGGCTTCCCGATGGTGGACGTGCGGGTCACCCTGTTCGACGGCAAGGCCCACTCGGTCGACTCCTCCGACATGGCGTTCCAGATGGCGGCCGCGGCCGCGCTGAAGGAGGCCGCGGTGGTCGGCCGGAACGTCGCGCTGCTCGAGCCCGTCGACCTCGTCACCGTCACCGTGGGCGAGGAGTACATGGGCGCGGTCATGACCGACATCTCCGGTCGCCGCGGGCAGATGCAGGGCACCGACACCGACGGCCGCAAGGTCATCATCTCGGCGCTGGTCCCGCAGCTGGAGCTGTCGCGCTACGCGATCGACCTGCGCGGCATCGCCCAGGGCACGGGTACGTTCACGCGGTCGTTCCACGGCTACGAGCTGCTGCCGGGCAACCTGGTGGAGAAGTTCGCCAAGAAGGACTGACGTCGATCAGCACAGTTCGGCGTCCCGGGTCCTCCCGGGGCGCCGCAGCCGTCTGTCGGCTCAGGCGTGCTCGGTCGGGGAGGGCTGCACCTGCACCGCGGGCGCCGGCAGGTCGGCGACCGCAGGGTCGGCGTCCACCTCGGGTCGGCGGCGGGGGAAGACCCACAGGCGCAGCATGATGTAGATGTACAGGCCCTCGATGCAGGCGGCGATGACGCGGGCGACCATGAGCGGCACCCCGAGGACGCCCAGGAAGGTGCCGAACCCGAGGATCCAGATCACGTAGTTGCTGACGATCACGAAGGTGTACTTGCTGGACTGCTTGCCCAGGTCGCCGTGCTCGCGGAAGTTCAGCCAGCGGTTGAGGAAGAACGCGTAGACCGACGCCAGCCCGTAGCCGATCGAGAAGGTGACGCCGTAGGGCACGTGCGGCATGTACTGGCCGACGATGGCCAGGAACCCCATGTCGAGTAGGAACGCGCTGCCGTTGATGAACGCGTACCCGATGAACGTGATGGGCAGGACGCGCTGCAGCTTGGCCGGCAGCGCCTCACGGATGCGCGTGGTGAACCGGGCGAACCATCGGGCCGCCGCACCATCGGTGCCGTCTCCGCGCATGGTCCGAAGAATAGGCGCGCCACCCAAGCCGCAACACCCGTTGCCGCCCGTTGGTCGGACGCCCCCGGCCGCGGTCTCAGACCTGCCGCAGGAACGCCAGCACGCCGTCGGCCAGCATCTGAACCGCGATCGCGGCGAGCAGCATGCCGGCCACGCGCGTGAGCAGCACCGTGCCGGAGTTGTGCAGGAACCGCTGGATCGCGCCGGCGAAGCGGAGGAAGACCCAGACCAGCAGCAGCGCCGCGACGAGCGCCAGACCCACGGTCGCGAAGCCCCACAGCCCGGTCGGACGGGCCTGCTGCACGGCGAGCATCGTGGCGACGATCGAGCCGGGGCCCGCCAGGAGCGGGATGCCGAGCGGGACGATTGCGATGTTGGTGGCGCCGGCCTCGGCGACCTCGCCCTCCCCCGCGCCGGTGAGCAACTGCATGGCCACGAGCAGCAGGAGCAGCCCACCGGAGACCTGGAGGGCCTCGATGGTGATGTGCAGGTAGTCGAGGATGAACCGCCCGAAGATCGCGAACAGGCCGATCACCCCGAAGGCCACCATGGACGCCCCCGCTACATCTTGCGGCCTACGGTTGTCAGATCGTGAAGATTGGTCGCGTTCCCGCCGGAATGGAGTCAGAATCCACGATCTGCTTGCCGAAGGGGAAGCAGGTCACGGGGATCATCTTCAGGTTCGCGATCGCGAGCGGGATGCCGACGATCGTGATCGCCTGCGCCGCCGCCGTGGTCAGGTGGCCGATCGCCAGCCACAGGCCGCCGATGACGAACCAGATGCCGTTCATGAGCGCCGAGCCGGCACCCGAGGTCGGCTTGGTCACGACGGTCTTGCCGAAGGGCCACAGGGCGTAGGTCCCCATCCGGAACGACGCGATCCCGGCCGGGATCGTGATGATGAGCACGCAGGCCAGCAGCCCGAACAGGAAGTAGCCCAGGGCCAGCCAGATTCCGCCGAAGAGAAGCCAGATGATGTTCAAGATGGCGCGCACCGGAGCGCTCCTTCCATGCGGGGACGCCTCCCAGTCTAGTCGGCCGGTAGGCTCTCCGCGTGCCGCGTCCTGATCGTCCCCGGGTCCACCGGGAGGTTGTCTCCTACGTCCGTCGCTCCGCCCGGATGAACGCCTCCCAGGAGAAGGCGTGGACGACGCTGGCCGACGACCTGGTCATCCGCGTCCCGGCGCGGGAGCTCTCCACGTCGGTGCACCCGGACGCCCACGTGGACTGGGCCGCCACGTTCGGCCGCGAGGCCCCACTGTTCGTCGAGATCGGTTCCGGCCGGGGCGAGGCCCTGGTCGCGCTCGCCGAGCAGCACCCGGAGGCGAACGTGGTGGCGTTCGAGGTCTTCCAGCCGGCGGTCGCCTCCACGCTGAGCCGGATCAACCGCCACGGCGTCACCAACGTCCGCGTCGTGCTCGCCAACGGCGTCGAGGGGCTGGAGCACCTGTTCGCCCCCGTCACGGTCGCCGAGCTGTGGACGTTCTTCCCCGACCCCTGGCACAAGCCCCGCCACCACAAGCGCCGGCTGGTCAGCCCCGAGTTCGCCGAGCTCGTCGCCTCGCGGCTGGTGCCGGGCGGGCAGTGGCGGCTGGCCACCGACTGGGCCGACTACGCCGAGGCGATGCGCGAGGTGCTCGACGTCGCCCCGGGGCTGGTCAACGTGCACGGCGGGTGGGCCCCCCGCTGGGCCGAGCGCCCCCTCACCAAGTACGAGCAGCGCGGCCTCGACGCCGGGCGCGAGGTCCACGACCTCACCTACCGACGCCCGGACGCCGACGCCGACGTCCCCACGGTGCCCGACCTGCTCCACCGCGAACCGCGGCCCGGGGCGTCCGGGGAGGTGCCGTTGTGACGCAGGCCGCACCGACGCGCTACCGGCTGGACCTCGCCTACGACGGCCGCGACTTCCACGGCTGGGCCACGCAGGACGGCTTCCGCAGCGTGCAGGGCACCCTCGAGCACTGGATCAGCACCGTGCTGCGCCTGCCCGAGCCGGTCAGCCTCACGGTGGCCGGCCGCACCGACGCCGGGGTGCACGCGCGCGGCCAGGTGGCCCACGTCGACCTGCCCGCGGACGACCTGGCCGAGGAGCTGCAGCGACGCCTCGGCCGCGTGCTGCCCGACGACGTGGTGGTGCACCGGGTCCGGGTGGCGCCCGAGGGCTTCGACGCCCGCTTCGCCGCGATCTGGCGCCGCTACGTGTTCCGCCTGGCCGACGACTCCCCCGACCCGCTGGTGCGCCACACGGCCGTGCGCGTGCGCGGCCCCCTCGACGTGGCCGCGGTCGACGCGGGCGCGCGCTCGCTGGTCGGCCTGCACGACTTCGGCGCGTTCTGCAAGCGCCGCGAGGGCGCGACCACGATCCGGGAGATGCTGGAGTGCCACGCCGAGCGCTCCCCCGCCGGGCTGGTCGAGGTGACCCTGCGCGCCGACGCGTTCTGCCACTCGATGGTCCGCTCGGTGGTCGGCGCCCTCGTCGCGGTCGGCCAGGGGCAGCGGGACGCCGCGTGGCTGGCGTCCCTGCTCGACCGGGTCGACCGGGCCGGCGACGTGACGGTCCTCCCGCCCCACGGGCTCGTGCTCGAGGAGGTCGGCTACCCCGACGACGACCAGCTGGCCGCGCGCCAGCTCGAGGCCCGTGCCCGCCGCGACGAGAGGCCCCTACCATGACGCACTACTTCGAGACGCCGACCTCCGAGGAGCGCCGCCGCACGATCGACGTCCGGTTCTGGGACACCGACTGGACCTTCACGACCGCCGCAGGCGTGTTCTCCGGGGACGGGCTGGACCTCGGCACGGGCGTCCTGCTGCGCACGCACACCCCGGACGCCGGCGCCCGCCGGATCCTCGACCTGGGCTGCGGGTACGGCGTGCTGACCGTGGCCGCGGCGTCCGCCGCACCGGGCGCGACCGTGGACGCCGTGGACACCAACGAGCGCGCCCTCGCGCTGACCCGCCTCAACGCGGCCGCGCACGGCGTAGATGACCGTGTGCGGGCCACGCTGCCCGAGGACGCCGACCCGGAGGCCCGCTACGACGAGATCTGGTCCAACCCACCGATCCGGATCGGCAAGGAGGCCCTGCACGCCCTGCTGCTGCACTGGTTGGCCCGCCTGGCGCCGGGCGGCGTGGCCCGCCTGGTGGTGGGCCGCAACCTCGGCGCGGACTCGCTGCAGCGCTGGCTGCAGGAGCAGGGCTACCGCTGCGACCGGACCGCTTCGGCCAAGGGATTCCGGGTGTTCGAGGTCGCACCCCTTGTCATCCAACCTGCGTCCGACTAGCCTCGACGAATCGAGCGCAGGCGCCCGCCGCGCGGAGAGGAGTTGCCCATGGGACTCGGTGACAAGATCTCGAACAAGGCCGAGGAGCTGGCCGGCAAGGCCAAGGAAGCTGCCGGCGACGTGACGGACAACGAACGCCTCGAGGCTGAGGGCAAGGCCGAACAACTCGGCGCCAAGGCCAAGCAGGCGGGCG